>JASLLV010000079.1 GCA_030746935.1 Rhodospirillales bacterium | reverse complement strand
CTCACTTTCTTGCCCATACCGCCAGATTCGCATTAAATCCGCCTGTTGGGAATCCTTTGTTTAGAGCGGAACACTAGGAATACGAAAGGTCCGCACAAACGCGAAATCGGCAACAATCGTGACCCTGGACGTTCGCCGAAAACGACTACTCTTTCGAGCGTGTCACCGCGGAACGCGCGAGATCGAGTTCATGCTCGGACGCTTCGCCGAAGGGCACGTGGCCGAGCTGGACGATGATCAACTGGATCGGCTTGAATCCCTGATCGAAGAGCGCGACGCCGACCTGTTCGCCTGGATCTCAGGCAATATGGCGGTCCCGGCCGCCCACGATCACGACGTCATGCATTTGATCCAAAAATTCAATAAGCACGAATAGTGCCTTGAAACAAATTATCAAATCGCTGCAGCGTTCCGAGGGTGTCACGGTTTGCGGGGCGCCCGAAGGGTTCGACGCCGTCCTTCTTGGACGCTGGGCGAATGAAGCGCTCGCCGAGCGAGGCGCAGCGGGGCTGAGTGGCGCCGATCTGGTGTTCGTCGCCCGCGACGACGTTCGCGCGGCGCGAACGCTAGACGCAATGCGGTTCTTCGCGCCTGCGCTCGAGGCCGTCTATATCCCCGCCTGGGATTGTCTTCCGTACGACCGCGTCTCGCCGCGCGCAGACATCGTGAGCCGGCGTATCGAGGCCCTGACCGCGCTGCTCGATGCGCGCCCCGAAGGCGTCCCGCGGGTGGCCGTGACGACGATTTCGGCGGTCCTGCAACGGGTTCCGCCGCGGGCGTGGTTCGCAGGCAAGATCCGGCGCGTCGCGTCCGGCGAGCCGCTGGAACCCGAAGAGTTGGTCGCGTTCCTCGGAGACAGTGGCTACCGCGCCTCGGAGATGGTCATGGAGCCCGGCGAATTCGCCGTGCGCGGCGGCATCGTCGACGTCTTCGCACCGGGCCACGATGGGCCGGTGCGCCTCGATTTCTTCGGCGACGAACTTGAAGGAATCCGCGTCTTCGACGCCACAACCCAACGAACGACGGGCAAGCTGGACTCCATCGCGCTCAAGCCGGTCAACGAGTTCGCGATGGACGAAAGCGCGGTGACGTGTTTTCGCGAAGGCTACCGCGCCACGCTCGCCACGTCGGGTACGGACGATCCGCTCTATACGGCCGTTTCCGCCGGCAGACGGCATCTCGGGATGGAGCACTGGCTGCCGCTCTTTCACGAACACCTCGAATCGCTTTTCGATTATCTGGCCGACGCGCCGGTCGTGTTCGACCATCAGGCGGACGAGGCCCACGCCGCGCGGTTCGCGCTGATCGACGAGTACTACCACGCTCGGCTGCGCTATGACGGCGACGAGGCCCAAGGGTTGTCCGCCTATCGCGCGCTGCCTCCGGACCGGCTCTATCTCGGCGCAGGCGAATGGGACGAATTGGCGGAACGGTATCGTTGTGTGTGGCTTTCGCCCTTTGCCGCGCCCGAAACCGATGGCGCGGTGGTCGATGCCGGCGGGCGGCCGGGAAGGGATTTCGCCGAGGCGCGCGTCACCCCCGGCGTCAATTTGTTCGACTCACTCGGCGAGCACGTGAAAGCCGAGACCGCCGCCAGCCGACGGGTGATCCTGTTCGCCCAAAGCGCGGGATCGGCGCAGCGGCTGCGCTCCGTCCTCGGCGACCACGGCCTTGGGCGAATCGCAGAAGTATCGGACTCGGCCGAGGCCGAAGGCCGGGGCAGGGGGGGCGTTTTGGCGCTTGCCGTCGTCGGCCTCGAGCGGGGTTTCACGACCGCCGATTTCTCAGCGATCGCCGAGCAGGACATCCTGGGTGAACGGCTTGCCCGGCGGTCGGCGCGAAAAAACCTCAAGCCAGAGAACGTCATCGCCGAGGCCTCGTCGCTTGCCCAAGGCGACCTCGTGGTCCACATGGATCACGGGATCGGCCGGTACGAAGGGCTTGCGAACATCGAAGTCGCGGGCGCGCCGCACGACTGCCTTCGCGTCCATTACGCGGGCGAGGACAAGCTGTTCTTGCCGGTCGAAAACATCGAGATGCTGTCACGCTACGGCTCCGACCGGGGCGGCGTATCGCTCGACCGGTTGGGCGGCGCGGCGTGGCAGGCGCGCAAAGCGCGGATGAAGAAGCGGATCCGAGACATGGCCGCCGAGTTGATCAAGGTGGCGGCGAAACGCGCCGTGGACCCGGCGCCCCGGATCCCGCGAGCGCAAGAAGCCTTCGACGAGTTCTGCGCCCAGTTTCCCTACGATGAAACCGAAGACCAGTCCCGTGCTATCGACGAGACGCTCGCCGGTCTCGAGAGCGGCATCACCATGGACCGCCTGATCTGCGGCGACGTCGGCTTCGGCAAGACGGAAGTGGCGCTGCGCGCCGCGTTCGCCACCGTCATGGCGGGCAAACAGGTCGCGGTCGTCGTCCCGACCACGCTGCTCGCGCGCCAGCACAACATGACGTTCGCCGATCGGTTCGCGCACTATCCGGTGCAAGTCGGGCAACTGTCCCGCCTCGTATCGGCGAAGCGTTCGAAGGAGGTGCGCGCGGGCATCGCCGACGGCACCGTGGATATCGCGATCGGGACCCACGCGCTGCTCGCCAACGGCGTCCGCTTCCGCGATCTCGGACTCCTCGTCGTCGACGAGGAGCAGCACTTCGGCGTCACGCACAAAGAAAAGCTGAAAAAGCTGAAGGCGGGCGTCCACGTGGTCACGCTGAGTGCGACACCCATCCCGCGCACCCTTCAGATGGCGCTCACGGGCGTGCGCGAGCTCAGCCTGATCGCGACGCCGCCCGTCGACCGGCTGGCGGTGCGTACGTTCGTTTTGCCCTACGATCCGGTCGTGGTTCGCGAGGCGATCCTGCGCGAGCGCGAGCGCGGCGGACAGACCTTTTACGTCTGTCCCCGCATCGCCGACATCGATCGTCTCGCCGGCTCACTTCACCGCCTGGTGCCCGAAGTCGATCTGGTGACGGCCCACGGCCGCTTGGCGCCGCGGCAACTCGAGGACGCCATGGCCTCGTTCTACGACGGCGCCCACGACGTCTTGCTTTCCACCAACATTATCGAATCAGGGCTCGATTTGCCGGCGGTGAACACCATCATCATCCACCGCGCCGATCTGTTCGGCCTGGCCCAGTTGTACCAGCTGCGCGGGCGCGTCGGGCGCTCGAAGATCAGGGCGTACGCGTACCTGACATTGCCACCCGGAAAGGAGCTTTCAAGGGCGGCGGCGCGCCGGCTCGAGGTTATGCAGACGCTCGATTCGCTGGGCGCCGGATTCACGCTGGCGAGTTACGATCTCGACATCCGCGGCGCCGGCAACCTGCTCGGGGCCGAGCAGTCGGGGCACATTCGCGAAGTCGGCATCGAGCTCTACCAGCACATGCTCGAGGAAGCGGTGACCGAGGCGCGCGGTTCCGACGACGGGCGCGAGCGCGACGAGGACTGGAGCCCGCAGATCAGCATCGGGATTCCGGTGCGCATCCCGGAACGCTATGTCGCCGAGCTCGGCGTCAGGCTGGGCCTGTATCGGCGCATCGCCGGTCTTTCGACGCGAGACGAGATCGACGCCTTCGCGGCCGAGCTGATCGACCGCTTCGGCGAACTGCCGGACGAGGTGGACAATCTGCTCGAGACCGTCGCCATCAAAGGG
This sequence comes from Rhodospirillales bacterium, assembly GCA_030746935.1. Classification (GTDB taxonomy): domain Bacteria; phylum Pseudomonadota; class Alphaproteobacteria; order Rhodospirillales; family JASLLV01; genus JASLLV01. Next base: position 7,952 of record JASLLV010000079.1, on the reverse strand, counting down.
GCGTGCCGCGCGGCCTCGGCGGACAAGGTGGAGGCGGGCCCGAAGGGCGCCGTGATCTCATTCCGTGGCGGCCGCTTCCCCAATCCGGCCGGGCTGGTCGACTTCATCACGGCCGAGAATGGGACGGCGCGGCTGCGCCCGGACCACAGGCTGGTCTACAGACAAGCTTGGCACGACGCGCCGTCCCGGCTCGCAGGCGTGCGGCGGTTGATGACGCGGATCGCGGACATCGCGGCCGAGGGCGAAGAAGCGTCCGCGAGATAAGAGGAACGCGCCCAGAGCCGATGGCGGTTGATCGGAACCGCGATGCGGTTGCGATCGCCTGCGTCGATCCGACAAATACGATGCCAGCGCTATTGGAAGTTGGTCGACGCTTTCGTTCCCGATCTTCACCTAAGTTGAACCCAGGGCGCGCAACCACACCTTCGCCTCACGCAGCTTGCCGATTCTTTGTTCCGCCATAAATCTCCGACGCGGCATCGGTTCCTCCGCAATATAGAGTGGCCAACTTTCACTCGATACGTGGACCACTCGATGAGGGCAGGTCAGTTTCCGCCAGCATGTCATGATCTCGAGGATGGTGGGTCAGAAGCTCGCAGCCATCCGCCGTCACTCGCAGCATATCTTCGGGGCGACTGGCGCCGATGCCGGGAATGAACAGTCCGGGTTCGAGAGCGAGGACCATGTCCTCGGCCAGCACGTCGGGCGACTCCGGCGCGATCAGCGGCGGTTCGTGAAGGCTGAGGCCGATGCCGTGGCCGACGAAGGGGATCGCCATCCATTGGGACAGATCCCTCGCTGCCGCTACGTCCCGGCAGACGCGCCATAGGTGGGCCGCCTCAATGCCGGCCCGAACGGCGGCCAGGCCCGCTTCCAGCATACCTTGGCCGACCTCCATGAGGGTGCGCTGTTCCGGCGTCGGCGGGCCGATCACGATGCTGCGGTTGGTATCCGACACGTAGCCCTGGTAGACGCAGCCGATATCGATCTGCACGCAATCCCCCTTCGCCAGCCGCCGTGACGTGAGTAACGGAAAAAGAGCGGCCGCATGGGGACCCGAGCGGATGGTCATGTGATTCACGAACTCGGCGCCCGCGTCCAGCATCGATGCCGAGGACCGCGCGCCGATCTCGATCTCGCTCGCACCTTCCCGTGCTGCCTCGATTGCGGCGGCGACGCCGAGGTCGGCGATGCGGGCGGCCTCGCGAAGGATGGTGATTTCTTCCGCGAACTTGATCCCGGTCACGCCGCGCATGACCGGCGAGGCGTCGACGAGGCGGACCTTGGGCAAGCGTTGGCCAAGGGCCGCGGCAAACCCGTGGGGCATGAACTCGAACTCGATACCGAGGCGCTCATCGGCCAGTCCGAGCGTCGTTAGAAGCTCGGCCAGGGTAGCCACCTTGTCGGCCTGCGACTGGGGATATTCGATCACCCGATCGGCGGCACATTTCTCGGCCGCCGCCACGATGTGGCGCGGGACCATCAGGATCGGGCCATGATCCAGCGTCATGACGACGGCGTGGGCCGGGGCGAACTGGGTTGCGCTGTGATAGCGCTGGTAACCGGTGAGGTAACGCGTGCGGCCGTTCTCGCACAGCACGAACCCGGCGATGTCGGCCCGGCGCATGGCATCGCGGACCCGATCGCGCTTGCGTTCGGTCAGGCCATCGCCGTGGGGCGCGGTCGGCACTTTCAGCCCGACGCCCTTTTGACGGCCGCGGGTTCTGCGGCGGCCGATCCGTCCCTGGCGTCTCCGGCACAGATGACCGGTCCGACGGGTGTCGGTTGGTCGAACAGGCCCCAATCGGGAATTTCGTCTTCCGGCGGCGCCTCGCTGCCCCACTTGCGGCTCGGGTACCAGCCCAAGCGCCGCGTCGCGTCGCCCAGGAACTCACCGTACTTGAAGGCCCCCTGCAGGGCGTCGATCACCGGCACGCCCAACTCGTCATGCATCTGGCGCGTGAAGTCATAAAGAGCCCCGCCGCGAACGATTCTGACCACGTCGGGCAGCACCAGGGCCTCGTAGGAGTGGCACTCCACGTGCTTGGGGGTGGGCAGGGACATGAAGTCGACCGCAGTCCCCGGCCGCGCCAGGTTGGCCAGCAGATCAGCGCGCTCACGGTTGTCGACTGGGCGAGAGACAGAGCATACGCATGACGTTCACTCCCACTAATCGTGGCTCGCCGCGCCGCGATGATAGCACCGCCGCCGTATGCCGCCTAGGCGGCCGCCGCCCGCAATGCCTCGAAGAGGACGGTCTCGACCTCGCCGCGGAAGACCGACAGGGCATCCGCCGCATAGCTGTTGCTTTGCACCGCCACCGCCACATCGTCGTCGAGATCGTAGCCGACAATGCCGACGAAGCCCGGCGTCGAGCCCCGATGACCGAACACGCGCCGTCCATCCTGGCTAAACACCATCACGCCGAGACCATGGTGGCTCATCGAAGAGCCGGCAAAGACGCCGGCCACCAGTTCCGTGCGTAAGGCTTCGGTAAGGGCGGCGCCCACCACCTCGCCGGTGAAAAGGGCACGCGCCCAGCGGGTCAGGTCGCCGACCGTCGAAACCATGTCCCCGCCCGACCACATGTAGTTGGGCGGCACCCGATTGGTGACGTCGCGGACCACGGAATCCTCATGCAAGTAACCGCGCGCCAGGCGAGGCGGCGGTCCCCGCCAGCCGCTGGCAAGCGTGTCGGTGAGCCCCAGGGGCTCGAGCAATCGCGCTTCCATGAGGCGGGTGAGGCTCTCTCCGGTCTCCTGCTCGACGATATGGCCCAAGACCCGCGAACCCACGTTGGCATATTCGAAGGGACCGCCGGGCGGTTTCGGCGGCGTCCGCTCGTAGGCGTGATCGATGTAGATGGTGCGCGGCAGGTCGGCGTCGGGGGGCGGAAAGTCGTCGAGTTCGTAGAGGCTGTAAACCGGCAGGCCGCCGGTGTGGGTGAGTACCTGGCGCAAGGTAACGCGATCGGCAAATGGCCGTTCCGGCAACCAACGCGCCAAGCGCTCGCCGAGGCCGAAGCGTCCCTCCTCGACCAATTGCAGCACCAGCGCCGCGACGAAGGTCTTGGTGACGCTGGCGATGCGGAATTGCGCGTTGGCGTCCAGGGGAAGGGCCGCCTCGCGGTCGGCTTTGCCGCGGGCCAGCGCGACCACGTCTTGGCCGCCCCGCGAAACGCCGAGGGCGCAGCCGACGAGACTCTTGCCGACGGCGTCGTCGAGAACATTTTCGAGGGAACGGGACTTAGCCATCCTGCTCCTCGACGCCATAGACCTCGCGCGCCACCTCGGCGGTAATGAAGCCGTCACGCAGGTCGTCTCGGACGCGCATCGGGTCTCGCATTGCCGGGTCGCCCCAGCCGCCGCCGGTGGCCGTCGCAAGGCGAATCAAGTCGCCCTTTTCGAGAGCGATCCGCGAGATCTTGCCGTAGACCTCCTCCGAGCCGTCGCGGCGGATCACCTTGACGTAGCTGTACGAGCCGTCGGCGCCCCCGGCGACCCCCCAGGGCGGGTACTTGTGGCGTCCAACCCCGGCGGCGAGCATCACCCTGTCGCCGCTCACCCGGTAGTCGAGATAGACCCCGTTGCCGCCGCGGAACTGCCCGTGTCCGCCCGGCTCGGTGTGGAAGGCGTAGCGCTCGACGACGACGCCGTAGCGGGCTTCGGTGATCTCAATGGGTATGTTGAAGGTCTGTCCGTTGGCGGCGCAGAACTGGCCGCGTCCGCCGTCGTGGGCGACCTCCGCCCCCCAGCCGCCGACGAAGGGGCCGAAGATGTACCAGAATTCCCCCGTCTCGGGATCGTTGCCCGTCACCCCTATGGAAGCGGTGGAAGCGAGATTGCCCGCCGACAGGCGTTCCGGAAAGTGCGGCGCCAGCGCCTTCCAGAGGATGTCGAGGGCCATGATGGCGGATTCGTAATAGGTCGACGTGGGGGCCGGCGACAGAGCGGTGAAGATGGTACCGGGCGGGCAGATCACCTTGAGCGGCCGATACATGCCGCCGTTGGTGGCGATGTTGGGTACCGTCACCGCCCGGAAGACGGCACGCGCCCGCGACGCCAAGTTGACGTACGAGCAATTGATCGAACCCGGCACCCGGGGATGGCTGCCGGTGAAGTCGCAGATGAATTCGTCGTCGGTGATGGTGACCGCGCACTTGACCTCGAAGGGGCCGTTACCGAGGCCGTCGGCGTCCAGAAAGTCGGACGACGTGAAGGTTCCCTTGGGCAGCTTGGCAAGGCTTTGCCGGGCCATGGTCTCGCCGTAGTCCAGCAGTCTTTCCATGGCGGCGAGCACGGCCTCTCGTCCATATTTTTCGATCAGGGTCTTGAGGCGGCGTTCGCCCATGCGCAACGCCGAGACACCCGCCCACATGTCGCCGATGGACATGTCGGGCAGCCGCACGTTGGCGCGGATCATCTCGACCAGGGCTTCATTCATGCGCCCACCCTCGCACAGCTTGACGCAGGGAAAGTGCAGGCCCTCCTGGAAGATATCGGTGGAATTGGTGGTCACGCTGCCCGGGTCCATGCCGCCGACCTCGGACCAGTGGGCCTTGTTCACCACGTAACCGACGATGGTGTCTTGGTCGAACACCGGCATCACCAGGGAGATATCCGAAAGGTGGCTGCCGCCGCCTTCGTAAGGCGTGTTGAGGAGAACGATGTCGTCGGTGTCCAGATTCCCGGCTTGGGTGAACTTGGCGATGACGTCCTTCACCGCCATGTCCAGGGTGCCCAGGAATCCGGTCACGCCGTTGCCCATGGCAACGATCTCGCCGTCGGCATCGGTGGCGCCAACGGCAAAATCCAGGGTCTCGAAGATGAGTGGGCTGTGTGCCGTGCGCTGCAGGATGGTGAACATCTCGTCCCCCATGGCCAGCAGGGCCATCTGGATAACCTCGACGGTGAAGTAGTCGACGTTCTTACCCGCGGCAGCCATCCTACTCTCCGGTCCTGATGATGAAATTGTCGAAGCCGTCGATCTCGGCCCGCTGACCGGGCCAGACGAGGACCACCGCGCCGCGTTCCTCGGCAATGGCAGGGCCCTCCAACTCCATGCCGGGCCGCAGGCGGGAGCGCTCGTAGACCGGCACCTCATGCATCCCGGCCTCGCCGAAGTCGACCCGGCGGCGACCGATCCGCGCATCCTCGACCGGCGCCGTCTCGATGGCGCGCGCCACGATCGGCGGCTTGGCGATGATCCGATAGGCGGTCAGGTGGAAATTGACCAACTCCACGGGAACGTCGAGGCGGATGCGGTAGAGGCGGTCGTGGGCGTCGCGGAAGCGTTCGATCCAACCGGCAATTGCCGGCTCGTCCACGGGTCCGCCCGGCAGGGAAACCTTGACGGTGTGTTCCTGCCCCCGGTAGCGCATGTCGGCGGCGCGCTCGACGACATGGCGGCCGCCGTCCATCCCTTCGGCCGAGAAGCCGTCGCGGGCCTCGGCTTCCAGCGCCTCGATGGCGCCCTCCAGGCGCGACGGATCGGCGTCGTCGAGGCGGGCGGTGCCGGTCTGGATGTAGTCGCGGCGCAGGTCCGTCTGCAACATGCCCCAGGCGGAGAACACCGCCGCGTTGGCGGGGATGATCACCTCGGGCACGTTGAGGGCGGTCGCCAGGGTGGCGCCGTGCAGCGGCCCGCCGCCGCCATAGGCGACGAGGGCGAACTCGCGCGGGTCGTGGCCGCGGTTGATCGACACCAGTTTGAGGGCGTTTTCCATATTGACGTCGGCGATGCGTAGTACCCCGTGGGCCATCTCTTCGGCCGTCACGCCGACGGTAGCCCCCAGCTCGGCGTAGGCGCGCCGCGCTGCCTCCACATCACCGCCGCCCTCGCGGCCGAGAACGTTGCCCCCGTCGATGCGCCCTGTCAGCACGTGGGCGTCGGTCACCGTCGGCTCAACGCCGCCTCGGCCGTAGACGACCGGCCCGGGATTGGCGCCGGCGCTGCGCGGTCCGACGAACAGGCGGCCCCCTTCGTCGATCCAGGCGATGCTGCCGCCGCCGGTGCCGATCTCGACGATGTCGATGACCGGCGTCTTGACGGGATAGCCGGGATTTTCCCGGTTGGCCTCGACGTGGTAGTCGGTGGTGATCGCCGGCTTGCCGCCTTCGATCAGCGAGCACTTGGCGGTCGTGCCGCCGATGTCGAGCGCGATGACATCGGGCCGACCGATGGCCTGGGCTAGGGCCGCCGCCCCGAGAACGCCGCTAGCGGGACCCGACTCGAGGATGGCGATGGGGTTGCGGCGGGCGTCGCCGACCGTGGTCACGCCGCCGTTGGACTGCATGATGTAGGGCGGTCTGTTCATGCCGTCGGCCCGCAGGCGGCTTTCCAGCGTCGAGAGATAGCGGTCGGCCACCGGCGAGACGTAGGCCGACAGCACGGCCGTGTTGGTGCGCTCGTATTCACGCCATTCGCGCGTCGTCTGGTGGGAGGCGACGACCGGCACCTCGGGCCACAGCCGCCCCAGGGCCTCCAGCGCGGCGACCTCGTTGGCCGGGTTGGCATAGGCGTGCAGGAAACTCACCGCCAGCGCCTCCACACCCTCGCCCTGGAAGAAGGCGACCAGTTCGCTCAGCGCGTCGGCGTCGAGGGGGCATACCACCTCGCCCTGGTGGTTGGTGCGCTCTTCGACCTCGCGGCGCAGGTACCGCGGCACGAAGGGTGGCGGCTTGCGAAAGCGGAAATTGAAGAGGTCCGGCCGGTTGCCGCGAGCGATCTCCAGGACATCACGGAAGCCGGTCGTCGTGATCAGGCCCGCCTTGGCCCCCTTGCGCTCGGCGATGGTGTTGATGACGACGGTGGTCCCGTGGGCGAAGAATTCGATTTCGCTCGGGCTCAGGCCGACCCCGTCGATAGCCGTCATCACCCCCGAGGTGAGGTCCTCGGGCACGGTGTCGCATTTCCAGCTCGCTACCTGGCTGACGGTGTCGGTCACTTCGTCGTGCTCGTAATAAACGATGTCGGTGAAGGTTCCGCCGATGTCGGTCGCAACGCGAATCATTCAGGGCTCCGATTCGAATAGGTTCGTAGCCGGTGTTGTGGCACGCCGCCAAGTGCCCGGAGTCCACGTGCTTCAGCGGCGGCTGTTGAGCCTTGCACGGGTCGAGCATGTAGAGACAGCGCGGAGAGAAGGCGCAGCCCATCTCCGAAACCCTATCGCCGCCCGCCAGTTCCTTGTCCCACGACCAAGCTGGCTTGATCCGCTCGTAGTCCTCGCTGACCACGGGAATGGAAGACAGCAGCATCTGAGTGTAGCGGTGACGCGGCGCGGCAAATACGGTTTCGGTCGAACACGTCTCCACCACGCGGCCGCGGCACAGCACACTGACCCAGGTCGAGATGGTGCGCACCTCAAATCACGGGGCACAAGAGACCGAGGAAAGCAGAAACGGGTGCGGAGCCACGAGGCTGAAACGCTTTTGTGCCACCATGACCGCTTGTGGCTGGAAGGCGACATGGATGACGGCTCGCCAGAGCGTCCGACCTTGATCGGAAACCGGACATTCGCACGGCAATCCCAATCCGTTGTCCGCTTATGAGTCCATGGTCTAGTACGTGGGCGGTGCCTCCGCGTCTCCCTTGGTGCCGGTGGCGCGAACGGTTTCGACCGCGTCGGCGAGGTTGGTCAGATACTCGTCGAGAACCGCCTCGTGCGGCAAAGACAGCCCGATGAGGATTCCCGGCGGCTGGCGCAGGCGGCCGACGAACCAGCCGTGTTTCGAAAGCTCGTCGGCGACGGCGAACATGTCCACGTCGTCACCCTCGGCGCTGTAAGTGATGATGAGCGAGTGGGGCTCGCCGTTGATGCTGACGCCGTCGATGGCGTTGATGCCGTCGATATAGCGCTGGCGCATCGCCATCAGTCGCTCGTTGAGGCGCAAGTACCCGTCGTGGCCCAAGTAGTTCATTACCGCCCAGGCCGCCGAGATGGAGCCGCCCGG
>JASLLV010000078.1 GCA_030746935.1 Rhodospirillales bacterium | reverse complement strand
AACAGGGAGAAGCCCGATCCGCGGAACGCTTCGGTCACGTCCGCCATTTCGAGCGGGTTTCGGAGATCCGGCTTGTCGCTTCCGTACTTGAGCATCGCGTCGGCATAGGAGATGCGCGGAAATGGGGCGTCGGTGACCTCGCGCTCGGGCGAAAACTCGCGAAAGACCCCGCCCAAGACCGGCTCGATCGCCGCGAACACGTCGTCTTGGGTGACAAAGGCCATCTCGAGGTCGAGCTGATAGAACTCTCCCGGCGATCTGTCGGCGCGCGCATCCTCGTCGCGAAAGCACGGTGCGATCTGGAAATACTTGTCGAAGCCCGAGATCATGACCAACTGCTTGAACTGCTGCGGGGCTTGGGGCAGCGCATAGAAAAGGCCCGGGTGGTGGCGGCTGGGCACCAAGTAGTCGCGCGCGCCCTCGGGTGAGCTGGCGGTCAGGATCGGGGTCTGGAACTCCATGAACCCCGCTTCGATCATTCGCCGGCGGATGCTCGCGATGACTTCGTTGCGGAGCGTGATGTTGCGGTGCACCGCTTCCCGGCGGAGGTCCAGAAACCGGTAGCGAAGCCGCATATCTTCGGAATACTCCGCGTCGCCGGCGACCTGTATCGGCAGGGTTTCGGCAGCGGATTCCACGTGAATCTCGGCGATCGCGAGTTCGACATCTCCGGTGGGAAGCGCGGCATTGACGGTGTCGGCGGAACGCTCGACCACGTCTCCGGTCGCGGTGATCACGCTTTCGGGTCGAAGAGACGTGAGAGTCGCGAACAACGGACTGGACGAATCGATCACGCACTGGGTGAGGCCGAAATGATCCCTGAGATCGACAAAGAGAAGATTGCCGTGGTCGCGTTTGCGGTGAACCCAACCCGAAAGGCGCGCCCGAATTCCGGCGTCGGCCTTTCTCAATTCGCCACAAGTATGGGTTCGGTAAGGATGCATGGATCCAGGCATCTTGCGGCGCCGGAACGGAGGAACGGAGATGCCTCGTGTCGCGGGCGCGAGGCGGGCGCAAGAGCGCATGGAAGGCGGCGCCTTGTCAAGCGCAATGCCGCCGATTCCCGGCGCTTGTGCCGCGACCCATTGGCCGGCGGGCGACTTCAGCGAAGCGCGTCGACGGCGTCGACGAGCGTTTGCCCGAGCGTCCCCGATCGCTTGAGATACGCGTCGAGCACCGGGCGATTGGAGATCCGCCACGCCGCGAGTTGCGCGGCCTCGAGCTCGACGACGTTCATCTTTGCGCGCACCGTCTCGAATGCCTCGGCCTCGAGTCGCTCCACCTCGGCCCGAAGTTTCGCTTCCGCGCGACCGGCGGCAGCAGTGATGGTTGAGCGCTCGGCCTCGGTGAAACCCCGCCACACGGATTCGTTGATCAACACCACGAATTCGACGGGCGCGATATCCACGGTGGTCAGATGGTCCATGGCCCCGTACAGACCCCTGGAGACCACCGATGTTACGCCCGTCATGCCGGCGTCCACGGTGCCCCGGACATAGGCCAGTCGCTGCTCGGAGCCGGCCGTCTCGACCGCCGTCCCACCAAGGGCCTCGACGAATTCGCCGAGGGTCTTGCTGAACACCCGCACCTTCTTTCCCGCGATCTCGTCGGGAGAGACGATCGGGCTTTTCTTGCTGAGCAGGACGGTGCCGCCGAAAGGCTGCCACCACAGAACGCGTGCGCCGGTCTCGAGGATCGCTGCGTCCAGAGGATCGCTGCGTCCAGAGGACCGCGCACCGAACTGCCGCGCTCGGTCGATCGGTTTAGAACGCCCGCCGAGGGGAACATGAACGGCACGTAAAAGATGTCCACCGCCGGGATCGTTCCGGCGAATTGGGTCAGCGAGGCGACGCCCATCTCGATGACGCCGGACGAGACCGCTCCGGGAACCTCGTGGTCCTTGTAAAAGACGGCCGACGAATAAACCTCGACCCGGACCTCGCCCCCGGTTTCGCGCTCCACATCCTCCTTGAACAAGAGAAGGTTGCGCCCGAGGTGGTTGTCCATGGGAAGCTGCAGGGTAACGCGGAGAACTTTCGCGGCCATTGCCGGCCCCGGATGGGCCGCCAGCAGACCCGCCGCGATCGCCGCCGCGGAAATCCATGCGCCAAGTCGCATCGTCACCACATTCCTTTCTTGCGTCCTCATGATCGGGCGTCCGCGCGAGACCGCGGTAAATCCGGTTACACGGGCTTTCGGACATCGACGAACGGATCGCCCAACGCGTCGAATCGGGGCGTCAAGCCCAGCCCGGGCCGATCCGAGACCGAGACCCGTCCGCGGCGCGCGCGCAAGTAACCGTCGGCTACGTGAGCCTTGACCTGGAAGTAAGCGTTGGCGACGGACAAGAGATGGGGCGGCGGTGTCGACTGGGCAAGACTGGCGACCGCGGCGGCGGCAACGTCGCCGCCGCCCGAGTCCTCGATCGTCATGGGAATTCCAAGCGCCACGCCCAGATCGCGGAAGCGGCGGGCACGTGTGAGCCCGCCCAATTTGGAGATCTTGAGATTGATCGCGTCCATGGCACCGTCGGCGTGAGCGCGCAGAAGCGCGGGAACCGAATCGATCACTTCGTCGAGCACGAACGGGCGGTCCGTCCTCCGGCGAATCGTCAGGCACTCCTCGTAGCTCGCGCAGGGCTGCTCAAGCATGAAATCGAGGTCGCGAACGCCTCGCACCAGCCGCGCGGCCTGGTGCGCCGTCCAACCGCCGTTCGCGTCGCAAACCAACAGCTCGCCCGGTTCGATCGCGGCGGCCAAGGCACGAATGCGCTCGATGTCATCGTCCGCGTTCTCGCCCCCCACCTTGGCCTGGAAGGTGCGAAAGCCCTGGGCGCGCGCCTTTTTGACCTGTGCGACCATCTTCCGGGGCGCACCACGGGAAACCGGCTGATAGAGAGCGATCGCGTCCCTCTGCCGGCCGCCCAACAATGTGCACACCGATAGTCCCGCCGCCTGGCCGAGGATATCCCAACACGCGATGTCGAGCGCGCTCTTGACGTACGGATGTCCCTTCAGGGCGGCATCCATGCGCCGGTTGATCACGTCGAGCTCCAGCGGATCGGCGCCGATCAGGGTGGGCGCAAGCTCGGCGATCCCGGTCCGCGCGCCCGCCGGGTAGGCCGCCAGATAGGTGGAACCGAGCGGACAGACCTCGCCCATCCCGGTGATTCCGACGTCCGTATCGACGACCGCGATGGTGGTGTCGAACGACGTCGTGAACCGCCCCCCCCGACAGCATGAAGCGCCCCTCGCGCGGCAGCTCGAGCGCGTAGGCGCGTATGCGGGTGATGCGCATCCAGTCCTCCGCTTTGGGTTCCAACCCCGCCATGCTGTGCACGAGAGCAATCGTCATGGCAAGGTGATTTCCGTGCCCCTCCCCACGCAGGGGATCGACCGGCGCTGCACGAGTGCGCGCGGTTTGCTATTGTCGTCCTCGGTGCGGCGACCTCGGTATCAGGGCGGTATTCCATGGACCTGGAGTTTCGGAAGCTTTCGCCGGATCTCGGCGCCGAGGTTTTGGGCGCCGATCTGGCGCATCCGCTCGACGACCGATCGTTCGGCGCGATCCACGGGACCTTCCTCAGCCACGGGATTCTTCTTTTCCGGGAACAGCACGCTATGGGACCGGCCGAACAGACCGCGTTCAGCCGCCGCCTCGGGCGGCTCGCCGAAACCATTCCGAACGAACGAATGCACGACCATTATCCGATCCTGGTGCTGTCGAACATCGTCCGCGACGGCAAGCCGGTCGGCTCGGGCCGCGGCGGCCAGTTCTGGCACAGCGATCTCTTTTACAACGCGATCCCTGCCGCGGCGTCGTTTCTGCACGCCCTGGTCGTGCCCGAAGAAGATGGCAGAAGCCTCGGCGACACCAAGTTCGCGAACATGGCGGCCGCCCATGACGCCCTGCCCGAAGCGATGAAGAAAAAGTTAGAGGGCCTGAAAAACCGCGTCAGCCGGGTGAAGTCATGGCCCATCAACTATCCGTTCAGGCCGCCGCTGACCGATGAGGAGAAGGCCGCCTACGGGTCCGTGGTCCATCCGCTGGTGCGCACCCATCCCGAGACCGGGCGCAAATCGCTATACATCGGCGACATTTCGGCCGGCACCGTCGTCGGCATGCCGGCGGGCGAAGGCGACGCGCTTTTGAGCGAGCTTCGCGACTTCGCGACCCAGCCACGCTTCACCTACGTTCACCGCTGGTCGGTCGGCGACGCGATTCTTTGGGACAACCGCTCCACCCTGCATGCCGCCACGGACTTCGACGCGGAAGAGCACGAACGCCTCATGCACCGGACGACCATCATGGACGATACCGTGCCCACTTAGCCCACCGTGCCGCGGCCAGGCCGCCGGCAATTGCGACTCGACCCCTCTCGTCCCCGCCATTCGGATCCGCTTCAGCCATGCGATACGAAATATTCGGCCTTGCCTTCGCGCTCGATCCCGACGTCGGGTCGCAGTCAGAATCCACGGCGTGATGGCCGCACACGATCGCTTGATCGTCGATTCGGCCGCTCTCGCGGCGATCTGTCGGCAGTTTGCGTCTGAATCCTTTATATCCGTCGACACCGAGTTCATGCGCGAGAAGACCTATTGGTCCAGGCTGTGCCTCGTTCAACTGGCGGGATCGGACCGCGAGTGCGCGATCGATCCGCTTGCCGAAGGCATCGATTTCGCTCCGCTGTACGATCTTTTGTCGAACGCCCAGGTCCTGAAAGTGTTCCACGCGGCAAGGCAGGATTTGGAAATCTTCTTTCATCGAATGGGGCGCCTGCCGGCGCCGATCTTCGACACACAGATTGCCGCGATGGTCTGCGGGTTCGGCGATCAAGTCGCCTACGACCGCCTGGTGGCGAAGCTGACCGGCGAACGGATTGACAAGGCGTTCCGCTTTACCGACTGGTCGCTGAGGCCCTTGCGCGACCGCCAGATCGAATACGCCATATCCGACGTCACCCATCTTCGCGCCGTATACGAACGGTTGTCCGAGACCCTTGCCGCAAACGGTCGCGAACCGTGGCTCACCGAGGAGATTTCGGAGCTCATCAACCCCCGGACCTACGCGGCCGATCCCCGCGAATCCTATCGGCGCATCGGGAAGATCGGTCGCGCGAGCCCTCGATTTCTGGCGATCTTGAGGGAACTCGCCGCTTGGCGCGATACCGAAGCGCAACGGCTGGACATTCCACGCGCGCGCGTCCTGCGCGACGAGGCTCTGGTCGAGATCGCGCACCACCCGCCGTCCACGGCCGCCGATTTGGGGCGCGTTCGGCTCGGGCGCGGGGCGATTCGGGGACGGAGCGTCGACGAGGTTCTTGCGGCGGTGAGGCGCGGCCTCAGCGTTCCCGAGTCGGACCGTCCCCGGGCCGACGGGCGCGAAACGCGGGCAACCTCAGGGGGACCGTTGGTGGACCTTCTCAAGGTATTGCTCAAGGCGAAGTGCGACGAATACGGGGTCGCGCAAAAGCTCGTCGCCTCGAGCGCCGAGATCGAGGGCATCGCCGCGGAAGGTGATAACGCACCCGTGCGGGCGCTCCACGGGTGGCGACGCGACGTCTTCGGCCAAGATGCGTTAAAGCTTCTTCGCGGCGAGATGGCGCTGGCAGCCAAGGGCAATCGGTTGACGGTCGTCTCGATCGCGCCCGCGTCGACGCTACGTTAGGAGCGGCGTTTGCCTTGGACGGTGACGGTGGACACGAGGCCGAGAACCCTGGCAAGCGATCGCAATCGACGTTCCACCTTTTCGCCTTCAAAGATTTTCCCGCCATCCGGCAGAACGAGCGTCACTTGCTGGCGCTTGCGCTTCAGCCGCGTCCGCGACAACAGATCGGGTACGCCGCCGCTCAGCGTAAACGCCAAGCGCAATGCGAGGCCCACGGCGTGCGCGTTTCTAACCTCGTGTTCCTTGAGAAGGGTCTGCGCGACCTCTCCCGCCGCGGCGTCGCGCTGGTAGCGAAAACCGACGCATAGCGCGATGAGAATCCGTTCGCGGTGGCTCACGCCCCACAACGGAACATAAAGGATTCTCTGGCGCGCAATGGCGCCTCGGTATTCGGGGTGCTCGGTCCAGACGATGTCGCTTAGGTGGCAGGCGGCAAGGCGAAGGCGAGCGTCGATCACGTCATCGCCCGCGAACAGCGGCGCCATCCATCGGGCGAGTTCCCGCCCGTCGAGACCAAAGCGCCGATGCCGGCGCGCGAGCGCCTCGCAGCCTTCGATCAGGGGATCGATCCTCTCGGCGGATTGCGGCAAGGCCTCGAAAAACCGGCCCTCTCGCATCCCGCCCGCGCAGAAGACCACGCGCTTCGGCCGGGCCGCGTGCAAGAGCCGCTCCATTATCAGGGCCGATAACGGAAGCGTGTCCAGGCGGCCGCGGGACACACCCGGAATCCGGGCGATCGTCGCCGGGCTCAGACGCGCGATCGCGTGGGTCAGATCGGCGGCTTCGCGCGCGCTGATGGTATACTCGTCGATGACGTGCAAGGGACGGCCGGACTGGCTGATGGAGACGCCGGCGAGGGTCCGCCACGCACCGCCAACGGCGAAAAGGCTGCGTCCGCCGGCGTCGCCCAGCCACGCAATCGCCGCCAGGGCATCGTCGATGATCTTACGCGCCGCCTCGCGGTCGCCGCCGGAAACCTCGGTCAGCCACAAATGGCCCAGCAGGAGCGAGGCGTCGGCACCCAGCTCTCCCTTGTCGAGCATGACCAAATCGAGGCTGCCGCCGCCGAGATCCCCCATGATCCCGTCCGCATTCGTCCGCACGGCCGCGACGCCCCTTGCGGCAAGGCGCGATTCTTCGGGTCCGGACAGAACCCGGACTCGGATATCGAAACGCCTCTCCAGATCAGCGACGAAGTCCGGACCGTCGTCGGCTTCACGCACGGCCGCCGTGGCCAGGACATCGAGCCGCGAGACATTCATGGCGCGCGCCAGGCCGACGTAGCGGGTGAGCGCCTCGTGCGCCGCCCTGATGCCTTGGCGATCGAGCCGGCCCGTCGAGCGGACGCCGCGGCCGAGCCCGCAGACGACCTTTTCATTGAACATAGGAAACGGGACGCGAACCTGTTCGCTGAAGACGACCAACCGAATCGAGTTCGACCCCAAGTCGATCACCGCTACCAGCGGGGTCGGCGCGGCCTCGGTTTCGGCGAGAACGGCCGCGTCGATCCGGCTGAGCTGCATGAGTCAGGTTTTGTTGAGGACAAGCCGCGGAGCCCGTTTCTGGCCTTCCTTCAAGGCGCTTCCACGTCCCGACAAGCTTGGGTTGGTCATGAAATAAAGGTGGGCGGAGAAGTCGTCCGGCTTTGCAGGCACGCGGGCATATTCGCCCTCGGTGCCGAGGGTCCACGATTGGGTCGCGTCATTCAGGTTGGCCACCATGATCTGCTCGAGGATCTGTTGGTGTACGGTCGGGTTCTCGATCGGAATCATGATCTCGACTCGCCAGTCCAGGTTGCGCGGCATCCAATCCGCAGATGAGATAAACACCTTGGCGTGGCGCGACGGCATCCGGTGGCCGTTCCCGAACGCCATGATTCGCGAATGCTCGAGAAAGCGCCCGAGGATGCTTTTCACGCGAATGTTCTCGGAAAGACCCGGAACGCCGGGACGCAGGCAACAGATCCCGCGAATGATCAGGTCAATCTCGACGCCCGCTTGCGACGCGGCATAGAGCGCGTCGATAACCGTCGAGTCGACCAGCGCGTTCATCTTCGCCCAGATACCGGCCGGTCGGCTGGCGCGCGCGTGCTCGATCTCTCGGTTGATCAAATCGAGCAACCTCGAGCGCAGCGTCAACGGACTTAACGAGAGTTTCTCAAGCGACGTCGGCGTCGCGTAGCCGGTCATGAAGTTGATGATCTTCGCTGCGTCCCGGCACAGCGCCGGATCGCAGGTGAAAAAAGAAAGGTCCGTGTAAATCTTTGCGGTTACCGGATGGTAATTGCCGGTGCCGAAATGGGCGAACGAGCGCAGCCTGGAACCTTCGCGGCGGACCACCAGGTTCACCTTGGCGTGGATCTTCTTGTCGATAAAGCCGAAGACAACCTGGGCCCCGGCCTTCTCGAGATCGCGCGCCCAACGGATGTTGGCCTCTTCGTCGAATCGCGCCTTGAGCTCAACCAGGGCGGTGACGGACTTTCCAGCCTCGGCCGCTTCGATCAGCGCCTTGACGATCGGGGAATCCTCGCTCGTTCGATAAAGGGTTTGCTTGATCGCCACCACGGCCGGGTCCTGGGCCGCCTGACTGACGAATTGCGCCACCACGTCAAAGCTTTCGTATGGGTGGTGAACCACGAAATCCTTGTTGCGAATCGCGGCGAACACGTCGCCGCCGAAATCGCGCACGCGCTCGGGAAATCGGGGACTGAAACGCTCGAATACAAGCTTGGGCCGCTCGCCGACGATGAGTTGCGAGGTGTCGGCCAGTCCGAGAAGGCCGTCCTGAAGAAATACGTCATGGGTGTCGACGCCGAGTTCCTCGATGACAAGCTCCTTGAGATCGTCGGAGATATCGGCGTTGAACGACAGGTGGATGACGGAACCCCGGCGCCGTCGCTTGAGCGCCGATTCGAACGTCCGCACCAGGTCCTGCGCCTCTTCCTCGATCTCCATCTCGCTGTCGCGGATCACCCGGAAATTGCCTTCCTTCTCGACCACAAATCCGGGGAACAGCCGGTCGAGGAACAGGCCGACCGCTTCCTCGATGGGGATGTAGCGGATGTCGGGACCGGGAAGCCGGATGAACCGTTCGATCAGCCGCGGAACCGGAACCAGGGCGTTCAACTCGCGCCCGTCGTCGATCCCGCGCAACGTCAAGATCAGGGAAAATCCAAAATTGGGGATGAACGGGAACGGGTGCGCGGGATCGATCGCAAGCGGCGTCAGAACCGGGAACACGTCCCGGGTGAAGTGCGCCTCCAGCCAATCCCGATCCTCGTTCGAAAGCTCAGATGCGTAGAGAACCGAGACGCCGGCCTCACGAAGTTCCTGGCGCAGCATGCGCCAGCACGCCTGCTGCCCGACGATCAGGTTCCGCGCCGTCTCGCCGATGGCTGCAAGCTGCTGGCTCGGCGTCAGCCCGTCCTTGCTCGGCGCCTCGAACCCGGCCCCCACTTGCCCCTTCAGGCCCGCGACCCGGACCATGTAGAACTCGTCCAGGTTGTTGGCGGATATGGAAAGGAAGCGCAGCCGCTCGAGGACCGGATGACGGGCGTTCAGCGCTTCGTCGAGGACCCGGGTATTGAACGCGAGCCAGGACAGTTCGCGGTTGATGAAGCGCTCGGGCGAACTCGGATCGATCGCGACCGCCGGCGGCGGCACCATGACCTCGAGCCCCTTCGGCGATTGCGCGTCGCGCGATCGGGACTTGCTCGCGGTCGGTGCGCGTGCACGATTCGCGGCCCTGTCCGACTGTGGTTTCTCGCGTTGCATACGAAGCGTCCGAATGCCCGGCACACGTTTTACGGATGTATTCGCTCTAAACCCGCGCCTCGGCGAAGTCCAGCCAAGAATTCGCTACGCCGACCCACGACGGCGGCTGTTCATGGCCCATCTGCCGTTCCACCGAGGATCCGGCGGACCAGCGGAACCGTGATGTTCCGGCGCTCGGCCAGTGCCGTCGAGTCCGCCGCCGCGACCAGACGCCGTGCGGCATCGACGGTGCGATCCATGCGCGCGAGCGCGTACTGGATCACTTCGTCCGTCACCCGGAGCTGGCGGTCGGCGAACAGCTTCACCAGGACGGCGGCGATGAGGGCATCGTCGGGCGGTCCGATCTCGACCGCCGGCGCCGCTTTCAGCCGTGACGACAAATCGGCGAGCGCGAGTGGCCAGCGAGACGGTGCCGAGCAAGCCGTAAGCAGCATGGTTCGGCCTTCCTGTTCGACGACCGTGTAAAGGTGAAGCAAACCCTGCTCCAGCTCGGGTCCGGCCATTGCATCGGCGTCGTCGAGGACGATGGCCGGTGCGTCGCCGAGAACCGTTCGCGCCTCGGCCGCCCCGAGATCGGCGGACACGATCGAGCGGGCGCCGCTGCGAGTCCGGAATACTTGGGCAAGATGCGTACGCCCACACCCGCTCGGGCCGCAAACGACCAGGGCGGGGCCCGGCCAATCCGGCCACCGGTCAATCCAGCCAACCGCTTCTGCGTTATTCGGTGCGACCAGGAAATCGTCACCCGACAGCGAGGGGCGGTGATCGAAAGCCAGCGCGAGCTGCGGCCCTGCGGTCATGACTCGGTGTCCGATTCCCCTCGATACAGCCGACTTTGGGTGTAGCTCTCGATGGCGAAGCGCACGAGCACGCCGATGACGGCCGCGACCGGGATGGCGAGAAGGACGCCCGTGAACCCGAACAGGGCGCCGCCCGCGAGCAGCGCGAAAATCACCCACGCGGGGTGCAGCCGGACCCGTTCGCCGACCAATTTCGGGGTCAGGAACTGGCCTTCGATGATCTGCCCGGCGGCGAATACCGCCGCCACCAGGCCGACCGAAAGCAAGTCGTGGAACTGCGCGAACGCCATTCCCAGGCCGACTGCCAAACCCACCAGCATCCCGAAATAGGGAACGAACGAGATGAGGCCGGTTCCGAGACCGATGAGAAGGCCGAAGTCGAGGCCCACGACGGTAAGCCCGACGGCATAGAGAATTCCGAGGATCAGGCACACGCTCGCCTGGCCGTGCACGAAACCGGCCAAAATCTCGTCGATCTCTCGGAACTGGGCGCGAATGGTCGGCGCCGCCTTGCGCGGCAACAGCGCGTCGATTCGGGCGACGATGCGGTCCCAGTCGCGGATCAGGTAGAACGTCACCAAGGGCGTTATGACGATCAGTGACAAAAGCTGCAACAGCGCGACACCGCCACTCCAAAGGCGCTTGAGGAGCTCCGCGATCCAGCCGATCGCCTGGGCTCCGTAAGTGCGTGCCGCTTCGCCCAGCTCTTCCATCTGGGCCGCCGTCAGGTCCGTCTCGAGCCGCTCGAGGAGCGGCATCGCGAACTCGCGCAGGCGAGAAGCGTATTCGGGGAGGCGGGCGAGGAAATTGGTTGTCTGGGCCTGGAGCAGCGGGAACAGAAGCACCACGATAGCGACGGCAAGGACAAAAAAGGCGGCGGTGATCAGGCTCGTCGCGATGGTTCGCGAGCATCCCCATTTTTCGAGCCGATCCGCCAACGGATCCAGGAAATAGGCCACCGCCATCCCGGCGACGAAGGGGAGCAGGATTTCGCTCAACTGCGAAAGCAGGGTGGCGAGCAATGCGACGGCGGCAATCCCTATCCCCAGGCGCCACGTCGGCGTCATTCTTGGTCTTCCATCGTCGCGGCGCGGCGGCTCCATTCGACCGCGTAGACGGCCCCGGAAGCGAAAGTCGTCGCGGCGACCGCGTAGGTCAACGCATCGACGAGCCACGCGGCTTGGAGATTCAGGCCGAGAACAGCGAGGATCACCGTCGCAAGGATGATCTGGAAAAGAGTGTTCACTTTGCTGATCGCGTACGGTTCCATGCTCAGCGAGTGGGTGAGTGATTGGAACAAGATGGCGCCGCCAACGATCAGGGTATCGCGGAAGACGACCATGATGACGAGCCAGGTGGCGATATTCCCCGATTGGCTGAGCGTGATGTAGACGCAAACCAGCAACGCCTTGTCGGCCAGCGGATCGAGGTATCGGCCGAACGTGGTCTCGGCGTTCATCCGTTTCGCCAGATACCCGTCGAGCGCGTCGCTGATGCCGGCCGCAAGGAAAAGCCAGAAGGCCTCGGTCATGCGCTCGCCGAGTATGAGCCAGACGATCACCGGCACGGACAGCAAACGACCCATGGAGATGAGGTTGGGCAGGTTCACGACCGGTCGTGCCCCGCGGGCCCGAGAAGTTCGAGGATCGACTCGTCGCCCTTCCACGTGAGGAGGAGATCGGCCTGTTCCAGCGCGAGGACGAGTTGATCCGGACTGCCGAAGTGGTGAAGGTTTACGCGCACTTCGTCGAGCGACATCAAGACGAGGTCGATCCGGCGGATCACAGCGACCCCGTCCAAGCGCTCGCGGATCTCGAGCCAGTGTGAAAGCCCGCTGATGGGGACCGCGACCGCAAGTACACCGAGGTCGCCGAGGCGAAGGATGTTGTCGCGCTTCCA
>JASLLV010000077.1 GCA_030746935.1 Rhodospirillales bacterium | reverse complement strand
GGTGACGAAGCGCAAGGTGGACGTGGCGCCGGCGAGGAACGCGATCAGCGAGATCTGTTCAAGGCAGTCGCCGTCCTTGCCCTCGCCGAAATCGCCGTCGGTGGAGTAGGGGTAGTTGGGCGCGAACTCGCGCGGAATGATGACGTGGTCCGGCACGGCAACATATGCGAAGCCTAACTCTTCGGCCTTGCGCACGATCGTGACGACATGTTGCGGCGCCGCTAGGGGTCCCCGAGTCGGGGTGCTGAATCCGAAATCCATTGGGTTGCAGTCTCCGTTCGAATTTGGCTTCGCGGCAAAGCCTTGGGCCGCGGATTGCGGCGTTCGCGCGCAGCGCGCGCTGCACGCCCTGTGAGGCTACTTCTCGAACCCGATGTCGCCTTGGTAGCTGAGCCGGATGACGTCGATGCAGTCCACACTGTTGCTCCCGTCGTGCTCGCAATCGATCACGTCGTTTAGAACGACGCGGCCGATGGCGGCACAGTCGAGGGGGTCGACGACGAAGGACATCACATGGATCTTATTCGGCCGCAGGCGGCCGAAGTCGGTGGTGAGGCGCTTGAGGATCAGCCCGCCCTTGTCGAACAGCACCAAATCGGTGCTGAATTTGGCGAACGCCACTTCCGAGACGTTGTCGATGACCACGTAGACCTGGCACGCGGCGGCGTTCTGGTTAAGCGCGTTGAGCTCGATCGATAACATCTCGGGCGCCGGCTGGGCCCCCGCCGCCACGGCGGTGATAACCGGGATCGCCCAGGCCAAGGCGATCACGCGAAACGCTTTCTTGAGCATGCATCCTCCCCCAATGGATTCTTGCGTCCGAAGCGCGCGCCGGGATTTTCCCCAAGGCGGCCTGGCGATCCTAGCACATATACGAAGGCGGGTACGAAGGCGGTCGGGAGAGGGGCTGGGCTAGCCGTTTCGCCATTCTCATCCTTCCTGCGGACCGGGCGCGATCGGTCGGTCCGCAATATCGCTTTCCTGGCGCCGAACGCTTCTGGCGTGGCCGGAGATGCTTTGGGCCTCGATGAAGACGCGCGTGATCTCGGGGAACATCTTCTTGATGGCGTCCTCCAGCTCGGAAATCACCGCCTCGACATCGGACGAGGTGAGGGCGTCGGAAAAATCGAGGCTGATGTTTGCGAGAACGTCGTCGGGGCCGAAGTGCATGGTGAGCACTTCGTTGATCGCCAGGATTCCGGGTTGACTGTCGGCGATGGTCCGGATTCCGGCGACCGTCGAGCGGCGCGCGGCCTCGCCGATCAAGAGCTCCTTGCTCTCGTAGGCCAGGAAGAAAGCGGTTACCGCCAGGATCGCCCCGATCGCGATCGAGCCGACGCCGTCGAGGGCCGGCATGGCAAGCGCGTCGGCGGCCGCGATGGCGACGAAGGCGACGATCAGGCCCGCAAGCGCGGCGGTGTCCTCGAACAGCACCGTGAACACCGTCGGGTCCTTGCTCGCGCGGACCTCCTCGAGGAACCCGCGCGGGCCCTTCGCCTTTCGGAACTCGCTGAACGCGACCCACCAGGCGGCGAACTCGAACACCGCCGCGATCCCGAGAACGACGTAATTCAGATGCGGATCGGAGATCGGGCGAGGATCGCCGAGCTTGTCGATTCCCTCGACGATCGAGACGACGGCGCCGGCGGCAAAGATCAGGATGGCCACCACGAAGGTCCAGAAATAGATCTCCTTGCCGTAACCGAAAGGGTGTCGGGTATCGGCCGGTTTCGCGGCGCGCCGAAGCCCGTGGAGCAGCAGGACCTGATTGCCGGTATCGACGAGGGAGTGAACGCCCTCGCTCAGCATCGCCGAGCTTCCGGTGGTGGTGGCGGCCGCAAACTTGGTCACCGAGATCAAGGCGTTTCCGGCTAGCGCGGCGAAGATCACCTTTTTCGATGCGTGCCGCGACATCCATCCGTCCCGTCTTGCGCCGATCCCGACTGCGCGTCCGGCGATCGCTCGCTGCGGTTGGACTTAGAGCGTGCGCCGCCCGCGCGCAAGGAAGAACGAAAAGAGGCGGGTGCCGCCCCTATCCCCAGGGGCCGCGGCGGCGCTCCGGCGCCTTGCCGCCGGTCGGCAACGAAGAGGCCTGCCTGCCTGCAAGGAGCGGAAATCCCGGCTTTCGGAATACGAGGATCAGGGCCGCGCCGGCGACAAACCCGCCCACGTGGGCCCAGTAGGCGACGCCGCCCGTGCCCGCACTTGACGCCGCCGAATTGAAAATCTGGAGGACGAACCAGAAACCAAGAACGAAGACCGCCCGCACCCGGATCAGCTGGGTGAAGAAGCCGAGCGGAATCAGCACGAGCACGCGGGCGTGCGGATACAACAACAGATACGCGCCCAGGATGCCGCCGATGGCGCCGCTGGCCCCGATCATCGGAATCGCCGATCCCGGGTCCTGGGCCGCCTGGGCCATGGCCGCGGCGACGCCGCACAAGACGTAGAAGACGACGAAGCGCCCGTGTCCCATGGAATCTTCGACGTTGTTCCCGAAGATCCAGAGATACAGCATGTTACCGATCAGATGCAGCCAACCGCCGTGAAGGAACATGGCGGTCACGATCGAGGTTATCGCGGGCACCGATGGTGTCGGGCGGGGAAGCGAGCCGTCTCCGAACAAAACCCCCGGGACGAACCCAAAACCGTAGACGAACCGGGCATGGTCGTCGGGCGGCAACGAGAACTGCCAGAGGAAGACGGCCGAGCACGCGGCGATGAAGCCGATCGTCACCACCGGCTTGATCGCAGTCGGGTTGTCATCGTGAAGCGGGATCATGGTTGCACCCCGACCCTCCGCTCCGCCAACCGGTTTCGCGGGCGTACTGTATCCCATATTAGGAGGCTCGCCACGCTGCCTCCAGCGTTCGCACGCTCGGTCCCGGCGTGGTACAGTCGCGCGTGCAAAAGAGAAGCGGGCGCGAAGCCGATGAGAGCGATCGTACTCATCCTTGGTCTTGCCGTTGCCGGCGCGGCGGCGGCGCAGGAATCCGCGGCTCCCGATCCAGCGGGTGCGGGCGACGAGTTCCGGGACACCCAGGCGCTCATCGAACGCATGCAGGCGCGCATCAACGCCATTAACACAGCCTCGTCGACCCGCGACAACGAGATCGAGTACCTCAACGAGCAGATTGCCAAGGCGATCCAGCTGATCGCCAGTGGCCGCGAGGACAACCAAAACCTTGTTCAGACGAACGTCGATATCGAGGACGAGCTGCGGGCGCTGTCCGAGGCACGGGAAAACCTTACGGCGCGACTGACCGAGGCGAAAGAGGACCGCGAAACCGTCGTCGCCGATTTGAACTCCAAGGTCGCGGCGCTGTCCGACCTGCTCGATCTCGAGCAGAAGAATACGGCCGAGCTCGACGGAAGGGTCGCGCGCCTGACCGAAGACCTCGTGGCGAGCCGTGCCGAAGAAGAGGTCTTGGAACGCGAACTCGTGCTTTCGCGCGAAACCCTCGCAAGCGCCATGGACCTGGCGCAAGAACGCCAAGAGACGATCGAATCCTTGACGCGTGGGGCGCGGGAGTTGCGCGATGCTCTCGACGAAGCGCGGTCCCGGGTGTCGGACCAAACGGCCGAGTTGGCGCTTCTCCGCAAGGACCTCGACACCGCGGTGGCCGAAAGCGCGCGGGGGCTGTCACGGTACCGATCGGAATTCTTCGGCCGCCTTCGGGACGCGCTCGGTGATCACCCCGACATCCGTACGGTCGGTGATCGGTTTATCTTTCAATCGGAAGTGTTGTTCGAATCGGGCTCGGCGGATCTCGACAGCACCGGCGGCCAGGCCCTCGACAAGCTTGCGGACACGCTCATGCAAGTGACCAACACAATTCCCGCCGACGTCAGGTGGATACTCCGGGTGGACGGCCACACGGACCGGGTGCCGCTTCGCGGCGGATCAAACTGGGAGCTCTCGACGGCCCGTTCGGTGTCGGTTGTAAAGCACCTGATCGACCGGGGGCTTCCCCCCAACAAGCTGGCGGCGACGGGGTTCGGCGAATACCGGCCTCTGGATTCGCGAGAGGACGAGATCGCCTACCGGCGCAACCGCCGCATCGAGTTCATGCTAACGTCGCGCTGACGAGGCTCCGGGTCCTTTGACGCCGTGGCGTCGCCCGCGCACTCTTGCCGACGCCTCACATGGCCACGCGAAGCGCCCATCGACCAGATCGTGGTCGGTCGGAATCGCGGCGGCGCGATCCCCTCTCGCCTCGGCGCAACATAACTCCGGTGTTCAATCTGATCGGAGTGTGCTCTGAACCATCCCCTTACGACGAAGATGGCGGTCCCGAACGCGGGGGCCGGGGATCGTTGCGAGCCCCGACGCCGAACGGGCCATCGAACAGGGCGAACGCGAAAACGCTGAGAAGGCCGATCACTGCCAGCGACGCAATCATCGAACCCCATTCCTCGCACATTTCGGCAACATCGAGCAAAATTAGAGGGACCGGCGCATCCGGTCTGTGACGGCGATCACAGGCACGGCGCCCGCCGGCAAGTTCCTAACGTGCTTTATCCGTCTATTCGGATCCGGCCCGCACCCGCACACGGCGGCCCACGGAATGGTTCGCTGGGAGCGGCCGGGCGCGGGTGCGGGCCGCTGCGTTCCACGTGAGTGGACAGCGCCTTAGAGAAGCCCGAGACGACGGAGTTCCTCGGCCATTTCGAGAGGAAGCGCATCGGCCCCCCCGACACCGGAATCGCGGTCCGGTGGAGCATCCTCGGGACGCAAGTATCGCCAACCCTGGAAGGGCCGGCGCGCGCGCCTGCGGGTCCGCACCAAGTCCGGGTCGAGAACCAACGCGCAAGCCGGCCGGCCGTCGGACTTGGCCGCGGACCGCACGTCGACGATCTGTTGGCGGACTTGAATGACTCTCTTGATCACCCAGTATAGGGACCCACCGTCCACAACCTCGTCGGCTCGCTGTGGCCGGTTGCGGGTGATGTGGCGCAGAACCGGTTCGCGCGCTTCGGCGCGGGCCTCGGCCAGCCGTCCCGACTGAATCGCTGCGAGGTGATCGACGCTTTCCACGCCCACCGCGAGCTTGATCAAATGAACGGTCATCGCGTCATCCGCATGTGCCCAACGCGCCTTGAATCGGCCGGGTGTTCACGGGCGCGCGAGGATAAACGGGACGCAGCCTCCACGACCCGAGCCACGTTCGCGCGCCTCAGGGCCCGTCTCAGTTTCCACCATCTCCATCGCCATCTCCACCATCTCCAACTTCACCGTCTCCGTCTCGTGCCTCGTTGCGTTCCTCGCCATCATGCGCCTCGTCTTCGCTGCCGCGTCGGTTGGGGCCCCCGATATGGAGATCGCGCCGGCGCCGGTCGGGGCCGAAGAACTCCTTCGACTGGACGAATGGGCGGGGGTGCTCGATTACCGATCGAATCCGGAAGTAAACGAGGTTCGCCGAAAACGGTTTTGCCAGAAATTCGTTCACGCCGGCATCGCGGGCGGCGAGGATGTTGTGCATCTCGGTATAGGCGGAGACCAGGATCACCGGAATGTAGGGGTCGATCCCACCGCCGCCCTTGCGGATCGCCCTTGTCAATTCGAGACCGTTCATCGGCGCCATCTGGTAATCGGAGATGACCAAGTCGGCGCCGGAGCTCGCAAGGATGCCAAGGGCCTGCTCGCCGTTCGCGGATTCGATGGTGCGCGATACCGCGAATTCCCGCAGAACGCTCCGCAGGATGGAACGCATGGGAGCGGAGTCGTCGACGATCAGGACGCCGAGACTGGAGAGGTCGTACTCCGCCATCCGTCTATCCGGGTGAGATCCTTCTTTGTCGTCGGTTAGATAGTGCCAACCTCGCCATTAAAGCAAATGCCCCTATCGGCGCTAAGCTCGGCATCTCCGAGCCGCCATGGTTGGTGTCCCGCCCCGGAATCGCCGGGACCGGCGATCAGCACGCGCGGCATGAAAGCGCCGTGGCGCGCGCAGACTGTTCGGCCAGTTGTTTGTCGGCGATGGCGACGACGCGGCGAACGACGCGACCGACCATTTCGATCGCCGCGGGATCGACGGTGCGCGCGCGGTCGCCGGGACCGTGATAGGTCCGGAAGATGGTCGGCCGGAACCACGGTATCAGCCAGCGCCAGCGGTCGGGATAATCGATATAGTCGCGCAAGCGCGTTTCGTCCTGTTGCGGGAGAACAGTGATGCCGACCGCCGGAAGTCCCGCGTCGGCGAAACTGCGATGGTCGCTGGAATAGCGCGGCACGGCGCCGTGGATCCCCAGATAAACCTCCTCGGCCTCGGCCGCGGCGGCGAACGCGTCCACCAAAAGCGAATTCTCGGCCGGCCCGTGGACGTCCCAAACGCCGAGCGCGTCGCCGATCCCGCAAAGTTCGAGGCTCGCGACACCCACGAAGCGGCCAAGCTCGTGGTTCCGCGCGTAATGCTTCGATCCGAGCCGGCCCGTTTCCTCGTGATCGAAGAAGAGAAAGCGGACGCGTAAGTTGACCGGCGCACCTTCGTTTCGGATGCCCTCGTACGCCGCCATCGCGGCCGCGACGCAACTGGCGTTGTCGTTGGCGCCGGGGCTGTTCGGTACCCGGTCGAAGTGGGCGGCGATGCCGAGTACGTGGGTTCCATCTCCGATCTCGACGATTACGTTTTCACCCGCCCGGCCGGCGGCCTGGTATGGCTCTGCCGTGTACGCGATGGCGCGGGCGGCGAGAGCGCGCTTCAAAATCTCGCGGCGTTCATTGTTCGCCTTGCCTGATAGAACGGCCACAAGGCGAGTTGGGGATGGATCGTCCAAATAATGCGAGAACCCGGGTCCGGGAGCGATGGCGCCATCGCAGGCCGCGATGATCGGGCCGAACGCGGCCGCGGCAATCGCTGCTGCGACGGTCCCCGTTTTCGATCTTGGCACCGAACAATCGGACGCAGTCATGTTAGGCCCGCGAGTCCCCACGCGAGTAGGCTGAGCATGGCGCAAAGCAGTCCGCTCGATAGCAGCGGCTTGTCGCGGGCGAAGGCCTCGCCGCGGAGCGCACCGAGGAGGGCGGCGACCGTCTTCGCCAAGAGCCCGATGGCGAACCCCGCGAGACAAAGCGCGATCGGTATGTACGGAAGATGGGCTACCCAAAATGCCGGTCCCAGATAAATGTGCCCCCCGTCGGGTGCCATCCCGACCAACACGTTCAATGCCGGCGCCACCGACCAAGCGCCGTCCACCGCCGCATAGGCGAAGGTGTACAGCAAGATCGAAAACCCACTCGCGACGACGAGGCACGTCCCGTAGGCCGCCGCTAGCGCCAACCCCCGCCCGCTCTGCAAGACCGGCTTGAGAACCGCGATCACGAACGGCAGCGCCGCCGAGGCAAAGACCATCGATGCGAGCAAAAGCGCCCACGTCTTCTTCGGCTCCGGATCGGCGACCGCGAAGTGGCCTACGAGGACGGCCGCGAACGTGAGGACATAACTCACCGGAAGCGCCGCCAGGAAGCCATTGATCGCGTCCCGCAACCGCCTCGCGCGTCCGCGCAACAGGTTGTCGAAGAAGATCATCGCGGAATAGGCGAGGATATAACCAAGGGGGGCGACAAGAATGCTTTCCAGCACCGCGTGGCCGACCACCTCCTTGAGCAGTCGGTCCGAGAACGACTGCAGCACGTAAGCCGGAATGAAGAAGAACACCGAAATGCCGAGGAACGTGGCGCAAGCCCGATTGAAAAGCCACGTGGCGCCGATCTCGCCCGAGAGATTCAGCATCGCGAAGACGACGACAACGACGGCGCAGAACGTCACCAGGAGCGACGAGCCGCCGACAAGCGCGTTGAGAAGCGCCATGGCCGGCAGGGCTAAGAACACGAGGCCCAGGAAGAGCGCATTGAAGAAGGCGCTTCGGTCGGCGTCCACGAACAGGGTGTGGATCGCCCGCTCGAGACCCGCCGTCACCGATCCCGTCGCGAGAGCTGCAACCGCGGGCCAAGGCGTGCGTGCGACACATGACCAGAACGCCGTCAGTCGGCGATACACGACGAATCCATGGCGATCGGGGCCGAACTCGAGGGCGACCAACAAGACCGAGAAAACGGTCCCGACGACGGCCGCCACGTTCGCCGCTCCGCTTACGAAGGCAAGTCCGCTCATGCGCTTGCCTTACGTTCGGGTGCGCAACGGCCTTCGCTTTAGAAAAGCAACCACGCGGCGAGGCCCAGGAACGTGAAGAATCCGATTACGTCGGTGATCGTGGTCAGCAACACCCCGGACGCGATCGCGGGATCGACGCCGCTGCGCGCAAGCACGAGCGGAATCGTGGTTCCGGCGAATCCCGCCACGAGCAGCGTCACGATCATGGCTAGCGCCATGACGGCGCCGATCCCGATGCTTGCGAACCAGATCGCGCCGACCATTCCGGTCAGTACTGCGAACAGAATGCCGTTCGAGCCGCCGACGATCAGTTCCTTGCCGATAACCCTGAACGCGTTGGTCGACGTCAGCTCCTTCGTCGCCAGTGCCCGGACCGCAACCGTCAAGGATTGGGTTCCGGCGTTGCCGCCCATGGAGGCGACGATGGGCATGAGGACGGCGAGCGCCACCATCTTCTCGATGGTCGACTGAAAGAGGCTGATGACCACCGAGGCGACCACCGCGGTGACGAGATTGACCAGAAGCCAGGGAAAGCGGAACCGGGTGGTGTCAATGATGGCGCGGTAGAGGTCGTCGGTCCGGACGCCGCCGAGGTGCATGATGTCCTCTTCATGCTCTTCCTCGATCACGTCGACCACATCGTCGATGGTGATCGATCCGACCAAGCGCTCACTGTCGTCGATGACCGCCGCCGAGACCAGGTCGCGCTGGCGAAAGATAAAGGCGACCTCTTCTTGATCCATTGTCACGGGAATGCGTGTCAACCGTTCAGTCATGATATCGGCCACGGGCACCGGGCGTTTTGAGCGCAAGAGGCGGCTCAAGGCGACCGCGCCCATGGGCCGGTGGCCCGGATCGACCACATAGAGGTCGTAGAACTGCTCGGGTAACGCGCGTTCCTCTTCCTCCGCCGCCCGGCGCATGAAATCGATGGTGTCGCCGACGGTCCAGACGTTGGGAACCGTGACCATCTCGCGCTGCATGAGGCGGCCGGCGCTGTCTTCCGGATAGGTCAGGCCTTGTTCGATGAGAGTCCGGTCGATGTCGGGGACGGCTTCGAGGATCTCTCGTTGCTGTTCCGGCTCGAGCTGCTCGACGATGTCGATGGCGTCGTCGCTGTCGAGTGCCGACAGCACGGACGCAACGTCGTCGACGCCGAGCTGCGTGATCACCTCGTCACGGACCGTCTCGTCCAGCTCGGCGAGGATCCGGGGATCGAACTCGGCGCGGATCGCGTCGACGAGCGCGGATCGGATGTCGGGATCGAGCCCTTGCAGAAGGTCGGCGACGTCGGCGTAATGGATCGGTTCGAGAAGCTGCTTGAGGTTCTCGGACGCGCCTTCCTCGGTGGCTTCGACCACCGCCTTGACGAAATCGGGCTCGAGTACGTATCCGGCTTCGTCGTGGGTGCCGTCAGGTTCCGCTGGCGGCCGCTTCTTTTCGACCGTGTCAGTCACGCCTCTGGCCTCCGTCAAGCGCCCCCGGGCGCGGAGGCGTCACTTCGCGCGCTCGGCGCGCCTCGATGAATCCGGACGGCGTTCGCCGAAGCCGGTCCCGACCGGAATGAATTGAGGCCCGTCACGTCCGCGGCGGGCCTCAAGGGGTTGGTGCGGTCGAGAAGACTCGAACTTCCACGGGGTTTCCCCCACAGCGACCTCAACGCTGCGCGTCTACCAGTTCCGCCACGACCGCATGTCCCTTGCGGCAACCGAAAAAGTCGCCCTTATTTGTGGCGGGGAATAGCAAATCCCCGATACGCAATCAAGCGCCGGGAGAGCGATGGCGAAGCGCACCATGGCTAGCGAAGGTGGCGTCCAATGGCTGACCGGCTGCCGTCCCGTCGGCTATGCGGACGCGCTCGCGTTTATGGAAGCCCGGGTCGCCGATATCCGCAGCGGGCGCGCCCCGGAAACGGTCTGGTTGTTGGAGCATCCGGCGCTCTATACGGCGGGATCGAGCGCGCACGCGGAAGAGCTTCTCGATCCCGCACGCTTTCCCGTCTACCGCACGGGGCGCGGTGGCCGCTATACGTACCACGGGCCGGGCCAGCGCATCGCCTACGTGATGCTCGATCTCGGGCGCCGCGGCAACGACGTACGCGGCTTCGTTTCGAGCTTGGAGGGGTGGATCATCGCCGTCCTCGAGCGCTTCGGCGTTCGTGGCGAAAGCCGATCCGACCGGGTCGGCATCTGGGTGGCCCGGCCCGGCGGCCGCGAAGACAAGATCGCGGCCATCGGGGTGCGGGTGCGCCGCTGGGTCACCTACCACGGTGTCGCCATCAACGTCGCGCCCGTGCTCGAACACTTCTCCGGAATCATTCCCTGCGGTATCCGCGGCCACGGCGTCACCTCGCTCGCCGATCTCGGCATTGCCGCCACCATGGACGAGGCGGATGCGGCGCTTCGAGACGCGTTCGAACCGATTTTCGGAGTGCCGATCGGTGCCGAGGGCGGCCTTACGGCTCAGGACATATCGGGACGCGCTAGATAGCAGCCGTCGATCTTCCAGCTTCCGTCGGGCTGGCGCTCCATGGGATAGATGGCGAGATAGGCGGCCCCGTCGGGCCCTACGACGAAGACCTTTTGCGCGAGCCCGCCCGCGCCCTCGATCGCTTCCAGAAAGTCGACCTGGCGCGGCCGGTAGACCGGCTGGTAACCGCTCCGCACCATGGCCATGAAGGCGTCCGCGGTTTGGAACAGGTCGCGGATGTCCGCCGATGCGTGGGCGAACGCGGCCTCGCCGTCGTCGCGCGCAAACGCCGCCATCTGGGCGCGGATCACGGCCTCGATCGCGGCGCGCTCGCTGGCCCCGACTTCGGCAAGGGCGGCCTGCGCGGCGAGCACGCTCGCTAGCGCAGTGGCAATGAGGATGGTGCGCGTTTCAAACGGATGATCCTCGATCGTATCCAATCAACACTTCGCCAACCATTATAATTCCCTTGCGACGAGGCGAAACGCAACGCTCAGGGCTGCATCAGTATCTCTTGGCGCTTTTTCTCTGCATGCCCTGGCCTACGACATCGCCAACTTCCTCGGGACGTTGGCCTTGCCCCATGCGGTGGACCATTGGTCGCTGACCACCGTGCGCGAGAAGCTGTTCAAGATCGGCGCCAAGGTCGTGCGTCACGGCCACACCGCCGGACAGCTGTGCCCGGAGCATGGCCTGATCAGTGTTGTCGGGCGGTGCGGCGGCCAATCTCCGCTCCAACACATCGCATCGGTGGAATGCACGCCCCCAGAGCGTGGGCATATTGCCTGCCGGTTGATATTGGGTCACGATCAACCCGGTCGCAGGAGCCCAAATGGGCGTCCCAGTTCAGGGGGCGAAGGGGTTAGCCGAGCGCTGCCCGGATGAGGAGACACTGAAGATGTCGGTCTGGATCAAGGGCGCTGACTGGATCGTCGCTTGGGACGAGGACGCGGATCGGCACATCTATCTCGAGGGCGGCGACGTCGTGTTCGAAGGTAACGCGATCACCTTCGTCGGGCGGAGCTACGCCGGCGCGGCGGACGAAATCGTCGACGGGGCCGGCCTCGCGGTGATTCCGGGATTGGTGAACCTGCACTCGCATCCGAACTCCGAGCCGGCCTATCGCGGCATCCGCGAGGAGCACGGGGTGCCGACCATGTTCAATTCCGGGCTTTACGAGCGCGACCAGGCCTTCGCACCGGACGCCGAAGGCCGCCTCGCCGGCGCCGAGGTCGCATACTGCGAGCTTCTGTTGAGCGGCACGACAACGCTCGCGGAACTCTCGCGGCCGTACCCCGGGTGGCTTCAGCTCTTGAGCCAAAGTGGCCTTCGCGGGTACGTGGCCGCAGGCTTCTCGGCCGCAAGCTGGACGATGGAGAACGACTACGAAGTCCGCTACGTCTGGGATGAGGCGGCGGAGCGGCGCGGCTTCGAAGACGCGCTCGCGGTGCTCGACGAAGCGGAGGCGCACGAATGCGGGCGGCTCACGGGCATCGTGTACCCGGCCCAGATCGATACCTGCTCGACCGACGTGCTCGTCGACGCCCACGCCGAGTCGGTGGCGCGCAACCGGCCCTTCACGACCCACGCCGCCCAGAGCGTGATCGAGTTTCGCGAGATAATCCACCGCCACGGAAAGACGCCGAT
>JASLLV010000076.1 GCA_030746935.1 Rhodospirillales bacterium | reverse complement strand
TCTGGGCCGCATCCGCCAGTTCCATCATCGAAAAGGTCAACCGTGGGAAACGAGCGTTGGAATCGCAACACTAGATCGTTGTCCACGTAGACTGAACGGATAAAGCGCAAGGCCAG
Organism: Rhodospirillales bacterium; assembly: GCA_030746935.1. Lineage (GTDB taxonomy): Bacteria > Pseudomonadota > Alphaproteobacteria > Rhodospirillales > JASLLV01 > JASLLV01. Next base: position 12,369 of record JASLLV010000076.1, on the reverse strand, counting down.
ATCGCGATCTGTGGTCTCGGGGTCGAGCGTCAGGGACGTACCCGCCACATGTGATAGCGACCCGGGCGAACGCCCGCGGGCAGCGCCAGCGGCTCCCACTCGGGTCGCGCCATCGCCTGGTCGCTGACGATGGCGGCGCCCGGTGCGAGCAACGCCACCAGATGGCGTCCGACGAACGCGGCGATTTCTGCGTTGGCGGCGGCGTCTCCGGTGCCGATGTCGCAGTGCGCCAAAGCCGCCAGTGCGGGAACGCGCTCCCGCGCGTTCGGCAGCGTTTCGCGGATGTCGCCCAGGATCATGTGGGCGGCGTCGGGCACGCAGTCGGGATGGGCGGCGATCCTGCGGTCGAAGACGAAGATCTCGCGCTCGGGCAAGATCTCGCGCAGATGGTCGTAGGTGCGCCCGTTTCCCAGGCCCAGCTCGATCACCGGCCCTTTGATGCCGGAAATGACCTCGACCGCGCTGTTGAGACAGTCGCGTTGGGCGATGATTCTTCGCAGGAAACTGTCGAGGCGGCTCATGATGCTCGCTCGCGGATCGGCGCCGACCATCATAGGGCCGCTGCCGACGGACGCCAGCGCCCGCGCTTGCTCGCGCGGAGAGGCGCCCTTACGGTGCACGGCTGGGCGCAGGACGCGTGAGGGATGGCATGCGCGGTCGGGTTCGAAGGCTGATCATGGGCCTCGCGACGATCATGGGGTTCGGGCGATGGGGGTATTTCATCCCCACCCGCTTCGCCGCCCGCGCACCCAGGCCCGGAACCGGAGCCCCTTACGATGCGATCGAAGCGATCCTTCGCGAGAGCAAGGACCAACTTCTGCGCGTGCTCGACGGGCTTGAGCGGTTCGCGTCCGAATTCGAAGCGATCGGTTCGGACCCGCCGCCGGCGCCACGATGGCACCAGGGCTGGTTTCCCCGCCTTGATGCGGCGGTCGCCTACGCCATGGTGCGGGATCGGGCGCCCGGGAGAATCGTCGAGGTGGGATCAGGCCATTCGACGCGTTTTCTTGCCCGCGCCGTTCGCGACGCCGGGCTCGCCACGCGCTTGACGGCGATCGATCCGCGCCCGCGAGCCCCCCTCGCAGGTCTCGGCGTCGATCACGTAGCGGCGACGCTCCAAGAGGCGGGTTTGGCGCCGTTCGCGGACCTCGAGCCCGGCGACTTCGTGATGGTGGACTCCAGCCACGTCATGGTTCCGGGCAGCGACGCGGACATGATCATCAACCGCGTCCTTCCGGCCCTTCGGGCCGGTGTTATCATCCATTTCCATGACGTCTTTCTGCCCGACGACTACCCTGGTGCGTGGGGCTGGCGGGGCTACAACGAACAACAGGGCGTCGCGCCCCTGATCCACGGGGGCGGGTACGCGGTCCTGTTCGCGAGCCATTTCGTCGCGACGCGCATGGCGGACGCTGTCGCCCGTTCGGCCGCCGGCAGCTTGACGCTCTTTCCGGGCGCCCTTGAATCGAGCCTGTGGCTCGAAAAACGGGCCGTTTAGATGTGATGTCTCGAAAGGCTGTCCACGCGGACCCGAGCGAGGAGGCAGAAGTTGTCACCTATCCGTATCCAAGCGTTTGGCGCTGGCCTTCGGCGCGTGACAACGAACAGGACCGCATCGAAGGCGACGACGTCGGGGTGAGAAAACGTGCACCAACCGGCGACGGCGAACCCCCCGGTTCAGGAGCCTAGCGTGATCGCGGCCCACGCCGACGTCGTTGGCAGCCTGCTCCGTCCGCCCGAGCTTTTGCGCGCTCGGAGCGAGATCGCCGCGGGCCGCATGACGCCCGCCGCATTCAAGGCGATCGAGGACAAAGCTGTGGACCGGGCCGTGCGCCTCCAGGAGGAAGCGGGGCTCGAGGTGGTGACCGACGGCGAGATGCGGCGACTCTCGTTCCAGAGCCAGATGACCGAGGCGGTCGCCGGCTTCGGCAGCTGGGACCTCGACGCCTTCGTTTGGGGCGAGTGGCACGGCGTCGACGGGGCCGAGGACTGGCGCCGCGAGCGCCCGCACGATATCGCGGTGGTGGGCAAGCTGGTCCGCGCCCGCCACCTCTCGGCCGAAGAGTTCGTGTACTTGCGTGCCTACACCCGACGCATGCCGAAGGTGACGCTCCCCAGTCCCGGGTTGTTCGTCAATTTCTGGTCGGCGGAGAAGTCGCGCGACGCCTATCCGACCCTCGACGAATTCCTTGCCGACGTGGTGCGAATTTTGCGCGAAGAGGTCGAAGAGTTGGCGCGCCTCGGCGCCACCTACATCCAAATCGACGCCCCCCACTACCCCCTGCTCCTCGATCCGAAGACTCGGGCCTTTTACGAATCCCGTGGTTGGGCATTCGAAGAATGGCTCGAGCGTGGCGTCGAACTCGACAACGCGGTCATGGAACCCATCCCAGGGGTTACATTCGGGTTCCACCTCTGCCGCGGCAATCAGAAGGGTCGCTGGCTGGTCGAGGGCGGTTACGAGGCGATCGCTGAGCCCATATTCCGGGGCATTCGTGCGCATCGTCTGCTGCTGGAATACGATGACGCGCGCTCGGGATCGTTCTCGCCGCTTACGCAGCTCCCCGACGACCGAATAGCCGTGCTCGGGCTCGTTTCCACCAAACGGCCGGAGATCGAGGACGCCGAAGTCCTTATTCGCCGCATCGACGAAGCGGCGCGGTACGTGGACAAAGACCGGCTCGCGCTCAGCCCCCAGTGCGGGTTCTCGACGTCGATCATCGGCAACGAACTGACGATCGCCGACCAAGACGCGAAGCTCCGCCTGGTCGCAGATACGGCGAGGCGCGTGTGGGGTTAGCCGGGCCCGCAGCCGTCGGCGTCGAAGCAGGATTCTTGTGGACGTCCACTCCGTCCCTCGCGGGAATCGGTCGGGAACGAGTGGACAATCCAATGAAACATCACACCTAAAGCTCGGCGTAGGGATCGGCCGCGTCGCGCAGCCCGTCGCCCAGGAAGTTGAAGCCGAGCACGGTGACGACCACCGGCAGCATGGGCAGCATGAGCCACGGGTACAGCGCGACCGCCTCGATGTTCTGGGCTTCGGTCAGCAGCACCCCGAAACTGGTCACCGGTGGGCGCAGGCCGAGCCCGAGGAAGCTAAGCGCGGTCTCGCCGAGGATCATGGACGGGATCGACAATGTCGCCGACGCGATCAGGTGGCTCATGAAATTGGGCAGCAAGTGGCGCGCGATCACGCGGCTCGGCCGGGCGCCCAAAAGCTGGGCGGCAGCGCAGTAATCCTCCTCGCGCAGCGCCAGCAGTTTGGATCGCACGGCACGCGCGAGTCCCGGCCAGTCGAGGAGCCCCAGGATGATGGTGATCGCGAAGAACACCAAGATCGGGCTCCAGGTCACCGGCAGGGCCGCCGATAAGGCCATCCACAGCGGGAGCTCGGGAAGCGAGCGCAGGATTTCGATCATCCGCTGGACGACGTTATCCACCCAACCGCCGAAGAAGCCGGCCACGCCCCCGAATGTGATGCCCAAGAGAAAGCTGATGGCGATCCCGAAAAGCCCGACCGTGAGCGATATTCGCCCCGCATACAAAAGGCGCGAGGCCATGTCGCGGCCCAGTCGATCGGTCCCGAGCAGGAACATCGTTCCGCCTTCCGCCGGACAGACGAGATGCCGATCGCCCTCAATCAGGCCCCAGAACACGTAATCGTCGCCCCGGCAAAAGAACCGTAACCGCTGAACCTTCGCCGGGTTTGGCACGTACTCCTTCTTCAAGATCTCGAGGTTCAGGGTGTAGTCGAAACCGTAGACGAACGGCCCGACAAATCGGTCCTCGTGGAAGAAGTGCACGAGTTGCGGCGGCGCGTAAATGTGATCGATATTGCGCGTGTGCAGATCGTAGGGCGCCAGGACCTCGGTGATCAGGATCGAGAAGTAGCTTAACACCAGCGCCAGGCCCGCGATCACGGCCAACCTGTGGCGCTTCAGGCGCCACCACATCATGCGCCACTGCGACGCCATGTAGAAGCGCTCCTGCTCGGCGGTCAGCGTCTCCACCTCGAGAGGGTCGAACGGCGCTTCCGAGACGAAGTGGGCCAGCCGCTCGCTCATCGCTGAACGCCCCCTTGAAGGCGAATGCGCGGATCGAGCGCGGTAAGCAGGATGTCAGAGAGGAAGATCCCCATCACCGTCAGCAGCGCGAGAAACATGAGAAACGAGCCGGCGAGGTACATGTCCTGGCTCTGCAACGCGCTGAGAAGAATCGGCCCGGTGGTCGGCAACGACATCACCGCCGAGACGATCACCGAGCCCGAGACCACCTGGGGTAAAAGGCTTCCGATGTCGGCGACAAAGGGATTTAGCGCCATCCGCAACGGATACTTGAGTAGCAGCCGTCCCGTCGGCAGGCCCTTGGCCCGGCCGGTCACCACATACTGCTTGCGCAACTCGTCAAGGAGGTTGGCACGCAGCCTTCGGATCATGCCGGCGGTACCCGACGTTCCGATCACGACGACCGGAACCCAAAGATGCTCGAGGACCGAGAGCGCCTTGCCGATGCTCCACGGTTGTTCCAGGTATTCGGGCGCCATGAGGCCGCCGATGGAGGTGCCGAACCAGACGTTCGCGAGGTACAGCAGCACGAGCGCGAGAAGAAAATTGGGCGTCGCCAGCCCCAGGAATCCGATCAAGGTCAGGCCATGGTCGCCCCAGCTGTATTGGTGGGTTGCCGAGTAGACGCCGATCGGAAAGGCGACCACGTAAATGAACAGGATCGTCGAGAAGTTGAGGACCATGGTCAGCAAGAGCCGGTCGCCGACGACATCGGTGACCGGCAGACTGAACTCGAACGAGTAGCCGAGGTCGCCTTGGATGAGGCCGGTGACCCAAATCCAATACTGCTCGATCAAGGGCCGGTCCAAGCCGTAATGGCTGCGCAGGAACTCGATCTTTGCCGCGGGTACGATCTCGCCCTGGCTCTGCAGCTCGTCGATGTAGGACGTGAGATAGTCGCCGGGCGGAAGCTGGATGATCACGAACACAAGCGCGCTGACCACGACAAGCGTCAGGATCATGGTGAGTACGCGACGGACGAGATATCCGAACACGGCCTTCCCTCCGCCCGATCGCTCTTAACCGGCGTCGGGTGCGAGCCAGAACGTGTCGAGACCGTAAATTCCGAAAAACGCGCCGGGATCCCAGTTGTAGACCCCTTTTTCCGGTACGTTCCGCAGCCGGTTGTTAACAACCACCGGCTGCATGACACAGCAGATCAACCCGATCGTATAGATTTGGTCGGCGTGGATCTTCAGCATTTGATCCCAGATCTCGGCCCGGCTCGCGCGATCCGAGGTCACGCGCCATTTCTGGTCGAGTTCCTGGAGCCGCTTCGGAAGTTCCATGTCCACGGGTTCGCCCGCGTGCCCCTTGGTTTCGACGTGCTGGCCCCACTTCGGCCACTGGAGCTGCTGCTGAGAGGTAGGCGCAAGTTCGCGAGGGCTCAACTCAGGGGTCGGGATGCCGTTCTCGAGCCCCGACCACACCGACATCTGGGTGAAACCGGCGAAGACGCGGTTGCGGAGCACCTCGCGCTGCAGGGGCTTGGTCAGAAGCTTGATCCCGATCTTGCGCCAAGCGTCGGTCACCAGTTGCAATACGTCCACCTGTTCGGTCTCCTCGCCCGCGGTTTCGACGATGATCTCCAGCGGCCGGCCGTCGGGCAAAAGGCGGATGCCGTCACCGTCTCGTTCGCGCAAGCCCAACCCGTCGAGGAGCTTGTTCGCGGCTTTCGGGTCGTGTTGGGTCCACTTGGTACCGTACTCGGGCTTGTACAGCGGGCTCGCCGGCAAGACCGTGTTGTTGTTCTCGGTGGCGAGGCCGAAGTAGATGACCTGGTTGATCTCGTGGCGATCTACCGCCATCGAGAGCGCTCGGCGGAAGTCCGCCTTGCGGAATAGCGCCCGCCATTGCTCGTCCTCGATGTTGAGGTTGGGGAAGAGCGCCATGTGCGAGCCTTTTGCCGTTTGCCAAAGGCGGACGGTGTAGTCGTTGCGTTTTTCGCCTTGCTTGAGGAACGTGTAGTTGCCGAAGCCGAGGTTACGCGCCTGCAGATCCGTTTCGCCGGCGCCCGCCTTGGCGGGAATCAGCTTGGCGCTGGCAATCGCCAAGTTAACCTTGTCGATGTACGGGAGCTGGTGCCCTTCGGCGTCGATCCGGTGAAAGAAGGGATTGCGCACGAAAACGTAGCGTTGGGCTGGCGATTCGGTCGTGTTCACCCAAGGCTGCAAGCTCGGCATCTCGGGATTGTCGTACTTGTATGGATGGTCCTGCTTGAAGTGCAGCGCCCGCCAGTCGCGCTGTCGCTTCTCCTCGACCATGCGCTGAAGCGCGACGGGTTCGGCGTGGTCCTGGTGAAACAGCTTCAGATAATGCGACGGCCGGTAAATAAAGAGCGGCAGCGCGCCCGCCAACGCCGGCAAGAAAAAGTGGTTGGGCTTGGACCAGCTGTAGCGGACGGTGCGTTCATCCACCACTTCGAAACGCGCCCGTTCGCCGTCGACGATGAGTTGCGGAGGCGGACCGGTCGGCGAGATCACGTCGTTGGTCGCCATGTCCTCCCAGTAGTAGCGGAAATCCTCGGCGGTGAACGGATGGCCGTCGGACCACTTGTGGCCCTTTCGCAAATGAAGGGTGAAGATTCGCCCGTCCTCGACGTCGACGCGATCGAGGATGTCGGGCCGGAGCTCGAATTTGCGGTCGTACCCCACCAGGCGCGAGTACCCGTAGACGACCATCATGCGGATGTCCTTGACGCGCCCCATGAGAATCCCGAGCTCGCCGCCGTGGCGGCCGGGAATCGCCTTGGTGCCGTCGAACGAGAGGATTCGGGGCGCATCGGGCACGCGCATCGCGACCGGCGGAAGCGTGCCGCCAGCAATCGCGTCCGCGAACATCGGCGTCTCGACCAGTGCCGGACGGTCGGCCGCGCGGGCAGTCGTCGCGGCCCATGCAAGGACCGCAGCAAGGGCGGCGTGGACGAGGATTCGGTGCGTCATCGCGGTCATTACTTTGCAGCCTCCGCAATCGGGGGGGCGGCACGGGCGAATACGAAATGCCCGCCGCCGAGGTCAACCATCTGGAGCGCCTGCCCGCTATCGTCAGGCGCCGCGTCGAACGGCGGCGGCCAGGCCGTCGGATCCGACGCCCGCCCCCCCATCAAGCTCGATAGATCGAGAGTGCGCCCCAGATCCGGGGTCGGAACCGCCGCCACCAGCGCCCGCGTGTACGGGTGAATGGGGTTGCGGAACAACGCCTCACTCGGTGCCATCTCGACGATGTTTCCCGCGCACATGACGGCGATCCTGTCGGCCATGTAATTGACCACCGCCATGTTGTGCGAAATGAACAGATACGTCAGACCCAGCGTGGTCTGCAGGTCCTTGAGCAGATTCAGGACCTGGGCCTGCACCGAGACGTCGAGCGCCGAGACCGGCTCGTCGCAGATCAGGAGCTCGGGCATCAGCGCGAGCGCCCGGGCGATCCCGATCCGCTGGCGTTGTCCGCCCGAGAAGCTGTGCGGGTAGCGGCTGAGGCAGCGCGGATCGAGCCCGACGAGCCGCATCAACTCGGTCACCATCTCGCGGCGATAGGCGGAATCGCCTACATCGTGAATGATGAGCGGTTCGCTGACGATGTCGAACACCGTCATCCGTGGGTTCAACGAGCCGAACGGATCCTGAAAGATGTACTGAAACTTCCGCCGCAGCGGGAAAAGCTCCTTCTCGGACAGCGACAACAAGTTCGTGGCCCTACCATTGTCGTTGTAGACGACGGTTCCGGAACTGGCATCGATGGCGCACATCATGATCTTGCTCAACGTCGTCTTGCCGCAACCACTCTCGCCCACCAGACCGAGGCATTCGCCCCGTTTGATCTCGAGGCTCACATTGTCGACGGCGGTAATTGGCGCCTCGGGCGCGATCGAGAGCAGGCGCTTGTCCTTGCGCGTGGTGAAACGCCGGCTGACGTCTCGGATTTCGATGAGCGGGGTCTCTTCGCGCCCGTGGACGCGTTCGCGCCCGCCTTCGAGAAGTCGACCGGTCTCGAGCTTGATTTCGCGAATCGGGACAAGCCTTTCGTCGCGCGCCATCTCGAGACGGGGCACCGCGTGCAATAGCGCCTTCAAGTAGGGATGCGCGGGACGCTCGAAGATATCTTCGAGAGTCCCGCTTTCCATCAAGTGCCCGTTGTAGATGACGACCACCTCTTCGGCGACGTTTGCGACGACGCCGAGATCGTGGGTGATAATCAAGACCGCCATGCCGATCTCGGCCTGGAGTTCCTGGACCAGTTTCAGAATCTGCGCCTGGATCGTGACGTCGAGGGCGGTGCTCGGCTCGTCGGCGATCAACAGCGCGGGATGGCAGATCAGGGCCATTGCGATCATGGCCCGCTGGCGCAATCCGCCGGAAAGCTCGAACGGATAGGTGTCGAACGCCCGACGCGGGTCCGGGAAGCCGACCATGTGCAGCATATCCTCGGTGATCTCGCGTCCCGTTTTGCGGTCGGTCGGGCGGTGCAGGAAAAGACACTCACTCACCTGGTCGCCGACGGTGTGCAGCGGAGAAAGCGAGCTCATCGGCTCCTGGAAGATCATCGAGACGCGGCAGCCGCGGATCGCCCGGAACGCGCGGGAATCGGAATCGATAGCGGCCAAATCAACGACGCTGTGGCGGCGTTCCTCCGCCACCTTCCCGATCCGACGGCCCGAATCGCGAATCAGGATCTGCCCGCCGGTGATGGAGGCGTTCGAAGGCAACAGCCCGAGAATCGCCTGCGCCGTCACCGATTTCCCCGAGCCCGATTCACCCACCAGCGCCACCGTCGCGCCGGGTCGCACCCGGAACGAGACGCCGTCGACCGCGCGAAGGACGCCCGCTTGGCTCGTGAAGTCGACCCGCAGATCCTCGACACGCAAGAGATCGTCCATCACGGCCGCTCCTCATCAAGCGCGATGCCGAGGGCCTGAAGATTGCTCCGGGTCGCGCGGTCCAGGACGACGCCGTTCGCGCTCGACGCCCGGGCCGCGGTCCGGACGACGCTGTCGAAGTCCTCGATCGTCGATTCGACGCGGACGGTGCCGGCCTCTCCCTTGAGTCGAAGCTGCATCCAACCCTTTCCCTTTTCGCGCCGGGTCGAATAGTAGCCGAGCGACATTGCCGACATCTCGCCCCAGGCGATGTGTAAGGGGCGCCATCCGTCGGCGCTGACGCCGGTTTCCGTCACGCTGACCCGGGTTGCCTGGCGCCCCATGGCGCGCAGACCGAAAACCGCGAACAACACCGCGCACGTGGCGAACACGGCGGCCACGGGCCAGGCGACCCCGCCGACCGCCAGCGGTGCCAGGAAGCAGACCACCCCGATGCCGGCCCGCATGTAATCCGCGCGGATCGCGCGCACAGGATACGCGTGGACGCTCATGATCCGGGTCCCATCGCCGTTTCCACGTCCACCCAACGGGCGGCCGGATGGGCACGCGTGAGGGCAAGAAAGGCGCGGACGAAATCCCAGCAGCCCTCGTCGTGGTCGAGGTGGTGGGTGAGAAGCCCCGTCGCTTCGCCCGCGTCGACCCGGTCTTCGCGTCGCGCCGCCAAGTGCGCGACAGTCTGGTCGACCGCAGACGTCCACCCGACGAAATCCCGGTTCCCACGCCAGTCGACGATATCGACGTGGCAATTGCATAGGCGAAGACGCGGCGCCGGGGTTGCGAGGGACCGCGTCCCAAAGCTCGTCAGACCCGTCAGCCCGATCCCCGGCAGCAGCGAAACGTACTCGGCGGCGATCCGATTCCACGGCGGCGCGAGCACCGGCGCGAATTGCTTCGGGAACGCCGCGCGGAGCAGATCGCCGCCAGCGATCAGCTCGTCAAGAACTTCCGCATGCGACCGGCCCGATGCGAGTTCCGCCTTCTTCTCGTCTGGCCGGGCGTGGTTCGCGTGTGCGTAACCATGCTGGACGACGACAATTGCGTCCTCGGCCGCGAGACGGGGGGCGAGCCCCTCCTCCAGGTCCGCCGGGATCACCGCCAAGCTCAGCGGGACATCTGTCTCGCGCCTGAGTTCCAGAAGCAAATCGAGCCCGGGACGAACGCCGCTCGCGTCGTCGTCTCGCCACCAGAACGTCGCGATTGCGCCTCGCCTGGCCCACGCATCGAGTTCGCGCGTGAGCGGTTCCAGCGCCGCGGGCCGCGCGGTACGCGCACGGACGCCACGCCCGACTGAGGGGCGACACCCGTCCGCGCCAACTGCGGCGGACGCTGCGCTTTCGGCAAGACTCATGATCCCCGGCGTCTCCCCGTCGGCGGGCATGCGGCGCGCGCCCGTCAAGCGTTCCCTTCGGCCGAACCAAACGCCGGCGCGTTCGCCACCCGCGTTTCAAAAGCGCGGCCGACGTTCGGGGCCCAAGCGCGGATCCACCGCGATTGCGAATCCCCTTCCCTTCCGAGCCTGAATTTTTCTTGGGGCCCCAGCCGACCGGCGACCCTGATGAGAGACATGTTAATCGCAATTGCCTCCGAAAGCACCTGGTCCGGCGTGACGTGCCGCGCCATCGCGTCAATCATAGTTCTGCGACATCGTCGCCAAGCGGCCGTAGTCACGCATGGTGCTCTCCAGCCGGCCGGCGACCGCCCGGGTTACATGGACGGCGATCTCCCTGTTCCCTTCGAGCAGCGTAAGGAACACGTCGCGCGAGATGCCGAGAACCGTGAGCGGCGTCCGGGCGCGAACGGTGGCGGAACGGGGCGTGTCGCAAAGCAAGGCCAGCTCCCCAAAAATCTCGTTGGGTCCGACCTCTGCGACCTCTGTCTCTTGCGCCTGGGACTCGAGAATCACGTCGGCCGCACCATCGACCACAACGTAGGCCTTGTCTCCCTCTTCGCCCTGGCGGAAGACGGTCTGGCCGGCCTCGAAGGTCACCCGCTCGCTGGTAAAACCCAGGAGCTTGAGATTGGAGCGGTCGACGCCGGAAAAAAGTGGGATCGAGCCGAGCAAGCTGACGATCGCGCCGAGGCCCGGTACGCGTTCGCCAGGCGTTTCTGTCGGCGCTTCCGCATCGGGGGCGGGCGCCCCGACCACGATCGGTTCGCTGTTCCCGACCCGGCCGCCGTCGACCACTTTGCCCCCCGCCATCGAGAAGATGCGGCCAAGTCCGGCATCCCCGGCGACCTCCGATCCGACCCAGATGAGGCTGCGGTCCTTCATACCGTCCCTGACGTTATTGAACACCGACGCCCGAGACGCGCTGTCGAGGGCCGAGACGTCATCGTTGACGATCAGCAGATCAGGTTGCTTCAGCAAGCACCTCGCGATCGCGATCTTCTGGCGTTGTGCCGCCGAAAGACGCATGCCGCCAATCCCGATCTCGTAGTCGAGTCCGACTTCGATCACGTGGCGGCGCAGTTCCAACGCTTCGATCACGTCTGCGATCAGCGCGCCCACTTGCTCGGCGCTTCCGGCCTTGTCGGTGGCCAGCTTGCCGAAAAGGATGTTGTCCTGGATGCTGCTGGCCGCGTTGTAGGCGTCCGCGTCGAAGAACTGGACGGCGCCTCCCAGCTCTTCGGGTAACCGCTCGGCAAACACACCCCGTGCCTCGAGGATCTTTTCGCTGAAGGCCTCGTCGACGAGGCCGACGTGATGGCGCGCGGCGATAATCTTGAACGGCAGCGCCATCAGCCACGTACGGTCGGCGTCGTTCAGGGACTCGAGGCCGGCGTGTTCGACCCGTCTGATCAGCGTCTGAAACTCCGGCAAATCGTCGGACTCGATGAAGCTGAAGCGTTCGAAGAATTCGTGCCCGGCCGGCAGGTCATGAAAGATTTCCACCATCATCTCGGCGAGCCGCAGGCCCTTTTCGAGGAACCCGTCCTTCAGGCCGACCGCGTCCAGGACCTGAAGGACGTAGTCGTTCTCGCCCAACGTCTCGATCGCGAACGTCGGCCCCAACGGCGTTCCGAACAGGATATTCTCGGCGACGGTCGCGTTGGCGTTGTAGCGATCCTTGTCGAACCCTTCGACCAAGTCGGCAGCCGATCGTTCCACGAGACGTTCGCGTAAGCGCGCGCGGGCCTTCATGATATCGCGCGCCAGCTCCGGCATCGCGACGGGATCGATGGTCCGCCGTAGACCGATCAGGTAAAGGTCGTTTTCGAGTTCGACGAGCCTGAGCGCCGTCAGCAACCGTTCGCCGAGTTCCTCCTTGCCGGCCCCGCCGGCCGCCTCGTAGTCGACCCAATCGGCGTGGACGTCGAAGGTGTTGTTGCCCGCGCGGCCGGCCTCGGCGAGCTCGCTCTCGCGCATCTTGCGCTCGTCCTCGTCGTAGGCGGCGTCTTGCAGGGGACGGTGCTTGAGACCGTAGA
>JASLLV010000075.1 GCA_030746935.1 Rhodospirillales bacterium | reverse complement strand
TGTGGGCTTCTACGCCAAGCTCGTTCGCTATCTTTTGCATCCCGACGTGGCGATGGTATTCGAGCACCATATCTTCGCCAACCGACGGGATTTGCCTGAGAAGTTCGCCAAATCTCGATCGACCCACGCGTGGGTTCATACCCAGTCCGACGAGGTGCGGGCGCTGTTGGGCGCCGAGATGCCTTCGGGCGCGTCCTATCTTCTCGAGAAGACGGACGACGGTTGGCGGGCGGTGACGTCCTGGCCCTATCCCGGTTACGACTTACCGACCGACATTCCGGATTAATTTGCTACTCGGCGCCCGGCGTGCGTTCGGTGGCTGAAAGCGTCTCGATTTGTTCGGAGACGCGGCGCTCGCCGGATAATAGCCAGATCGCGCCGCCGGGCAGGCTGAGGGCGATCACAATAAGGCCAAACAGAACCGAAAGCGCCAACGCGTCCGCGGCGACGACGCCGATGAACCCGAATCCCGCCACCATGGCGCCTTCACGAACACCCCAGCCGGCAATCGAGATCGGGATGGTGGTCACCAGCAGCACCGGCGGGACCAACGCCATGCAGTCGAGCCAAGTTGCGTCGATCTTCATCGAGGCGGCGAGCAGAGAGACGCCCAGCGCGATGTTCGCGTGCCCAATCACCGACCAGCCGATCGCCTTGCCGGCGTGAACGGGCGACAGGAACAGCCTGCGGCTGTCGACGCCGAGCGCGGCCATGCCGCGGACCACGCGCCAACGGTGGAATCGCGCGGGCAGCCGATCGAACACCATGACAAGCGCCAACCCCGCCACCATGGCGACGGCAAACAGCGCGACCACGGGCGCCATCCAGGGCGCAGCGTCGCCGACACGGGCCGCAAACACGGGCTGGGTCGCGGCAACCAAGATCACGAGGCCCACCACCGTCGCCGCGCGCTCCAGCATCACCCCGTTGATCGCTCCGGCGACGCTGAGGCCGGCGCGGTGGGCCTTGTACATGCGCACGGGGTCACCACCGACCGACGACGGCAGGGTCTGGTTAAAGAATGTACCGATCAGGAAGATCTGCAGGACCTTGAGGAACTTGAGCGGCGCCTCGATCGCCGAGAGCACCGCACCCCACCGCAACGTGCAGACGAGCGCCTGAGCCGCCAATACGAGGACCGCAAGGGTGAAAAGCCCGGGCGTCGCTTCCGCCATGCGCGCGGTCACATCGCCGATCTCGATGCGAGACAGCAAGAATCCGATCAGGGCGCCGGAGACGGCGAGCTTGACGACGAAGGCGATCCGTTTTCGGGACATTGTTCGGGGTGATGACAACCGCGTCGTGTAAACCGGCAGCGGCAGACCTCTAACATCTCGGCCCCGCCCTGTCATGGGTCGGGTTAGCGGAATCGGTAGTTCGGGCGCCTGTTGTCCTTCAAGCGCTAGCGCGGCTGACGGGGGCCGACCCCATTCGGATCGGTACCCGCTTGCGCCCCCAGGTTCCGGGCTGCGCGTCGAAGACGCCTGCGCACCGGGTCCTACAGTTGGCGCAACTGCCGTCTGCGGCGAGTTTCCAGGTGGAAAGCTCGTACCAGTCGCGGCCTATCAGGGTCTCGCCGCAGCCGTGACAATAGGTGCTGCCGCCCCGGGAATCGTGAACGTTACCCGTATAAGCGTAGCGAACGCCGTTCTTGAGCGCGATCTCTCGCGCGCGGTGCAACGTCGCCGGTGGCGTCGCCGGCGTATCCATCATCTTCCAGTCGGGGTGGAAAGCCGAGAAGTGCACCGGCACGTCGGGTCCCAGGTTGTCGACGATCCAGTTGGTCATCTCCTCGAACTCGGAATCGCCGTCGTTGTGGCCGGGGATGACCAGATTCGTGATCTCGAACCAGACGTCGGTCTCGTGCTTCAAGTAGATGAGCGTTTCCAGCACCGATTCGAGCTCGGCCGAGCAAAGGCTCTTGTAGAACCCCGCCGTGAACGCCTTGAGATCGACATTGGCGGCGTCCATCGCCCGGTAGAACTCGACCCGGGGCTCTTCGCGGATGTAGCCCGCGGTCACCGCCACCGTCTTGATCCCGCGTTCGCGGCAGGCCGCGGCCACGTCGACCGCGTACTCCAGAAAGATGGTCGGATCGTTGTACGTGAAGGCGACGCTGCGACAGCCGGTCTTCTCGGCCGCCCGGGCAATCATCTCGGGCGATGCGGTGTGGGCGAGGGTGTCGAACTCGCGCGATTTACTGATGTCCCAGTTCTGGCAAAACTTGCAGGTCAGGTTGCACCCGGCGGTGCCGAACGAAAGCACCGGCGTGCCCGGAAGGAAGTGGTTGAGGGGCTTCTTTTCGATGGGATCGATGCAAAAGCCGCTCGATCGGCCCCAGGTCGTCAGCACGATCCGCCCGTTCTCGCGCGCGCGAACGAAGCAAAGTCCCCGTTGGCCCTCGTGCAAACGGCAATCGCGCGGACACAGATCGCATTGGACGCGGCCGTCATCGAGCGCATGCCAGTAGCGACCCGGGACCGCGCCAACGAAGGTATCGGGTTCGGTGCCGTCCATGTCCAATGGTTCCCGCCACCGGGGTTCCTCGTGAAAGGCAGCGTATTCTTTACAGTTTACATGAAGGTCGCTACTGAAACATCATATCGCTATGGCACCATCGATGACCGCGGTGAGACAGGCGGCCGTCGCCGGAATATTCTATCCCGGCGACCCGATCGAGTTGGCCGCGGCCGTGCGCGGCTACCTCGATGGGGTAAAAAGGACGGACGCGCCGGTGCCCAAGGCGATCATCGCCCCGCACGCCGGTTACATCTACTCCGGTGCGGTCGCGGCAAGCGCGTACGCCAGGCTCGCTTCGGCGCGGGCGCGAATCCGCCGCGTCGTATTGCTCGGCCCCTGTCATCGCGTGGCCGTCCGCGGCCTTGCCGCAAGCAGCGCCGGCTTCTTCGAGACGCCCTTGGGTCGAATCCCCGTGGACGCCGAGGCGCTTGCGACGATCCAGGATCTGCCCCAGGTTTCGGTGTTCGATCCGACCCATGGCCAAGAGCACAGCCTCGAGGTGCACCTGCCGTTTCTACAGGTAATCTTGGACGCGTTCTCGATCGTCCCGTTGGTCGTCGGCAATGCCGGCGACGCCGAGATCGCAGACGTGCTCGATCGGCTGTGGGGCGGCGACGAGACCCTGATCGTCGTCAGCTCCGATCTCAGCCACTATCACGACTACGAGACGACCCGGAAGATGGACGTCGCGACCTGTCGCGCGATCGAGCAGCTTCGTCCCGACCGGATCGGCCGTGAGCAGGCTTGCGGCCGCATCCCGGTGGCCGGCTTGCTGACTCTCGCCAAAAGGCGCGGCATGAAGGTCGCGACCCTGGATCTGAGGAATTCTGGCGATACCGCCGGACCACGCGACCGGGTCGTCGGCTATGGCTCGTGGGCCGTTTTCGAGGCCGAAGCGTTTCCAAAGCGCGCCCCGACCGAGGGCCGTCCAGCGGTGGCGATGCGAGGACCCCAAACGCCGAGAACGGACCGCTTCGCGGAGCGGACGCGGGAACTCCTCGACCACCACGGCCGGACGTTGATCCGCCTCGCCGCGGCCTCGATCGAACACGGGCTCGCCCACGGCACGCCGATTCCGCTCAGCGGTCGTCGGTTCGACGCCGAATTGCTCCGTCCCGGCGCCAGTTTCGTCTCGCTCCATCGCAACGGCGAATTGCGCGGCTGCATCGGCTCCTTCGTCGCCCATCGGCCCTTGGTCGAGGACGTCGCCGCGAACGGTTTCTCCGCCGCCTTCAAGGACCCTCGGTTCTCGCCACTCGACGCGGACGAGCGCGATGAGGCCGAACTCTCGCTCTCGCTCCTGAGCGCCCCGGTTTCGATCGAATTTTCCGACGAGGCCGATCTGCTGTCGAAGCTGCGCCCGGACGTCGATGGCGTGATCGTCGAGGACTCGGGCCGGCGCGCCCTTTTCCTGCCGGTGGTGTGGAAGGCGCTGCCCCAGCCACGCGACTTTCTCACCCGCCTGAAGATCAAAGCGGGAATGGCGGGCGACCACTGGTCCGAAGCGTTCAAGGCGTGGCGGTTTGTCGCCGAAGAGATCTCCGCCTCCAGTTTGGGTGATCCCGGGGCGATCTGGACCGGGAGCGACGCGTCCTGAAGCCACGATGCCCTGGGGCAATGGTCGTGAGCGGACCGTGACAGTCGAATTATCCCTGAACGACGTCGATCACGTCGTGGACGTCGCACTGCGGGCGGGCGCGGCGATCATGGCGGTCTACCGCTCGGATTTCGTGATCCGGACAAAGGCGGATTCGTCGCCGGTCACAGTCGCGGATACCAAGGCGGAAGAGGTGATCATCGCGGGAATCGAAGAGCTGACGAACAGCTTTACCATTGTCGGAGAGGAATCGGTCGCCGCCACCGGCTTGCCGGCGGATGCGGGCCGGACCTTCTGGCTCGTGGACCCGCTCGACGGGACCAAGGAGTTCGTCAACCGCCGCGACGAGTTCACCGTCAACATCGCGCTCATCGATAGTGGGCGCCCCGTGCTGGGCGTGGTCCACGCGCCGGCGATCGATGCGACTTACTGGGGAAGTCACTACGGCGCCGTCATGGCGAAGGGCTCGGCGGATGCGCGGCCCATTTCCGTTCGCGCCGAGCCGCCGGACGGGATGACCGCCGTCGTCAGCCGATCCCACCGCACGCCGGCCGTCGACGCCTTTCTCGCCGCCCGGCCAATCAAGGAAGCGGTTTCGACCGGCAGCTCGCTGAAATTCTGTTTGCTCGCGTGCGGTCGCGCCGACATCTATCCGCGGTTCGGCCGCACCATGGAATGGGACACCGCGGCCGGTCACGCCGTGCTCAGGTTTGCGGGCGGGAACGTCGTCGGTGTCGACGGCGTCGAACTCGGTTACGGCAAACCGGGATTCGAGAATCCGGACTTCATCGCGATCGGAAGCTCTGAAATCCGGGTTCCGGGGTGACGGCCAGGGGTTGCGGAAAGGTTCGGGGTGTCGGGCCCGAAATCCTGGAAGCCGGGGTCGCGGCGATCGCCCGCGCCGCCGAACTGATTCGTGCCGGCGATCTTGTCGCGTTCCCGACCGAGACCGTCTATGGATTGGGCGCCGACGCCACGAGCGACGCCGCGATCGCCGCGATCTTTGCGGCGAAGGACCGGCCCACCTTCAATCCCCTGATCGTACATTTCGCGGACCCGCGTGCGGCTTCCAGGCAGGTCGCGTTCGACGCGCGGGCGCGTTTGCTGGCCAAATCCTTTTGGCCGGGGCCGCTCACCTTGGTTCTACCGCGCCGTGAATCGTGTCGGATTTCCCTGCTGACGAGCAGCGGCCTCGATACCCTGGCGGTTCGCGTACCCGGCCACCCGATCGCGCGTGAGTTCCTGGCCGCGGCAGCGCGCCCCATCGCCGCCCCGAGCGCCAACGTCTCCGGACGCGTAAGCCCGACGACCGCTCGACACGTCGTCGACTCGCTGGATGGGTGCGTCAGCTTAATCCTCGACGGTGGCCCATGCGAGATCGGGATCGAATCGACGGTGGTCGATTTATCCGGAGGTCCGGCGCTGATGCTCCGCCCCGGGGGGGTGAGCCGCGAGGCCATCGAGGCGGTCATCGGCGGCATCGCAGAATTCGGCGGCGGTGACGCGCCCGCCAAATCGCCCGGCCTTCAGGATCGGCATTACGCCCCTGATCGTCCGTTGCGCCTGAACGCCACGCGCGCGCACGCCGGAGAGGCATTTCTCGGCTTCGGCCGCGATGCGCCGAAATCCCTGCCCGGCGATGTCATGAACCTTAGCCCTTCCGGAAACGTCGACGAGGCGGCCGCCAATCTTTTCGCCATGATCAGGGCGCTCGATCGAAAGGGAATCTCGGCGATCGCCGTCGCGCCGATTCCGGACCATGGGCTGGGACGGGCGATCAACGACCGTTTGCGCCGCGCCGCCAGCGGGGACGCCTGACCGCCATTTCGAGTTGTCGGCGTCGTGACGACTGTCCATTATCCGCAACCATGGCCGTTTCCGAAAATCTGTTGGATGCGATCCGCAAGGCCGTCGGGCCAGGTGGTTGGATCGACGACGAAGTGGGCATGGAGCCCTACCTCGTCGAACCCCGCGGTCTGTGGCGCGGCACTTGCGCCATGATCGCGCGACCCGATTCGACCGAAGCGGTGGCCGCGGTCGTGCGCTTGTGCGCCGAAGCAGGTGTGGCCATCGTGCCGCAGGGCGGCAATACCGGCCTCGTCGGTGGTGGTGTTCCCGACGGGGGAATCGTGCTTTCGACCGCGCGCCTCAACCGCATTCGCGACGTCGACGCCGCCAATCACACGATGGCCGTCGAAGCCGGCTGTATCCTCGCCGAGGTCCAGGATGCGGCGCTCGAGGCGGGCGCCCTGTTCCCCTTGAGCCTCGGCGCCGAGGGAAGCTGCCAGATCGGGGGAAATTTTGCCACCAACGCCGGCGGCGTAGCGGTCTTGCGATACGGCAATGCGCGCGATCTGGTACTGGGCCTCGAAGTCGTTCTGCCGGACGGCCGCATTTGGAACGGCCTCAGGGGCTTGCGCAAGGACAACACGGGCTACGACTTGAAACAGCTTTTCATCGGCTCGGAGGGAACGCTCGGAATTATTACGGCGATCGTGCTCAAGCTCTTCCCCCCGCCACGCGTGAGCGAAACGGCGCTGGCGGCGATGGCCGACGTCGAACGCGTGCTTACGCTGTTCACGCGAGTGCGCGACGAATGCGGGGACGCGTTGTCGGCCTTCGAAATGATCTCTCGAATCGCGCTCGAGTTCACGGTCCGGCACATCCCGGACGTCGCCGATCCCCTGGATTCAGCCCACGCCTATTACGCTTTGATCGAGCTGACCAGTCCGAGATCCGGCGACAATCTTCGCGAATCGCTCGAATCCGTGCTGGCCGCGGCCTTGGAAGACGGCACGATCGAGGACGCGGTCATCGCCAAAAGCCAATCCCAATGTGAATCGCTCTGGCGAATTCGCGAATTTATCCCCGAAGCCCAAAAAAGCGAAGGCGGAAGCGTCAAGCACGACATCTCGGTACCGGTCTCGAAGGTTCCCGAATTCATTCATCGTGCCTCCCAAGGGGCCGTCGCGATGCTGCCCGGCACCCGAGTGGTCTCGTTCGGACACGTGGGCGACGGCAACATCCACTTCAATTTGAGCCAACCCGTGGACGCCGACGCCGACGCCTTTCTCGCCCGCTGGGACGATTTCAACCAAATCGTGTTCGACATCACGTTCGAGATGGGGGGCAGTTTCAGCGCCGAACACGGAATCGGCCAGCTGAAGCGCAAACACCTCGTCCACTACAAATCGGAGGTAGAGGTGGATCTGATGCGGCGGCTCAAGATGGCGCTCGACCCCGACGACATCTTGAACCCGGGAAAGCTCGTGTGAGGGCGGCGCGCCACCCTGGGCGTGCCTGCGATTCCGAAGCGGCGTCCTCGTCGGCCAGCGGTATCGAGCCCGGGAACCTTGATTCGAATAGCTTTTTCACTCAATTTGGGATATTCGAGGCGTCTCGAAACGGCGTCACATGAACAGTTTGAACCGATACGTCCTGCGACAGTTGGCCGTCGGCATGATCCTGGTGACGGTCGTGCTGATCGGTGTCATGTGGCTCAGCCAGTCCCTCAAGTCTGTTGACTTGATCGTCAACAGGGGTCTTTCGCCGGGAACGCTGTTCTATTTGACGCTTCTCTTGTTGCCCAATTTCCTCACCATCATCCTGCCCATCGCCCTTTTCGTCGTCGTCTGCTTCGTGTACGGCAAATTGATAACGGACCGGGAGCTGGTGGTCATGCGGTCCGTCGGATTGAGCCAGTTCGCGCTCGCGAAACCGGTGTTCTTCCTTGCCAGCGTTGTCGTCGTGTTCGCCTATGCCGTCAACATTTACCTAGTGCCAGGATCCTACGAGAAGTTTCGCGAACTGAAGTGGGACATCAGCTATCACTCCTCGAGCATCTTTTTGCAGGAGGGAGCGTTCAACGCGGTTTCCGACGACGTCACCGTTTACATCCGCGAACGTTCGGCCGACCAGCAACTGCGCGGTATCCTGGTCCACGATGACCGCAACCACGAAAAACCTTCGACCATCATGGCTTCGCGCGGGGCGCTGGTGCAATCGGACGGCAAGGTACGCGTCGTCATGTTCGACGGAAACCGCCAAGAGGTCGACAAGGCGACCAACAAGCTCTCGATTTTGACCTTCGACCAGCACGTGTTTGATCTTCAAAACGTCCGCAGCGTGCCGACGGCGCGATACCGTGAACCGCGCGAGCGCGATCTTCGCGAGCTGTTAAGCCTCGATCAGGACGATCTCCAAAACCCGAACGACTACGGCAAATTCGTCGTCGAAGGCCATAAACGCCTGACCGGACCGGTTTACGCCTTCGGTTACGCGATTATCGCCGTAGCCTGGCTCATTTCCGGGACGATCGGCCGGCGCAGCCAGAGCCGTCGAATCGCCGCCGCCGTCGCGTTCTTCATTCTCGTGCAGGCGAGCGCAATGGGTTTGGAGAATGTGTCCGCAAAGAATCCCGAACTCGTGCCGCTTCTTTATCCGCACGCGCTTTTGCCGATCATCGTCGGGTTCTTGGTGATGTTGCATCATCCGCGCCGGCGAAAGGGCGCCACCGGCGCACTGATGCGGGCAAGGCCGGCCTGAAGCGCCGGTAAACGGAGGCAACGTGCGCCTTTCTTCGACACTTTCGATGTACATCGGCCGTCATTTTTTGGCCGGATTTGGCGTGCTCTTCTTGCTATTCCTCGCCATGATTTTGATGTTCGACATTGTCGAGCTTTTGCGCCGGGCGGCGCCGCGGCCGAACATCACGTTTTTGACCGTCTTGCAAATGGCCTTCCTCAAGTTGCCCAACATGGGCGAGCAGGTGTTCCCCTTCGCCGCGCTTTGTGGCGGCATGGTCGCGTTCTGGCGATTGACGCGACACCACGAACTGGTGGTCGCCCGCGCCACCGGCATTTCGGCTTGGCAGTTCCTGTTGCCGGTGCTGGCGATCGCCTTCGTTCTCGGCATCTTAAAGATCACGGTCTTGAACCCGTTCGCCTCCGCGCTCCTGTCGAAGTACGATCGGCTGGAGGCGGTGCTGATGAAGGGCCAAAGCAGTTCCGTGGCGCTCTCTTCGTCCGGTTTGTGGCTGCGACAATCGAATGCGACGGGACAGTCGGTCATCCACGCCAAGCGCATGGTCCCCCGTGCCTCCACCGTCGAGATCGGTGACGTGACCGTTTTCACATACGAAGGCGTGGATAAGTTCATCGGCAGGATCGAAGCCGACGAGGCCCGGCTCGAGGACGGGTTTTGGCACCTCATCGACGTGCGGCTCCTATCACCCGAGACCCCGACACAGATCGAAGCCGAATACTGGCTCGAGACGGATCTCACGCTCGCCAAGATCCTCGACAGTTTCGCGGCGCCCGAGACGGTGTCGTTTTGGATGATGCCGGAGTTCATCGCAACGCTCGAGAAGGCCGGATTTTCAGCCGTCCACCACCGCCTTCGTTGGCATTCGCTGCTGGCTGCGCCGCTGCTTCTGTGCGCCATGGTCTTGATTGCCGCCACCTTTACGCTTCGCCACGCGCGTCGCGGCGGCACGACGTTCGTCGTCACCATGGGCGTCCTGACCGGTTTCGTGTTCTATTTCTTCTCGGACCTGGTATTCGCGCTTGGCCTTTCGGACAGCATTCCGGTCACCCTGGCGGCGTGGACACCCTCGGGCGTGACGACGCTGCTTGGCCTCGCCATGCTGTTGCACCTGGAAGACGGGTGACGTTCGGTGGGCGCGCGTCTTGGAATCCGGATCGCGGCATTGTTGGTCGCTGGGTTGGTGGCCGGCGCCGTTCTCGCCGGTACACCCGCCGCCGCGCAGGAATTTCCCGTCGAGGCCGGCGTCTACCTGACCGCCGACGAAGTCACCTACGACCGCGAAAGCGGAACCGTGACCGCCCGCGGGAACGTGGAGGTTTCCCGGGACGATCGCACCCTGCTGGCCGATGAGATCACATACGCGCAAACGACCGACGTCCTGAGCGCCTCGGGTAACGTGTCTCTCTTGGAGCCGACCGGCGAAGTGTTGTTCGCCTCGCGAGTCGAGCTTTCGGGCGATCTCAAGGACGGGATCGTCGAAGACATCCGCGTCATCTTGGAAGATCTCGCGCGCATTGCGGCGAACGGTGCCCGGCTGTCGGCGGACGACACCACCGAGATGCGCCGGGCCGTGTACTCGCCATGCGATCTTTGCCCCGACGATCCGACGCGCCCGCCGCTGTGGCAGATCAAGGCCGTCAAGGTGGTCCACGACAAGAAGCGCAAGATGATCGAGTACTCCGACGCCTGGATGGAAATCGCCGGCGTTCCCGTCGCCTATACGCCCTACTTCTCGCATCCCGATCCAACCGTCCGGCGGCGCAGCGGTTTCCTCGCGCCTTCGGTCGGCGGGTCATCGGATTTGGGTCTCATCGCCCAGGTGCCATATTACTACGTCATCGACGAGCACAGCGATCTCACCGCGACGCCGATTTACACGGACAAGGAAGGCCCGTTGCTGGCCGCCGAATACCGGCGAATGTTTCAACATGGCCGGATCGAGGTTTCGGGCAGCATCACCGAGGATTCAGAGGACGACGTGCGAGGTCACATCTTCGGCGAGGGCCGCCTCGATATTGACGAGACCTGGCGCGCCGGAATTGATGTTGAGCGCTCGAGTGATGACACCTTTCTCAGACGCTATGGCTTCAACCAGCAAAGCGAATTCCAGCAAAGCGAATTGACGTCGCGCGTTTTCGCCGAAGGGTTTCGCAAGCGCAACTACATGGCGATCAACGCGTACGCATTCCAGGGACTGCGCGAGTTCGACGATCCGGGAACGACGCCGTGGGTGTTTCCGATGCTCGACTACAACCACGTCGGCGAGGTCGATCGCTATGGCGGACGCCCCAGCCTTGACGCCAATCTCATGGCGTTAACGCGGACCGGCGGCACCGATACGCGGCGGCTTTCGGTGCGCGGCGGTTGGCAGAGGCCCTTCGTCGGCGCCATCGGCGACCTGCTGAGCGTCGAGGCGTCGTTTCAGGGCGATCTCTATCACGTCGATTCCCTCGATCGCGGGGGGACCGACGGCGAATTCAGCGGTGTCACCGGACGCTTCGTTCCCCAGGTGGCCATGAATTGGCGCTATCCGCTGGCGAAGACGTCGGGAACCATATCGCAGTCCATCGAGCCCATCGCTCAAGTCATCGTGTCTCCGTACGGCGGAAACCCGAACGCCATTCCCAACGAGGACAGCCAAGACTTCGAGTTCGACGAGACCAACCTGTTCAGTACGAATCGATTCACAGGCGTTGATCGCGTGGAAAGCGGGCCGCGCGTCAATTACGGCCTCAGATGGGGCGTGTTCGGAAACAAAGGCGGCAGCACGACCATCCTGGTGGGGCAGAGCTATCGGCTCAAGAGCGACGACACCTTTGCCGACCAGTCCGGACTGGATGACGATCTGTCCGACATTGTCGCCCGCGCCCATGTCTCGCCGCGCGGGCATTTGGACGTCTATTACCGGACGCGGTTGGACAAGGACGATTTGTCGGCCCGGCGCAACGAAGTGAAGCTTTCCGCGGGTCCACCGGCGCTTCGCCTGAATGCCGATTACGTTTTCTTCGAAAGGCAGGCGGACAGCGAATTTCCGGCCCGTGAGGAACTCACGACCAGCGTGAGCGCGCAGTTTTCTCGCTACTGGCGGGGGCAGGTTTCGGCGAAGAGCGACCTGGCGGACAGCGAAATGCGCTCGGCGGGCCTGGGGCTGACCTACGAGGACGAATGCCTCGTCTTTTCCACGAATCTGACTCGCACGTTCTTCGAGGACCGCGACCTGAAGCCCACCGATGCGATATTGTTCAGTGTTACGTTCAAAACCTTGGGCGAGGTTGCGACCAAGGTCCAGTGACGTCGCGGCGCCGCCCGCGCTTGGGAGCCCGCGCGAGGGTATGCGACGGAGGGAACTACCACCTTGCGCGAACAAGATGCGCGATGATGAAGATCTTTGAGCCTGTGAAAGCACCGATTTTCGGCGCCTTGCTGTGCGCCCTCATCTTCCTCGGCGCCGAAGCGGCCGCACAAAGCGAACTCGGTATCGCCGCGGTCGTGAACGATGAGGTGATCTCGCTGCGCGACCTGAACGGACGACTATCGCTCGTCATTGCGACATCGCGACTCGAAGACCGGCCCGAGATTCGAAGGCGTTTGGCGCCGCAAGTCCTCCGCAATCTCATCGACGAGCAGCTCAAGCTGCAAGAGGCGAAGCGCCAGCGTATCCGCGTAACGCAAGCCGAAAT
Source organism: Rhodospirillales bacterium (assembly GCA_030746935.1). Lineage (GTDB taxonomy): Bacteria > Pseudomonadota > Alphaproteobacteria > Rhodospirillales > JASLLV01 > JASLLV01. Next base: position 525 of record JASLLV010000075.1, on the reverse strand, counting down.
CGACGGTGCGATCATACGGATCGAGACGAACAACGATTTCGGCGCCGGCGGTTTGACCGCATTTCTCGCCGGGCGGGGCATCGAAATGCCGGTCCTCTTGAGTCAACTCGAAGCTGAAATCGCGTGGGTGAAGGTGGTCAGCCGAGGCGGAAGCCAACGCATTTCGATGAGCGACGAAGAGATCGACGAGAAAATGGCCGAGATCGGCGCCAACAATGAAATGCCCGAGTTCCTGGCTTCCGAGATTTTTCTTAGGCTCGAGAGCCCGGACCAGGATCGGGACTTACAGCTGCTCGCCGATCGCTTATTCCAGCAGCTGGGTTCGGGCGCAAATTTCGATGCCTTGGCGCGAAATTTCTCGCATAGCGGAACCGCGGCGGTCGGCGGCGACCTCGGCTGGGTCCAGCAAGGCCAGATCGACGAGGAGCTCTACCAGGTCCTCGCCAAGCTGCAAAAGGGGCACATTTCGGCGCCGGTCCGTACGCTGTCCGGATATCACCTGTTTTTCCTGCGCGACCGCCGGGC
>JASLLV010000074.1 GCA_030746935.1 Rhodospirillales bacterium | reverse complement strand
CTTGGTCGTGTCCTGAAGCTACGAGAAGCTACCGGCGCCCGCCCCTCTACAACGTCGGCGACTGCTCGAAGAAGGTGTTCACCGCGGCGCTGGAGACGCCGGCCTTGAAGCGCTCGATCGAGAAGGGGGCGATGTCCATGGAGGGGTCTTCGCCGCGGATCGTCTCGGCGACCAGGTGCGCGCACAGCGGCCCGCTGGTGAAGCCCACCGAGGCCAGCGAGACGAAGAGTCCCGGCAATCCGGGCACCGGGCCGAGCACGGGGCTTCCGTCGATTATGATATTGATGAAGCCGGTCCAGGTGCGGAGCAATCGCAGCTCCGCGAGCTTTGGCACCAAGTGCGCCGCGATCCAGAGGTTGCCCTCGATGCTGGTCCGAAGCACCCGGGGGTTGGGTCCGCCGGATCTCTCATCCGCCGGCCAGCCGCCGCCGACGATCATGGCGCCGTCGGACGCCTGCTTAAGCGTCAGCCGCCGTCCCATGTGCTGGATCAAGTGTGGGACGAGGGGCGTTGCCCCCTCCGTCACGTTCATGTGGAGCGCCCGGCGGTTCACCGGAAGCTCCAGGCCCACCATCGCCGCGACCTCGGCCGACCATGCGCCGGCGGCGACGACCACGCGGCGCGCGCGGACCCGGCCGCGACTGGTCTCCGCCTCGAACACGTCACGCTTCCGCGCGAGCGCCCGGAGCTCGGTGTGGCGGAAGAAGCGCGCGCCAGCGCGCTCGGCGCCGCGCGCCAGCGCCGGGGTCGCGATGATCGGATTCACTTTGCCCTCGTAAGGGCAAAAGCTGGCGCCGATCACCGCATCCGAGAAGTAGGGTGCGAGCGCGGCAAGCTCGTTTCCGCTGACGACCCGCGAATCCACGCCGCGCTCGCGCTCGCGCGCGCACTTGCGTTCCAAGATGCGCATCTCTTCGTCGGTCTCGGCAACCATGAATCCGCCCTCGGCGCTGAACTCGATATCGCAGTCGAGTTCGCGGCTAAGCGCGCGCCAGACATTGATGGCCTCGACGTAGATCGGCAGCGGCCGCTGGGTGGCGGCGATCGCGTCCGCATTCTCGACCCGCGCCCAATGGGAAAGGATCTGGACGTGCAATGAGCCGGCGTTGGTCCCCGACGCCTGGGTGTTCAAGTCGTGGCGGTCGATGACGGCGACCTCCACGCCCTCACGGGCCAGGTAGTAAGCGAGCGCGCAGCCCATGACGCCGCCGCCGACCACGAGCACGTCGGTGTCTTCGATCATCGCCGTTCGCTCGGCTTATCTGCGTCGCGGATGCGAGCCGGGCCATTCTCGAGGTATTCGGAATAGCGCATCATCGGCAGTTGGAAGCGGTCGTTGGTGCGAACGTAAAGGCTTCCGAACAACCGCCCGACCGGGCGGTACGCGGCCGCGTCGATGGTCAGTGTCTCGGCCTCGATCAGCTCGTCGCGCACGTGCATCCATAGGATCTCGCCGACGACCACCTGGCGGAAGGAGCCGAACTCGAGCGCCGCGATGCGCCGGCACTCCATGGCGACGGGCGATTCGACGATGCGGGAGGCCGCGACGGCGACCGAGGGCGCAAGCGTGAGCCCGGCGGCGGCGGCCTCGTCGGTCCCCGGCGGGAAATCGACCGCGCAAACGTTCATCCCCTCGGCGATTGCCTCGTCCACGAGATTGACGACGAACTCGCCGGTCTCGTGGATGTTCTTGGTCGTGTCCTTGATCTCGCCGGCGCGCACCGAACCGGACCCATGGACCTGAAGCCCGAGCACGATCACCGGCGGGTCCTCGCCCATATAGTTGAAAGCGCTGAACGGCGCCGCGTTGTCGACTCCGCCCATGCTCCGGCTCGTCACCAGGGCGATCGGCCGGGGCACGATGAAGCCGGCGATCAGCTTGTAGCGGTCCTTCGGCGCGAGCGGCGCCATCTCGATCAGCATGGGTGCCCTCCGGGCCGCCGACCGCCCTTGCGGCCCCGGAACTGCTTACTCGGCCGCCGCCTCCAGCACGCTCGCGCCGAAGCGCTTGAGGCCGTCACGCAGCTCGGTCAAGTGCGGCTCGCCCAAGGGCTTGAGCGGGAGCCGGGGATAGCCTCCGGGAAGGCCGCGGATGTTCATGGCCGCCTTGGTAGCGGGGTACATGGTGCGGCCATTCTCGGTCATGAACAGGCGGTACTCGAGCCCCGTGGCCTGAAGGGGCACGGCGGTCGCATCGTCGCCCGCCTCGATCGCGCGGAAGAGCTCGACAGTGAGTTCCGGCCAGATGTTCGAGTAGGTGTCGATCCAGCCCTCGGCGCCCAATTTCATGGCCGCGACCCCGAACATGGTCGAAGGCCCGATGAGGACACGGATGCGATCGCCGGCCTGGAGCTGGGTCAGGTAGAAGTTGTTGAAGTCGAAGGAGCTGTCCTTGATGGCGACCACGGTGTCGACGTCGGCAAGCCGCCCGACGAGATCGGGCGTCAGATTGTAGGACGCCGACGGCAGGTTGTAGAGCATCACCGGGATTTTCACCGCGTCCGAGACCGCCTCGTAATGCGCGATCACGTCTTCGACCGAAGGCTTGACGAAGTAGGGCGGGATGATCATCGCCCCGTCGCAGCCGACCTCCTTGGCATGTGCGGTCAGCTCGATCACGTCCGCGGTGCGGATCGCGCCGGTGCCCGCGATCAGGGGAATCCGTCCCGCCACCGCCTCGACGGCCAGCGCCACCACGCGCTTGCGCTCTTCGGTGGTCTGGGCCCAGAACTCGCCGGTGCAGCCGTTGGCGACCACGCCGCCCACACCCTGGGCGATCAGGAATTCGATGACGCGGCGAAAGGCATCCTCGTCGATGGCGCCGTCGGCGTCGAAAGGCGTGACCATCGCCGTGAAGGGTCCGCGCCAGTTCACCGTATTTCTGTCCATGGGGTTCTCTCCGCAGAATTCGGGTCCGGTCGAAGCCGGTCGCGCCTATTAAGACCGCGCCCGGACCGCAACGCAAGGGGCGGGCACGCGCGCGCCCCGCACTCTCGGCGGCCTTGTTCGCGACAGCCGCTGGGACTAGCCTTCGGCCGTCCCCCCCCCGCCCGCCTACACGAAGCGCGAAGGACTCGCCATGAAGCATCCCCGAGAGCGCATCTCATACTCCGCCATCGCCGAGCGCCCGGCGTTGGCGCTTCCAGACGGCGCCACGCTGGTGATCTGGCCGGTGGTCAACGTCGAGGAGTGGGAGATCACGCGCGCCATGGCGCGCCAGGCGTCGGGCCCGCCCATGGGGGTGACGCAGATTCCCGATTTTCCCAACTGGACCTGGCACGAATACGGAATGCGGGTGGGGTTCTGGCGGCTTCGGGACGCGTTCGCGAAGCTCGGGATCACGCCGACGCTATCGTTGAACGCAGGCGTCTGCGAGACCTGCCCGGCGGTGCCGCAAGCCGCGCACGAGGCGGGCTGGGAATTCATGGCGCACTGTGTCGTCCAGATGCCGATCTCGCAAATCGAGGACCAGCGCCAGGTGATCCGCCGCTCGGTCGAGATCATCGAGGAGTTCACGGGAAAACGCCCGCGCGGCTGGCTCGGACCGGGCCGCAGCCAGACCTACCACACCATCGACTACGTGGCCGAGGCGGGGCTCGAATACTTCGCCGACTGGATCCTGGACGACCAGCCGATCATGGTTGAGACCGCCTCTGGTCCCATCGTCTCGATCCCCTATACGGTCGAAATCAATGACATCGCCGTCAATGTGGCGCACATGCAACCCTCGGACGGGCTGATGCGGCGCGCCGTCGACGCCTTCGACCGATTGTACGCCGAATCCAAGACTTCGGCCCGGGTGATTGCGGTCGGCGTGCACCCCTACGTCTCGGGCGCGGCGCACCGGATCCGCTACTTCGAGGAGATGCTTGCCTACTTCGCCAAGCACGACGGCGTCGTGTTCTGGACCGGCGAGCAGATCCTGGACTGGTTCAAGGCCGAGATCGGCAAGCAAGGAGAGCCTAAGTGAAGACAGAAACGCTCAAGGACATCGCCGAATCCATCCAGAATCTTCCGGCCGACGCGGACCGTATCCCGCTCCTGGCGGCCACCGTGGAGCGCGCCAATGCGCTCGTCCGCGACCAGGCGAAGCGCCTCGCCGTCGACGCCGCGCCCGCCGATCATCTGCGGGTTCTGCTCGAAGAGCGGGATTCGGACCGATGACGGACTTGGCCAACCTCAGCCTGATCGAGACGGCCGCGGCGATCGCCGCCGGTGAGGTCACGTCCGAGGCGGCGACGATTGCGACCGTCGCCCGGCTGAAAGAGCGGGGATCGCTTCTCAATTGCGTGATTCGGATGGAGGAACATGACGCGCTCGAATCCGCTCGTGCCGCCGATAAGGCCCGAACCAAGGGCAAGATCAAGGGGCCGCTGCACGGGGTTCCGCTGGCCCACAAGGACCTCTTGTTCCGAGAAGGGAAGGTGGTGAGCTGTGGAGCCAAGATCACGCGCGATTTCGTTCCCGACCATACCGCAAGCGTGCTCACGCGTCTCGAGAACGCGGGCGCGGTCTATGTCGCGGCGCTGCACTTGGCCGAGTTCGCCCGTAGCCCCACCGGCCACAACGAGCACTTCGGGCCCTGCCGTAACCCCTGGAATCCCGAGCACGTGACCGGCGGCTCGTCGAGTGGATCCGGCGCGTCGGTCGCCGCGCGCCTGGTGCCGGCGGCGCTGGGCTCGGACACCGGGGGCTCGATTCGCTTGCCTGCGGCCATGTGCGGCGTCGTCGGACTGATGCCGACCCAAGGGCTGGTCAGCCGGGCCGGTGTCATGCCGATCTCGTGGTCCATGGACACCGTCGGCCCGCTTGCCCGGACTGCGGCCGATTGTGCCCGCATGCTCTCGGTGATCGCAGGACAAGATCCCGCCGACCCGACGACTCGCGCCGAGCCTGTTCCCGATTACGAGTCGGCGCTGGCGAAGGGCCTCGAAGGCGCCAAGATTGCAGTTCCCCGCAACTGGTTTTACGACGACGTATCGGACGCTGTCGCAAAGGCGCTGGACGAAAGCCTGCGTGTCCTCCGCGAGGCCGGCGCCGAGATAGTAGAGACGACGGTCCCCGACATGGCGTTGATCGACGACGTCCAGCACGTGCTGCGCGAGGTCGAGGCCGCGACCGTACACAGCCGCTGGCTGAAGACCCGGCCAGAGGATTACTCCGAACAGGTCCGCACCCGGACCGAACCGGGCTTCTTCTATACGGGAACGCGCTATTGCGAAGCGTTGTTGCTGCGCGGCCCGATCCTCGAGGATTTCCTGAAACAAGCCTTCGCCGGCGCCGACATGGTGCATCTGCCGGCAGTCTCGATGCCGGTCCCGACTATCGTTGAATCGACGGGAGGGGGGATAGACAACATCCAGAAATACATCCGCCTGATCGGACGTTGTACGCGCCACATAAACTATCTCGGCCTGCCCGCGATCAGCGTTCCCTGCGGGTTCGCGGACGCGGGCCTTCCGGTCGCCTTCCAACTGGTGGGACGGCCCTTCGCCGAGGCCCGGCTACTGGCGGCCGCACACGCGTACCAGTCCCTGACCGACTGGCATGAAAAAGCGCCGCCCGCGGACTAGATCAGCCGCCCTTCGATGCGTATTCGAGGTAGCGCCGCATGAGGGTCATGGTGACGGGCCCCGGTTTTCCGTCGCCGATCGCTTGGCCGTCGATGCGGGTCACGGGCATCACCATAATCGAGGCGTTGGTTTGAAACGCTTCGAGCGCGGACTTGGCTTCCGCGACCGTAAAGGGGCGCTCGACGAAGCGGACGTTCATCTCGCGCGCGAGCTCGATGGCGGTGGCTCGGGTGATGCCGGCAAGGATGTCGGGAGACGTGGGGCGCGTGAGAAGGTGGCGATCGGGGGTCACGATCCAAGCGTTGGCGGCCGAAGCCTCGGTCACGAAATCGTCCGCGTCCACTTGCCAGGCGTCGAAGCAACCCTCGTCGACGGCGCGTTGCTTGGCGAGCACGTTGGGAAGGAGCGAGGTCGACTTGATGTCGCGGCGTCCCCAGCGGATATCGGGAATCGTGATCACCGCAATGCCGTCCTTGAGCGCTTCGGGATCGGGCGGGGCGATCGCGCGCGCGTAGACGATGAGCGTGGTCTCGGCGTCGGGCGGAACGGCCGCGCCGCGCGGCGCGGTACCACGCGTCATCTGCACGTAGACCATGCCCCAGCGAACGCGGTTGCGGCGCACCACCTCGCCCATGACGGTGCGCAGCGCCGCTCGTCCCATGGCCGGCGCCATGCGGATCTCGCCGAGCGAGCGCTCGAGACGGTCGAGATGCGGCGCCTCGTCGATCAGGCGGCCGGCGTGCACCAAGATTACCTCGTAGACCGAATCCGCGAACTGAAGACCGCGGTCCTCGACGGCGACGCCCGCCTCGTGCATGGGCACGTAACGGCCGTTCACGTAAGCGGTGCGGGGCACGGTCGGGCGAAACCTTAGGCCGCGCCGGCGCCGATGCGCTCGCGGCCGTGGGGGGCCGAAAAATCGATCTCGGGCCCCTTGGGCACGATTCCGGTGGGGTTGCGAAGCTCGCTGATGGAGTAGTAACCCCGCTTGTAGGTCTCGGGCGCCACCGTCTCGGCGACACCGGGCAACTGATAAAGCTCGCGCGTGTACGCCCAAAGGTTCGCATAATCCACCAGGCGGCGCTTGTTGCACTTGAAGGCGCCGTAGTAGGCGACGTCGAACCGCACCAGCGTCGGGAACAGCCGCCAGTCGGCCTCGGTCAGCGTCTCACCGGTGAGATAGCGCCTCGTCGCCAGCCTTTCGTCTAAGTCGTCGAGGGTGGCGAACACGTCGTCGAAGGCCTCTTCGTACGCTTCTTGCGTGCGGGCGAAACCGGACCGGTAGACGCCGTTGTTGATGGTCCGGTAGACGCGCTCGTTGAGGGCGTCGATCTCGGCCCGCTTGTCCTCGGGATAGAGGTCCGGCGATTCCGGCGAGAACGCGGCGAAGGCGTCGTTGAACATGCGGACGATCTCAGACGACTCGTTGTTGACGATGGTCTCGTGGCGGCTGTCCCACAGCACGGGCACGGTCACGCGTCCGGTGTAGCGGGCATCGGCCCGCGTGTAGAGCTCGTGCAGGGCGGCGGCGCCGTATAGCGAATCGCGGTAGCGCGCATCGCCCGCGTCGAAGACCCAACCCTCATCAGACCGCCTGGGCGCTACGACGCTCAAGCCGATCACGTCGTCCAAGCCCTTGAGGCGGCGCACGAGTAACGCCCTGTGGGCCCAAGGGCAGGTGACCGCCACGTAGAGGTGATAGCGGTCCGCTTCGGCTGCCAAGCCGCCCACGCCGGTCGGTCCGGGTGCGCCGTCCGGCGTGACCCAGTCGCGGAAAACCGAATCCGAGCGCAGGAAGCGGCCGTCGCGACCCTTGAAATCGGGGCCGAGCTCGTCGGTCGTCCAGACGCCGTCGACCACCATGCCCATGGCGCATCCTCCCCGTGGCGGCGCATACTGTGCCCCCACCGGACGCCCCTGACAACCGGCGTGGACGCGATTGACCGCGGGCGGGCGCCGCGCCACCATGGGCTATCGCCCCGCACCGAGAAGGTACCGATCCGTGAGCAGCGCGCTTTTCGATCCATTCTCTCTTCGCGGGCTTCGGCTCGCCAACCGGATCGTCGTCGGACCCATGTCCCAGTCGTGCGCCCGTGACGGCGACGCGAGCGACTGGCACCTCATGCATCTTGGCCAGTTCGCGATTTCGGGAAGCGGCCTGGTATTGAGCGAAGTGGTGTCGGTTTCGGCGCGCGGTCGCTATTCGCCGGGCGCGCTCGGGCTCTATTCGGACGCGAACGAGCGCGCGCTCGCCAGTGTGGTCCGGTTCTGCAAGGCGTTCGGCGCGGCGCGCATGGGCGTTCAGATCGGCCACGCCGGGCGCAAGGGGCCGACCGCGCGCCCTTGGGACGGGGGCGCGGCGCTCCACCCTGACGCCGGCGGCTGGACGACCGACGCGCCGTCGGCAGTGGCTTACGGAGACGGCTTCGCCACGCCCGAAGCCATCGACGAACGCGGGCTCGACCGCGTCCAAGGCGAATTCGTCGCCGCCAGCGCGAGGGCGGCCCGCGCCGGGTTCGACACGGTCGAGATCCACGGCGCCCACGGCTATCTTCTGCATCAATTCCTCTCGCCGCTCGCGAACCGGCGCACCGACGACTACGGCGGCGGTCTCGAGAACCGCATGCGTTTCCCGCTTTCGGTCTTTGCCGCCGTCCGAGGCGCCTGGCCCGCGGACAAGCCGCTCGGCATCCGCATCTCGGCGGTGGACGGTATCGACGGCGGGTGGTTGATGGCCGATTCGGTCGCGTTCGCGAAACGACTGCAAGAGCTTGGCTGCGATTTCATCGACGTTTCGTCCGGCGGCATCGTCGCCGAGGCTGTGCTCCCGCGCGGGCGCGGCTATCAGGTTGACCTCGCCGCCGAAATGAAGGCGGCGGTCGACGTCCCGGTGATCGCCGACGGCGGGATCACCGAGCCCTTGCAGGCCGAAACCATCGTCCGTTCCGGCCAGGCCGATCTCGTCGCCCTCGCCCGCCAGATGCTCAAGGAGCCGCGTTGGCCGTGGCGGGCGGCGGCGGAGTTGGGCGCGAGCGCCGCGGGCCCACCGCCCCATGTCGTCGGCTTCGAGGGTGTGCGGGCCGAATGGGGTGGCGGGCCGGACGTGGCCGAGCCCGACTGAGCGTCAGCCGCCACGGCCCTCGAAGGACACGGTTGCGCCTCGATGCGCCGCGGCGCCGTGGCCCGTGGCCGAGGATATAACCCTGCCCGCCGCCTGGCCGCCCACGGAATAGTACGTGTAAGCCGGCCGGACGAGGGTGCGGACCTGAGCCGACCGAACGGAGAATGTGTTAGCGTGCGCCCCGGCGGCGGCGCGAGGAGGGAGTGGAAGGAATGGCAAGTTCGGCCCAGGAATCGACCCAAGAGATCGCGCTGATCGTCGGCGCGGGTACGGGCCTCAGCGCCTCGCTCGCGCGATTGTTCGCTGGCGCGGGCATGCGTGTGGCGCTGGTCGCGCGCGACGTCGTCAAGCTCGAAGCATTGGTGGACGAGACGGGTGCGCGCGCCTATGCCTGCGACGCGACCCAAGAGCACGACGTCGCGGCGTTGTTCGAGGCCGTGGCCGGCGAATACGCGGCCCCGGACGTGGTCGTCTATAACCCGAGCTACCGCATTCAAGGGCCCGTGGCGGAGCTCGATCCGGGCGAAGTCGAGAAAACACTGATGGTGAGCTGCTTCGGCGGCTTCTTGGTGGGCCAGGCGGCGGCCAGGCAGATGGAAGCGCGCGGCTCGGGCACGATCCTGTTCACCGGCGCGTCCGCAAGCGTCAAGGGCTACGTCAACTCGGCGCCCTTCGCCATGGGCAAGTTCGGTTTGCGCGGGCTCGCCCAAAGCATGGCCCGCGAGCTGGCGCCGAAGAACATCCACGTGGCCCACTTCGTGATCGACGGCGGCATACTTCAGGGCGCACGCGATCCCCGATCGTCGCGCCGCGGCCCCGACGGCATGCTCGACCCCGACGCCATCGCCGAAACCTACCTGGCGATTCATCGCCAGCACCGCAGCGCCTGGACCTGGGAGGTGGAGCTCAGGCCCTGGGTCGAGACCTTCTAAAGGGCGCGGCGATCATGGCGCGGCCGCCACCAAGTCGATTTCGACGAGAAGTTCGGGGCGCGCGAGACCCAAGATGACCACGGTGGTCGACGCCGCCTTGCACTGGCCGAGGTAGCGTTCGCGCGCCGCGCGCAATTGCGGAAAATGACCCGCGTCGAGAAGATAGGTGGTCGTCTTGACCACGTTCTCAGGCCCCATCCCGGCGTCGCTCATGATCGCGATCAGGCTCTTCCAGACGTGGTCCGCCTGGGCGTCGATTCCGTCCGGCACGTCACCATCGTCGGTGATCGCCACCTGGCCTGAGACGTGTAGCCAGCGGGCGCCGGCGGGGGCCTCGACGGCATGGTCGTAGTGGCCGAATGGCCCGGCCACGGCCGCCGGGTTGTAAGTTTTCAACATGGCGAATTCCCATCCAATATGATGCCCACCGCCGCCGACGCACGCGCAATCGCACCTTCGCCGTGGCGGGCGTTCCATGCTATTATAAGTGTGGAAAACGGAACGAAATAACGAAGGCTTTGGAGGTTCCGCCATGGCACAATCGAACGAGGGCATTCGTCATCTTTCGGGTCCGCAGAAGGCGGCGGTCTTCATGCTGGCGCTGGACGAGGAGAACGCACGTCAGTTGTTCGAGATGATGGACGACGACGAGATCCGCGAGCTTTCGCAGACCATGGCGAACGTCGGCACGGTCCAATCGGCGACGGTCGAGCAGCTGTTCCTGGAGTTTGCGGATCAGCTTTCGGGATCGGGGTCGTTGGTGGGCTCGTTCGATTCGACGGAGCGCATGTTGCGCAACGCTTTGGATCCGGAACGGGTCGGGCATATCATGGACGAGATCCGGGGTCCCGCGGGGCGGACGATGTGGGACAAGCTCGGCAACGTGAACGAGGCGGTTCTGGCGAACTATCTGAAGAACGAGTATCCGCAGACGGTTGCGGTCGTGTTGTCGAAGGTGAAGCCGGATCATGCATCGCGGGTCCTGGCATTGTTGCCGGAGAACTTCGCGATGGAGGTGGTGACGCGAATGCTTCGGATGGAGACGGTTCAGAAGGAGGTTCTGGACCACGTGGAACGGACGCTCAGGAACGAGTTCATGACGAATCTGGCGCGGACGGACCGCCAGGATTCGCACGAGCTGATGGCGGACATATTCAACAACCTGGACCGCAATATCGAGAGCCGTTTCATGGACGCGCTGGAAGAGCGCAACCGCGAGGCGGAGGACCGGATCAGGCAGCTGATGTTCACGTTTGACGATCTGATCCGGGTGGATCCGGGCGGCATCCAGGCGATATTGCGGCAAGTTGACAAGGACCAGCTTGCGATGGCGCTGAAGGGGGGAGCGGACGAGGTCAAGGAGCTGTTTTTCCGCAACATGTCGGAGCGCGCAGGCAAGATGATGCGCGAGGACATGGAAGCGATGGGAGCGGTGCGGCTGCGTGACGTGGACGAGGCACAGGCCGCGATCGTATCCGCCGCCAAGGCGCTGGCCGACGCCGGCGAAATCGTCATCGCCGGAAGCGGCGACGACGACGAACTGGTCTATTAAAGGCGGACTCGGCCGACCCTTCAGTGCAGGCTTTCGCGTATTCGTTTTAGAAGCGATTCGATCTCGGCGCGGGCCGTCGGCGTCGGGGCGCGCTCGAGATATGCGTCAAGGGTCTCGATCGCGCGTTTCACGTATCCGGTTTGAAAGAGCAGGGTCGCGAGCTCCCACCATAAACGCTCGTATGCGGGGGCGATGGCGACCATCGATTCCAGGATCTCGATAGCGCGGGCGGCGCGCCCGTCGCGAAGCGCGCGGACCTTGATGTTGTTCTGTAGACGCAACAAGACGTCGCGGTTGCCCATGTCCGGGATTTGCTCGGCCTCGAAGTCGCCTGATTCCCCGACGAGTTCGGCATAGAGGCGCGCCAAGTCGTCGGCTTCGCGAATCTTTGCGCCGTCGAAGGGATCGATGACGGCGCTGCCGTCGCTTGCCCTGATCCGCAACAGGAAATGGGCCGGGAAATTCAGCCCCGCGATATTCCAGCCCTGAGCGCGAGCGGCGTGGATGCAAAGAATTCCGAGCGCCACCGGCAATCCCCTGCGCCGGTCGATGACGTGGACGAGGTTGGCGTTTTGGACGTCGTCGTATGATTCGGTGTCGCCGCGATAAGCGTGGCGTACGAACAAGGTCCGCTGTATCGCGGCGATCTGGGTGCCGAGATCGCCGCTGCCGCGGGCCGCTTCGGCGACCCCGGACGCGAGGGCATCCATGTGAAGGCGATAGGGGCCGATCTCGGCGTCGGGCAGGTCGAGCGCGGCGAGTGCGAGTGCGGCGTGGGCGACATCGATGTCGCGGTCATCGGCGTCGCCGAGGTGCCGTAAGTCGGCCAGATGTCGCATTCGTGCAGTCATCGCCCACGTTCACTCAGTTCCCGAAGTGGCCCTCGAGTGTCTTGCCCACGCCTTTCGCCGCGGCGTGATCCGCGTCCGTCGTCCGCAACGTCGTTGCCCGGAGCGCGATTGTGACGGTCGTCGCAGCGGGCTTCAAGCGGGCGCGAGCTGATCAATTCGGAACCGTGAATCGCCTGCGGATACGGGAATATGTCGCATGGCCAAGGTGTTGACATATTGCGGGACCGAAAACGCGTATTCGTTCCGACGAATCGGTTCGGAAATTCCTGCGGCGATCTTGTGCGGCCGCCGCTCTCCGGTCGGCGTAGCGCGGTTCGGACCGTCTCGATCGTGAGGCGGTCGATCGGAAAGGGCTGCCGGTTGCCCCCCATCGGCAGCCCTTTCGCCTTGCCGCGCATGCGAATGGCAAAGTTCCCGTAGGGCAGGAAAACAAGAACGGTCAGCAAATTCCGCTTGATTCCCCATACTACATTCGTTCCAATGCGCGCCTGGCTCGCGAGGGTGGCGGATCCGGCTGCTGCGGGGTGTTTGCGAACCCGCCTCAGCGTCAACGGCGCCAACAAAAAAGCGTGGGAGGAATCATGAAGGGATTTTCTAGGCATATACTTCTGAGCGCGGCGGCGGCGGTCGTGTTGGGCGGTTTCGTGTTTGCGGACGCGGATCCGGCGCAAGGGATCGAGCGTCGCGGCAACGAAAAGTATCTCGTCATCATGGGCCGGGGCGATCTCCCGACCATGGACCCCGGCATCAAGTACGATGCGCCGACCAAGACGTTCTACAAGGGCGTCTACGATTCCTTGCTCAAATACGAGGGCACGCCTCCCGCAATTAAGCCCTGGCTCGCCGAGAGCTGGGAGGTGAGCGAGGACGGCTTGGTCTACACGTTCCACCTCGCCAAAAACGTCAAGTTCCACAATGGCGATCCGCTTACCGCCGAGGCCGTGCGCTGGACGTTCGAGCGCACGCTGGCCATGAAGCAGGGTCCGTCGTGGACGTTTGCCGACTTCCTGAAGGCCGAGAACGTTAAGGCCCTCGACGACCACACCGTCCAGATGACCCTGGAACGTCCCTATGCTGCGTT
>JASLLV010000073.1 GCA_030746935.1 Rhodospirillales bacterium | reverse complement strand
GATGTCCTCCTTGAACAGGATCATCATCATCGGCAAAAATGCTGAACAGAAAATTAATGGGTCCTGACCCTAGAGCAGCCCGGAGTAAGGTGGGGAGTCTTTTGCGCCCCTCCACCGAACCGCGGATCGGCACCGAAATGAGCCACGACACCTGGATTCATCGATGCGTTCGGGTGCCGGTTCGGCACCTCGCGAAAACGCCCGTCACGCCCAATCAGCTAACCACGCTCAGGCTCGTGACCGGTCTCGGCGCGGCCGCCGCCTTCGCGCAGGGCTCGGACCCATATTTTCATCTCGGCGCCGGCATCTTCGTGCTTTCGGTCTTCTTAGACCGGGCGGACGGCGAACTGGCGCGGCTGAGCGGAAAGACGTCTCGCGCCGGACACGTTTACGATCTCGTCGCCGACGCCATCTGCAACGCCGTCATTTTCGTCGGCCTGGGTGTCGGCCTTCGCGACAGTCAATTCGGCTCATGGGCGATCCTCATGGGAGCGCTCGCCGGCGTCGCGGTCGCGACGATCCTGGTCTTGAACGTAAGGATGGAACACGCAGCGGGCGAGCGGTCGGCGGAGTTGCCTTCGTTCGCGGGCTTCGATGTGGATGATGCGATCCTGCTGGCGCCGTTGGCGGTGTGGCTGGGATGGAAGGTGCCGCTGCTCGTGGCCGCGACGATCTGCGCGCCCGCCTTCGCGATCGCCTACGCATGGATGTTCCGAGGCAAACTGGTGGGATCCGGGAGCCCCGCATCACCTATCGTTCGAGATCGTTGATCTCGCGGCTCAATCGAAACTCGCGCGAGGTCGCGTAGGTTTCGAGCGAGCGCAACCGGTGCTCCATATCACGAAATTGGTGGCGCAAGCCCGAGACCGTCCCCCGGGGCTCGACCCGGACGCCGCGCCAGAAGTCCTTTTCGGCCGGGCTCCCGTACATATCGTCCGGCGCCGGGGAGACGACGAGCGCCAAGGTCACGTAGACGAGCAGGGTCGGGACCGTGAAGAAGAACAGCCCGGCCAGCGCCATGCACCGGATAATCCACGTTTCGATGCCGAAGTAGTCGGCGATGCCCGCGCACACGCCCTTGACGACGCCGCGTTCGCGGTTGCGGTAGAGCCGCGCCGGGCTCGGGCGCCGGCCCGGGGTTTCGTGGGCCGTCATATCTGTTTCCTCCACTCGGGCGCCTCGGCGTCGAGGATGCTCTCGAGTGCGTTGATCCGGCTCTCCAGCTTGGGCGCCGTTTCCCAGAGCTCGGACAACATGCTTTCGTCCTCGGTGGTCAGAATCTTGGCCGTCCGCCAGCGGGTGACGTAGTGGGCGATGATCCAGATCGGGGCGACGACCGCGAGAAAGATGATGAGCGGCGCTTCCAGCAGTTCGAACATTGCGTGACCCCTTTTACGATTGTTCGGCGCCGGCCGCGCCCTTGGCGAGCCGCTGCTTCATTGCCCGAAGCTCTTCTTCGACCCCGTTCTGGGCCTCGAGATCGGCGATCTCTTCGTTCAGGGTCTTCGAGCGTCCGAGGTCGAACACCTCGACTTCGCCCTCGGCCGAATCAAGCCGTTTTTCGACAACCTCGAAGCGCGCGAACGCGTCGTCGATCCGGCTTTCATAGAGGTGGCGCCGAATCTTGAGGCGCGAGGACGCGGTGTGCATGCGGGCGTCGATGGTCTTCTGCTTGGCCTTCGCTTCATTGAGTTTGGCCTCGAGCTTGACGATGTCGGAATCGGCGTTGGCGATAGCGTGCTCCAGCGTGCTCAGCTCAGCTTCGAGCGCGTCCGCGTTCTCGACCAGCTTGGCCTTCTCGACCAGCGCGCCGCGCGACAAATCCTCGCGGCCCTTCGTCAGGGCCACCTCGGCCTTGCGCTGCCACTCGGTCTGGGCCTCGCGGATGCGATCGAGGGTCCGTCGGACCTCCTTCCGCTCGGCGATGGTCTTGGCGGCGCTCGCGCGCACCTCGACCAGCGTTTCCTCCATCTCGCGAATCACGAGGCGGATGATCTTCTCCGGTTCCTCGGCGCGATCGAGGATGACGTTGACGTTGGAATTGATGATGTCGGTGAGGCGGGTAAAGATTCCCATGATACGGCACTCCCCTGTTCGGTCTCGGCGTCGGCGGCGTGGATGCGCGACGATCGCTCTGCCCCTTAAGAAGCACAATCCGTGCCAAATCGGGACTTATCCAATATCCCATTGAAATCACACTAAAAAAACGGATTCTCCGTGCATTTTGACAAAGGCGGGTATTGACAATAAAATAAAATAACTGGTAAAAAACACTAATATTTAGTGAAATAAACAGAAGCCATGGCCGCCGAAGATTCCGCATTACCCGCTCTGGTCGGGCAGTCCGCACCCATCCTCGAGATGATGGAGCGGGCCTCACGGGTGGCGGGGTTGGACCGTCCCGTGCTCGTCGTCGGTGAGCGCGGGACCGGCAAGGAGCTCGTGGCGGCGCAGCTCCACTTTCTTTCTGCGCGTTGGGACGGCCCGTTCATTAAGGTGAACTGCGCCGCGCTCGCCGAAACCCTGCTCGAGACCGAGTTGTTCGGTCACGAGCAGGGCGCGTTCACGGGTGCCGCGCGCCGCCGGATCGGCCGCTTCGAGCGCGCTCACGGCGGGACCCTGTTTCTCGACGAGATCGCGAGCGCGAGCCCCGCGGTCCAGGAAAAGATCCTTCGCGTGGTCGAGTACGGAGAGCTCGAGCGTCTCGGCGCCGGCGCCACGACCCACGTCAATGTCCGCGTGATCGGCGCCACCAACCGCGATCTTCCGGCCGAAGCCGACGAAGGGCGTTTCCGTCACGATCTTTTGGACCGACTCGCGTTCGAAGTCGTCACCGTGCCTCCGGTTCGCGCCCGAGGCGACGACATTGTCGTCCTCGCCGAGCACTTCGCCCGGGCCATGGCCTTCGAGATCGGCTGGCCCGAATTTCCCGGTTTCTCGCGGTCCGCGCGGGACGCCCTTACGGGTTACGAATGGCCGGGCAACGTCCGCGAGATCAGAAACGTGGTCGAGCGCGCGGTCTGTCGTTGGAACGACGCCGGAGAGCCGGTCGGCGAGCTCGACTTCGATCCTTTCGCTTCCGCGTTTCGGCCGGCGACCGGGGGCGGCGAAGAGGAATCGTCCGGGGCGCACAAAGATGAGCCCGACGCCCCATCGGCGCGCCAGCGCATTCGTCCCTTCGACTTCGATCGCACGGTCGCGGATTTCGAAAAGCGTTTGCTCGAAGACGCTTTGGCGACGCAACGTTACAGCCAGCGGGCGACTGCCCGCCACCTGCGGCTCAACTATCACCAGCTCCGCAATCGCCTGCGCAAGCACGGGTTGATCTGAGGACCCCCGTCAGTTCCGCGGAGTCGCCGCGAGATCGCGCGCTCCCTTGCGCCGAAGGCGCACCAGCACGGCGAGCGTCCAGGCGCAAAATATCGAAGCGCCAACGCAGGCGAGCACGTAGAACGGAGTCAGGAACCCCAACCACGTGATCGGCGCCAGGAGGTAGATCCCGTCCTCGATTTCGAACCCGCCATAGCCCGGATAACTCGCCGCGTCGCGTTCACCCGCCGTCTTCGGGCCGTTCAGCTTCGCGTTGAACCGGTCGATATGCATGTCGAGGCCCATGGTGATCAGCGCCGCCGCCATTGCCGCCGCACCGAGCGCGATGGCCCACGAGCCGAGATCGCCTTTGCTGAGCCCGAGGCCGATGCCGAGGAACAATGCGGCGTAGCTAAGCGCCCCGGTCAGATAATCGAAGTAGTA
The DNA here is from genome assembly GCA_030746935.1 of Rhodospirillales bacterium. Classification (GTDB taxonomy): domain Bacteria; phylum Pseudomonadota; class Alphaproteobacteria; order Rhodospirillales; family JASLLV01; genus JASLLV01. Next base: position 9,452 of record JASLLV010000073.1, on the reverse strand, counting down.
ACCGAAGCGCGAAGCGACGCCTTTGAGGCGCGCAAGTTCGCCGTCGAAATGGTCGAGAAAACGCGAGAAGACGAAGACGCCGGCGGCCCAATTCGCCAGGATCCCGTGGCCGGAGGCGAATAGCCCGGCGGCCACGAACGCGAGCACCAAGCCCGTCGCGGTCAGGTGATTCGGGGTCACCGGCGTTCGCGCAATCAGCGGTACGATGGCGCGGGCGATGCGTTGGTCCCACGGAACGCGCTTCATGATCGGGGGAGGGCTCGCGGTAATTGGATACGACGATCCGGGCGCGGTGGTCCCGGCGGGGGCCAACCGTGCTGGAGCCGCGCGCGCGTGTCAATATTCCCGGCCTTGTCCCGCGGCGCGCCATCGGCGAGAAAGGCAGGCGATGTCACCGATCCGTTCCACGCCATGACCCTTTGGGCCGCCGAAACCCATCGCCGCGTGATGGTGGCTTGGGTCGATTTCGTCCGCCGCCGAGCGGTGGCCGTCGTGATCACCGCCGCCCTCGTCGCCGCCGCGACCGGTACCTACGTCGGGCAGGCGTTTCGGATCAATACCGATACCGAAGACATGCTGTCTTCCGAGCTTCCGTTTCGCCAGCACTCGCGGGCGCTCAGCAAGGCCTTTCCGCAGTTCTCCGACAACATCGTCGTGGTGATCGATGCCGACAGCGCGGACCTGGCGGACGACGCGGCGGAGCGATTGGCTGCCCGCCTTCGCGAACGGCCGGCTTTGTTCGGAAGCGTGTTCGATCCCCGAGGCGGCCCTTTCTTCCGCCGTAACGGCCTTCTGTTTCTCGAGACGGACGCGCTCAACGACCTCGCCGACCGTCTGGCCGATGCCCAACCTTTTTTGGGAACGCTTTGGGGCGATCCCAGTTTGCGCGGTCTATTCGACGTCCTCGGCCTGGCCATGGACGAATCCGTCGCTGGCGACGGGCGCGCGCCCATCGGGATCGCCGAGGTGCTCGGGTCCATCGCCGAAGTGGTCGAGGCCGAGGCCGAGGGCCGTTTCCGGCTTCTCTCGTGGCGGGCGTTGATGACGGGGACGCGAGGAAACGCCGCCGACCGCCGCCGCCTGATCGTGATCCAGCCGGGCCTCGACTTCGGCTCCCTTCGTCCCGCCGCGAACGCGATGGCGGCGTTGCGGGCGCTGATCGCCGAACTGGATTACGACGGCACCGCCGGTGTGAAGGTGCGGCTAACCGGTTCGGCGGCCCTGGCCGAGGAAGAACTCAAGAGCGTGGAAGAGGGGATGGGCTTGGCCGCCATTCTGTCGCTTTTATCGGTGGTGGTATTGCTGTCCGTCGGACTCGGGTCTCCACGGCTGACGATCGCCACGGTTCTGACCCTTGTCTGCGGCCTAATCGTAACCGCGGGCTTCGCCTTCGCCGTCGTCGGCGAGCTCAACCTGATTTCGGTCGCGTTCGCGGTTCTCTTTATCGGTCTCAGCGTCGATTTCGGAATCCACTTCGCCCTTCGCTACCGGGAAGCGCTGATCGACGGAAAGATGCATAGCGCGGCTCTGGACGAGGCTGCGGCAGGGGTCGGCGGTGCCTTGACGCTTTGTGCCGTCGCCGCGTCCATCGGATTCTTCTCGTTTTTGCCGACCGATTATCAGGGCCTGGCCGAGCTGGGATTGATTGCCGGCGTCGGCATGTTCGTGGCGCTGGCCGCCAATCTGACGGTCCTTCCGGCCGTGATCACGTTGATGCCGCCGGCCGCACCTTCGCCGGTCGCGCGCGACGGCATGCCCGCCCGTCTCTCGCGTGCGATCGAAAACCATCCGCGCGCCGTGATCGCGTCGGCGCTGGCCTTGACGATCGCGGCCGGTCTTCTCGTCCCCCGGGCGGGCTTCGACTTCGATCCCCTGAACCTGAAGGATCGAAGAACCGAATCCGTAAGCACGCTGTTCGACCTCATGGCGGACAGCCGGACGAGCCCGTATTCCGCGACCGTGCTGGCGCCCTCGCTCGATGCCGCAGACGCGCTGGCGCGACGTATCTCGTCGCTCGATCTCGTAGAATCGACGACGACGCTCTCGGACTACGTACCCGAGGCCCAGACTGAAAAGCTCGGGATCATCGACGACATGTCGTTCTTCCTTGCGCCCGCGTTGTCGGACCGCGGCGTCAAGCCGCCGCCCGGTCCGGACGAACGCGTCGCGGCCCTGAAGCAAGTACGCGAACGAATCGGTGCATTCGCGGCAACCAGCCGCGACGCGGCCTCGCACGCCGCGGCGGAACGACTCACCCGAGCCTTCGACCGCCTCGAGGCGATGGGGCGAAACGACGGCAATGCGCTCGCCTCGTTGGAGCGCCGGTTGATCGCACTGTTTCCCGAACGCATCCGCGAGCTCCACGATTCGCTCGCGGCCGAGCCATTCACTCGCGCCGATCTACCAGACGAGATCAGGCGCCGCGTGGTCGCGATGGACGGCCGCGCCCGGTTGGAAATCTACCCGAAGGAGAACCTTCACGACCGCGCGGCGCTCGAGCGGTTCGTGGCCGCGGTGCGCGCTTTGGCGCCCGACGCGACCGGATCGCCGGTGGTCATCCTGGAGGCCCGCAACACGGTCGTCGGCGCGGTCCGCGACGCCGCGGTGCTCGCCTTCGTCATCATCGCCGCCTTGATGGGGTTCTTGTTGCGAAGCGTCCGCGACACGGTGTTCGTGTTCGCGCCCCTGGTCGTGGCGGCGCTGCTGACCGTGGCGGCCTCGGTCCTTCTTCAGTTGCCGTTCAATTTCGCCAACGTGATCGTGTTGCCGCTTCTGTTCGGGCTCGGGGTCGCGAACGGCGTGCATCTGGTGGCACGGGCGCGCGCCGGTTCCGTTGCCGGCGCGGTCATGGGCACAAGCACACCACGCGCCGTGGTCTTCAGCGCACTCACGACAATCGGGTCGTTCGGAAGCATCGCGCTGTCGTCCCATCCGGGGACCGCCAGCATGGGTGTCCTGTTGACGATCTCGATCGGGTTTACCTTGGTCGCCTCGCTGACCGTGCTACCGGCGCTGATGCGCCTGACGTGGAACCGCGGCGAGACGCCGCCGCGATGAACCCCGCAACCGACCCCGGCGGCACGCTCGTGCTGCCGCTGATTCGTCAGGCATCGCGCCTATTGACGCCGGTGCTCGCGCGGCTGCCCGTAACCGCCAACCAGATCACGGCCGCCTCGCTCGTAGCGGGGCTTGCAGCGAGCGCGCTCGTGGCTGCCGGTGGCCGCCCCGCGAGCCTCTGGGGGGGCATCCTTCTGTTCGTATCCTATGCCCTCGACAACTGTGACGGTGAAATCGCGCGCCTGAAGAACCAGGCAACGCGGTTCGGCGAGCGATTCGACAGTTTCACGGATTGGGCGGTGCACGTGGCGTTCTTCGCCGGCCTCGGCGTTGGGGTGGCGTCGATGCGGGGCGGCGATGTCTGGATATGGCTCGGCGCCGCCGCCGCCGCCGGAGCGACCCTGAACTACGCAGTCCAAGGCACAATCGAAATGCGGCGTGCGAGCGGGCGACATTCGGCGCCGCCGAAGGCTCGGGTGAGTGGTCCTCGGGGAAGGCCGGTGGGGGCGCTCCAGTGGGTGGTGTTCGCGTTCCGCGAACTCGCGCGGGCCGATTTCTGCTTCATCTTCCTCGCGTTTGCCGCATTCGATGCGAGTTGGATCCTGCTTCCGGCGGCGGCGGTCGGCGCGCAAGCTTATTGGGCCATGGCGTTGATCCGCTGGGCCGACGAATTCCAGGCCTGACCGACGGGACGAAATAAAGGCGGATCGAGTGGTGCGCATGCTCAAAATCGCCTATCTCGCCCTGGGACTCGGGCTGCTCGCGGCCGTCCTCGTCAACGTGGACGTCTCCGAGGCGGTCGGCATGACCGCACGGGTGGGTTGGGGGTTCGCGTTCGTCGTGCTCATCTACTTCGCCGAGTTCATCGCCGACTGCCTGACGTGGCAGATCGCGCTCGTGGGCGTGCCATTGAACCCGACCTGGCTGTACCGCGCGTGGAAGGTGCGCATGGTGGGCGAGGTGTTCAACACCGTCATCCCGGCGGCCGGCGTCGGCGGCGAACCGCTCAAGGCCGAACTCCTCAAACGGCACTACGGTGTCGACTACCGCGACGGTGCCGCCTCGATCATCCTCGCCAAGACGGTCAACATGATCGCGCTGGTCCTATTTCTCGCCGGCGGATTGGTGTTGACGGTTGCATCCCCGGCGTTGCCCGATTCGTTCGACGTTCTCGCCGGCGCCGCCATGGCGGCGCTCGTGGCGGGGACCGGCGTGTTTTACGCCGCGCAACGATTCGAGCTTTCGTCGCGCTTGGGCGCGTGGTTGGGCGCCCGCCCGATCGGCCGACCGCTGAGCAGCGCCCTCGCGCACATCGCCGATACGGACGCCAAGCTGATCCGCTTCTACGTGGGCCACCGCTTGCGTTTCGCGGCTGCGGTGGGCCTCGGTCTCGTCAACTGGCTTCTCGGCGTGTTCGAGGTCTACGTTACGATGCACTTCCTCGGCCATCCCGTCTCGCTGGCGGATGCCTGGATCATCGAAGCGGGCGCCCAACTTGTCCGGGTTGGCGTTTTCTTCGTGCCCGCGGGAATCGGCGTCCAGGAGGGCGCGTTCGCGTTGATCTGTGCGGCGCTCACGGGCTCGCCCGCGCTCGGCGTCGCGGCCGCCCTGGTGCGCCGGGTGCGCGAGGTCGTGTGGCTGATTTGGGGTGCCGCCATCGGCGGCGCCTTCGCGTTCAAGCGCAAGAGCACTATCCGACCAGATTGAACACCGGAGTTGTTTTGCGCCGTGGCTAGGCGCGCTTTGCGCCGCGCCTGCCTGGACAAGCCGATTTGCCACCATCAAATTGATTCAATCTGGTTGGATAGCGCTCTGGACGGCCCGCACCTGAGCCGTCGATGGGGCGCCCTCAGCGCGCCGCGCCCGTACCGATCAGCGAGTCGGCCTTTCGGTTCAATTCGACGATCAGGCCGTCGATACCCCGTTGCCTGAGGATTCGGTGATATTCCGAGCGCCGGACCGCGAGCTCGCTGATCCCGTCCGCGAGCAAGACGTCGATCGCCGCCCAGCGGCCTTCCGTCTCGGTCATCACGTAGATGATGCGGACGGGCGCGTCGTCCGGTCCTCGGATCTGCGTCGCGACCAGCACCGTCTCGCGGGGGCCTGCGGACTCGTTGATCGTCTCGAAAGCCTGTCCCGAATAGCCGTCGAACCGGTCGGCGTAGGTTCCGGAACTCATTCTGGTAAACGCGGCGACCAAGCGTTCGCGATCCGAATCCTGGGCCTTGCGCCAGTACGAACCCGTGGCGATCTGGATCATTCGGGCAAGATCGAACGCCCGTTCGATTTCGGGGCTGAGGCGCTCGTACCGGCCTCCGGGACCGAGCGATTCCGCGTCCTTCATCACGGCGATCAGGGCCGCGTGGAAACGCTCGATCACGTCTTCTGCCGGCGAGCCTTGGGCCGGCGACGCCAGCAATGTGATCGCCGCGACGAACGCGATCGCGACGGCACACGCTCGCCGCCCGCGCGGCCGGTCACTTGCGTTTTGGGGGCCGGCGGTCATTGGGCAATCAGCTCGTCCGCCTTGTTCTCGAGGGCCGCGATCAGCCCCTCGACGCCTTCGCGTTCGAGCAGTCTTCGGTATTCTGACTTGCGGACCGTCAATTCGCTGATCCCGTCATCGACGAGGACGTCGATCAACTTCCACCCCTCTCCGATTCGCTTCGCCACATAGGTAAGGTTTACGTCGCCGTCGGAAAGGATGATGATGGTGTTGACGTAGCGCGTCCCCTTCGGGCCGGCGCGCTCGCCCAGCGTTTTGAACCGCTCGCCCGAATAGCCGTCGAACAGGGTCGCGACGGTGCTGGCGCTCATGCGACCAAAGGCGCGAACGAGACGCGCGCGTTGACTCTGGTCGGCCCGCGCCCAGTGCTCGCCGGTGGCGATCCTGATCATGATGCCAAGGTCGAAGGCCCGCTCGAGAGGCGGGAGCATTCGCTCGTAGCGCCCTTTCGCGCCAAGGGTCGAGGCCTCCCGCATGACGTCGAGAAGGCTGGCCTGGAAGCGTTCCACGATCACGACCGGATCGTCCACAGCCGCCGCCGGCGCGACGAAAAGCAGGAGAAGGAAAAGGGGTAATGTGCCGCGAAGTCGCGATCGTCGGGACATGCCGGGCGTCGTGGTCATGGCAGCGTTCGCCGACCATATGGTTTTGGCGCGGCGGATACAACACCCGCCGCGCGATGCGCCGATCCGTGGTGCGGGCAGATCATGGTTGCGGGGCGGGCGCCGTAGAACGTACAGTATTCAGCGAATCGGTCGCATACCGGCGCGCGCAGACGCGGGATTGCGGCAGAAGGGAAAAGGGGCGCTGAATGGCGAAGGAGAGGGCGAGGCAAGTGGGAACGCCGCGAGGTTTGCGCGTTCGCGCGTGGGTCGTGCCGGTTTTGGTGACGATCGGGCTCGGTGCCGCCGCTCCATCGGCGATGGCGGCTGGCGGTTGGGACGCCGAAGTATTTCTTGCACAGACCGAGCTTTCACAGACCGAGCTTTCACAAACCGAGCTTGCACAGAACGAGCTTGCACAGACCGCGAAAGAGACGCCGGTCGAGGCGGACAACGGCGTCGGTGACCCTCTCGAGCCGATGAACCGGGTGATATTCCGGTTCAACGAGTTGTTCCGCGGATTCATTCTCGGCCCGGCGACCGAGATCTACACGATCTTCATCCCGCCGCCCATGCGAACCGCGATCGGCAACATCCTCGACAATCTGCGCACCCCCATCGTCCTCGCCAACGACGTGCTTCAGGGCCGGCCCCAAAAGGCTTGGGAGACCACGCAACGGTTCGTGATCAATTCGACACTGGGAATTGGCGGGATCGTCGACCGCGCCGCCGAGATGGGGATCGAGGGACACGACGAGGACTTCGGGCAGACGATGGGTGTGTGGGGCGTGGGCGAAGGATTTTACCTGGTGCTACCGCTGTTCGGGCCGTCCAATCCCCGCGATGCGGTGGGCAAGCACCTGGTCGACGGCTATTTCGACCCGCTCGACACGTGGCTCGACAATACCGACCGCGACGGATTTGTTTGGGCGCGCACGTCGGTTGGCGGGGTCGATACCTATTCCGGAGTCGTCGACGAATTGGAGCAGATCCGGAAGACGTCCATCGATTACTATGCGGCGCTCAGGAGCATGTATCGCCAGAAGCGTGCCGCCGAGATTCGCAACGGCGCGGGCGAGGACCTGCCGCCGATCCCTGACATCGACTACGAACTGGATTAGACGGCGTCTCGATCGCCGCACAATGTGCGGCGTAGGCGAATCGCGTCCTACCAGCCGGTAATGGTGGTCGGCGTCCGCGCGTCGAGCCCACCTTCAGTGGGGGATTGCGGCTCGTACGACCACGCCGGATCGCCTTCCTTTGAGACCACCTTGATGTGACTGCGCCAGTTCTCGTCGTCGGTCTCGGGGAAGTCCTCTCGATAGTGCGCGCCGCGGCTTTCCTCTCGCCTGCCCGCGGCGCCGAGGATCAACGAGCCGGCACGGGCTGCAAGCTGGATTTCGAGAAAATGGTAAAGCTCCTTCGCGTCGGAAACCGCTTCCGTCTTGTGGGCGTCTTCGCGAATCTCGGCCACTTCATCGAGCCCGGTCGCGGTCCCCTCGGCGTCGCGCAGGATTCCCCCGTGGCGCCACATGGCCTTGCGAAGGCGTGCCAGAAGCTCGGCGGCCGAACCGGCAGGCGATCCCGGGGCCGGTTCGGGGATCGTAGCCGCGGCGCGCGCCAGGGCCTCGGCATCGGATAGCACGCCGTCGCCGGACACCCGGAGTGCGGCGGCGCGCCCGGCGCGGTGGCCGAACACGATGGTCTCGCTCAGCGAGTTCTCACCCATGCGGTTCGCCCCGTGCAAGCCGCCCGTGGCCTCGCCGGCCGCGAATAGACCGGCAAGCGTGGTGGCGCCGTCGGCGTCGATCGAGACGCCTCCGATCCCAAAATGCGCCGTGGGCGCGACCCGGAGGGGCCGCTCCCAGGCGCCGCACGTCTCGCCGAAATAGTAGTAACTTGCGCCGGCGGCCGGATCCGCGCACCAGGTCTCCTTGGTGACACCTACCATGTCGACAAAGATCTCATGGCCTTCGCGCTCGATCTCGATGAACAGGGCCTGCGACAAACGATCGCGTTGGCGGATCGCCGCGAGCTCCCACGGGATGTCATGTTTCGCGAGGATGTCCTCGCCCTTGCCGTTGACGAGTTTGCCGAGATCGGCCACGGGTGCTGGTACCGTCGACGGAGGAAGCCCTTCCATGTTCAGGCTCAGCGGGTAGAACTGGAAGAACTCCATGTCCTGAACGACGGCGCCGGCGTCGAAGGCGAGGGCATACGAATCACCCGTGATTCCCTCAGGAGTATCGAAATACCGATAAACGCTCGCCGCGCCGCCGGTCGCGAGTACGGCCGCCGCGCCGACAAGTGCGATCCATTCGCCGCGGTCGGCGGACCAGGCCGCGAAGACCGGGATGCCGCCTTCTGTGGATAGCGTCCGCACGAGCAAGTTGTCGATGAACTCGACGCCCATCGCGGCGGCCTTGGCCGCGAAGCATTCGACCACCTTGCGGCCGCGTCCGGGCCCCTGGCCCTCGGTCACCAGGCTGCCCGGCCGGCTCGAGTTGACGATCGGCAATCCCCAGTCGAGCATATCCTGGAAGCGCTTCGGCGTTTCCTCGACGAGAACGTCCAGCAACACGGGATCGTTGAGCCCGCGTCCGACCGCAATTGTGCGCTCGCGGTGCTCCTCCTTGGTCAGCCCGCCCCAAGCACCAACGAATCCGCCGCCGCTCAATCCCGACGCCGAACCACTGACCGCGGGCCGCTTGCTCACGACGCAGACGCGGGCGCCGGCCTCGCGAGCCGAGATGGCCGCCATCAGCCCTGCGGCTCCGGAACCGATCACCCAAACGTCGGATCGCAAGATGTCCATATCTCGTCGTTCCTTGTCGAATCTCTGGGATCGTTGCCCCGCCCCATGAGATAAACGTCATTGGCTGATCATGCACGTCCCCTTTGCCGTCTTCCCAGCGCGGGCGCGGTAGCGCGGCGGATGCCCGGCCGTCGCGCGCGTAAGATCGTGCCCGCCGCATGCCGGATCAAGTAACAAAATTACGCGTTACGGCGCGAGTTTATAATTGTCTGAATAAATCATCTAAACCATTGAATTTTTTTGATAAATTCACTAAGACCCTTGACTTTCCTCGGATAATATTTTACCATCCATTTGTGCAGTCGCCCTTTAATGGGCGGTCAACAAACGTGCTCGAAAGTATCGAGTCGGGAGGCGTTTCGCTTCGGTTAGAGGGATCCGCACATGAAAGGTTGGTTCTAGGGTCAGCACTCATTAACCATTAGGTGATTCAATGACCTGGAACCTGACAGAGGAGGTTTTGGGTCATGAG
>JASLLV010000072.1 GCA_030746935.1 Rhodospirillales bacterium | reverse complement strand
TGACGACGGACACCGCGTGTGGATGGCGTCTGGAAGACGGACGATGGGACCCCCTCGTGATCGACCGCGATGGGACCCGTTTTTCGGCGGCCCCGCCTAGGCCGGCTCGATATGGGACCCGCACGTTGGGCCAGGGACGTTCAAAGGTTCCAGGGAGGCCCAAAATGGCGTTGTATGGTTGCCATATGGTTGCCAGACGGTCCGCGTCTAAGGTTGCCGTCATCTAACTCATTGAAAAAATGGGGCGAGTGACGGGTCTCGAACCCGTGACCTCCAGATCCACAATCTGGCGCTCTAACCAGCTGAGCTACACCCGCCACTAGATGCGGATCTCGTTTGACTGGAACCGCAGCGCGGTTTCAGTCAAACGCGTGAATCCGCTCGATCTCAATAGTGCAGAGCAGATTCACGCGCCCGCTCAATCGCCGCGGGCGAAGCCGAGCGACCGCGATCTGTTCTGGTGGGCGTTTGTGTAGACCCCGCGCCCACGCCCCGTCAAGCGGACGCGAAGTGGCGCCCCAAGCGCTCGATCGCTTCGTCGAGAACGTGGTCCTGCTTGCAAAAACAGAACCGGACGAAGCGGTCCACGTCGGCATTTTCGTAGAACGCGCTCAACGGCACGGCGGCAACACCGGCGTGCTCGGTGATGTGGCGGCAGAACGCCTCGTCCGTGCCGTTGAAGCCGAGCGAGCGGAAGTCCGCGCAGACGAAATAGGTGCCGGCCGAGTCCATCATCTCGAACCCGACCGAGGCGAGCCCGCGGATCAGGCGGTCGCGCTTCTTCGCCATATCGTCGGCGAGCGAGGCGAAGTAGGCGTCGTCCTTGCCGAGCCCATAGGCGACCGCGCGCTGCAAGTTGGGCGCTGTGGTGAAGGTCAGGTACTGGTGCGCCTTGCCCGCGACCGCCAGCAGCGCCGGTGGCGCGATCACGTAACCCACCTTCCAGCCCGTCAGCGAGAACGTCTTGCCGGCCGAGCCGACACGCAGGCAACGCTCGCGCATGCCGGGCATGGTGATCAGGGGCCGGTGGCGGGCGCCGTCGAACACCAGGTGCTCGTACACCTCGTCACAGACGGCAAACGCATCGAAATGCACGACCAACCGCGCGATATGCTCGAGCTCGCTCTCGGTGAACACCTTGCCCACCGGGTTGTGCGGCGAATTGAGGACGATCAGCTTGGTGGCAGGCGAAAACGCGGCCTCCAGCGACGCCTCGGGCAGGGCCCAGTCCGGGGGCTCCAGGCGGACGATCCTCGGCACGCCGCCAGCCAGGCGAACGACCGGCAGGTACGTGTCGTAGACGGGTTCGATCAGGACCACCTCGTCGCCCGGCTCGATCAGCCCGAACAGGCAGTCCGCGAGCGCCTCGGTCGCGCCCGAGGTCACCATCACTTCCCGGTCCGGGTCCACGTCGAGGCCGTAGAACCGGCGATCGTGTTCGGCCACCGCGCTTCTCAACTCGGGTAGGCCCAACATGCGAGGGTACTGGTTGGGCCCTTCGATGATCGCATCCGCCGCGGTGCGGCGAATGTCTTCCGGTCCGTCGGTATCGGGAAAGCCCTGGCCCAGGTTGACCGCCCCGTGCTCGACGGCGAGGGCGCTCATCACTTCGAATATGGTGGTCTCGAGGCCGCCAAGGATCGCGTTGGTCTTTTTCATCGATACATCCGGGCGAGGTTTTTGACCGCTCGTCGTACCACGGCGAGCACGCGGGGCACAACGCGCCACAACGCGCCACAATGCGCCACTACGATCTTGGGCTATCGGCGCGATAATTTATTGTGCAGTTGCCCAAATTTTGTGCAGCCCTGCCCCGCCGGAGCGCGGGAAAGACGCGTGAAATCCTAAGGAATCGAACGCTTGTGGACGCGCGCCAAAACTGGCACGGAGCGTGCTATCACTAAAGCGGTGCGAGGACACGCCGCGTTGCCGGGCGGCCGTTCCGCGCCGCGTCGCGGAGCCGCCGGGGAGGCTGCCTCATGAAAAAGATCGAAGCCGTCATCAAGCCGTTCAAGCTGGACGAGGTCAAGGACGCGCTCAACGATATCGGCCTACAAGGGATTACGGTGGTCGAGGCCAAGGGATTCGGGCGCCAGAAAGGCCACACCGAGCTCTACCGCGGCGCCGAATACGTGGTCGACTTTCTGCCCAAGGTGAAGATCGAGGTCGTGCTCGAGGATCACCTGGTCGAGCGCGCCGTCGAGGCGATCCAACAGGCGGCCCACACGGGGCGGATCGGAGACGGCAAGATCTTCGTCTCCAGCGTCGAAGAAGCGATCCGCATTCGAACCGGCGAGCGCGGCAGCGACGCCATCTGAAAGCGGCGCGCGTGCGCCGCGCGGACGAGGTAACGCATTTCGCCATCGATTTATCAAACCCAACAGGGAACGAGGAAGACAACCATGTCGCTGAACTGCAAGACCCCCGACGACGTGCTCTCGGTCATCAAGGAAAAGGAGGTCCAGTTCGTCGACCTCCGGTTCACCGACCCGCGCGGCAAGTGGCAGCATCTCGCCCTCACCATCGACAGCCTGACCGAGGACGCGTTCGCTGACGGGGTCATGTTCGACGGCTCGTCCATCGCGGGATGGAAGGCGATCAACGAATCCGATATGGCGCTGATTCCCGATTCCACGACCGCCGTGATGGACCCCTTCTCGGCGCAAACGTCTCTCATCTTGTGTTGCGACGTGTTGGAGCCGTCGACGGGCCAGCCGTATTTGCGCGACCCCCGTTCGGCGGCACGGCGCGCCGAAGCGTATCTCGGCACGACCGGCGCCGGCGACGTCGCCTACTTCGGCCCGGAAGCCGAGTTCTTCGTCTTCGACGAGGTGCGTTTCGACGTGTCGATGAATAACACCTTCTACACGATCGATTCCGAAGAAGGCCCTTACGTCAGCGGCAAGATCTTCCCCGAAGGAAAGCCCAACATTGGTCATCGTCCACCGGTCAAGGGCGGCTATTTTCCGGTGCCGCCGGTGGATTCGCTCTCGGATCTACGCGCCGAGATGGTGAGCACCATGCAGGAAATGGGACTCGAGATGGAGAAGCACCATCACGAGGTGGCGCCCAGTCAGCACGAGCTCGGCATCAAGTTCGCGCCACTGTTGCGTTGCGCCGACAACATGCAGATCTACAAATATTGCGTGCAAATGGTCGCCCACACATACGGCAAGACGGCGACGTTCATGCCCAAGCCCGTGATCGACGACAACGGATCGGGTATGCACACCCACCAGTCGATTTGGAAGGACGGTGCGCCCACTTTCGCCGGCTCGAGTTACGCCGATCTCTCGGAAACGGCGCTCTACTACATCGGCGGCATCATCCAGCATGCCAAGGCGGTGAACGCGTTCGCGAACCCCTGCACGAACAGCTACAAGCGGCTGATTCCCGGCTTCGAGGCGCCAGTGCTGCTGGCCTATTCGGCGCGTAACCGCTCGGCCGCGTGCCGAATTCCGTTCACGGCTGAGCCCGGCGGCAAGCGGGTCGAGGTCCGCTACCCCGACGCGACGGCCAACCCCTATCTCGCGTTCGCGGCCATGCTGATGGCGGGCCTCGACGGGATCCGCAACCGGATCCACCCGGGCGATCCCATGGATAAGAACCTATACGACCTGCCGCCCGAAGAGTTGAGCGACGTCCCCACCGTTTGCGGCTCTTTGCGCGAAGCCCTGGATTCGCTGGACGCCGACCGCGACTTCCTGAAGCAGGGCGACGTGTTCTCGGACGACCTCATCGACGGCTACCTCGCCCTCAAGTGGGAGGAGGTCTACAACTTCGAGCACACCCCGCACCCGGTCGAGTTCCAAATGTACTACTCGTCCTGAGCGCAGCCACTAGGGGACGCGAATCCACCGCGCGCCCCTTAGCGCCCCGGCACGGAGACGACCGTCTCGCGCCCACCGTAGCCGTCCGCCTTGTCGCGGGCGCGAACGCGGATGGTGCGGATCCCTTGCGGGATCCGTACGCCCGAAAGACTGCGCGTAAACGGCTGCTCGTCCACATGGGGGTGCAAAAGCACGCGCACCCCCAGTACTGCGCCGTCGGGCGCCACGACCTCCCACCGATCGGCGTAGTGGTCCCAACCGGTATCGGCGTGGCGAACCGTGACGTCGATGCGAAACGTCCCATCGCCGCTTGGCCGAATGTCCACACCGACCACGTCCGCCTCGCCCGCGAACGCGCTTCCGAAGGCGGCCGCGAGCCAGACCGCGCCCACGGCGACAAGGCGCCCAAGCCGGTGTGCGCCGGCGCACCTGGCCTCAATCCGGGACCTTGCGCTTTTTCCCCTGGTCATCGACCGCAACATAGGTGAACACCCCTTGCGTGACCATGATCCCTGGCAGCTCGGCGAGGCGACGCTGCACCCAAGTCTCGACCCCGACCGTGATCGAGGTGTTGCCGATCTTCGAGACCTCGGCGTATACGGAAACCAGGTCTCCGACACGGACCGGAAGATGGAACTCCATCGATTGAACGGCAACGGTGGCGACACGGCCGCGGGCGCGCCACCAGGCGGTCAGGCCGCCGGCGAAGTCCATCTGCGACATGATCCAGCCGCCGAATATGTCGCCGACCGCGTTGGTGTCGCGCGGCCTAGCGACCGTGCGGATCGCCAACTCGCCCCGCGGCGCCGTTTGCGCCTCGCCCATGTTCGAATGCCGCCTGACCACAAGATGTTGTTATTCGAACGATCGTAGATACTGTATCATGGCCCGCAACGACAACACCAACGTTCGAAGTAAAGCCAGCGGAGAGCCGCGCATGGGTGAGGCCACCGATCTGTTCGAGGCCGCCGCAAAGAAGACGGCCACCAGCTACAAGGCCAGGGATATCGAGGTCCTGGAGGGCCTGGAGCCGGTGCGCAAGCGTCCGGCGATGTACATCGGCGGCACCGACGTCGACGGCATGCACCACCTCGCCGCCGAGCTTCTGGACAACGCCATGGACGAAGCGGTGGCGGGGCACGCGAGCCGGATCGAGCTTGAGATCGCGGACGATCAGACCGTCACCGTCCGCGACAACGGCCGCGGCATTCCCGTCGATCCCCATCCCAAGTTCAAGGGGAAGTCGGCGCTCGAGGTCATCCTCACGACCCTGCATTCGGGCGCCAAGTTTGGCGGCAAGGCGTATCACACCTCGGGCGGCCTGCACGGGGTGGGACTTTCGGTGGTCAACGCGCTTGCCGACCGGCTCACCGTCGAGGTGGCCCGCGACCGCGCGCTCTGGACCCAGAGCTACCAACGCGGAGAGCCGCAAACGACGCTCCGCAAGATCGGCGCGGTCCACAACCGCCGCGGAACGACGATCGCCTTTCATGCGGACCCCAAAATCTTTGGGGATACGGCCCGTTTCCGCCCGGCCCAGCTCTATCGTATGGCGCGTTCGAAGGCGTATCTTTTCCGCGGCGTCGAGATCCGCTGGATCTGCGCGCCGGCCCTCGTCGACGAGCGCGACTCCGCACCCGCGAGCGATACCTTGTGTTTCCCCGGTGGCCTCGTCGAATACCTCTCCGTCACGTTGGGTGATCGCACGACGCTGAGCCCCGATCCGTTCACCGGTCAGGCGACACTCAACGGCGACAGCGGGCGGATCGAGTGGGCCGTCGTCTGGCCCGACGATGAGGAATCGTTCTTTCGTTCGTACTGCAACACGGTCCCGACGCCGCAGGGCGGGACCCACGAACAGGCGCTCAAGACGGCGCTCGGTCGCGGCTTGAAGGCTTACGGCGAACTCGTCAACAACAAGCATGCGGCGCGCGTGAACGCGGACGACGTGCTCGGCGGCGCCTGCGTCATGCTGTCGGTCTTCCTGAAGAACCCGCAGTTCCAAGGGCAGACGAAAGAGAAGCTCGCCTCGCCCGAGGCGGCGCGCCTGATCGAGCCGGTCGTCCGCGACCACTTCGACCACTGGCTTTCGGGCGATCCACCGACGGCCGCGGCCCTGCTCGAACGCGCGCTCGAAAAGGCTGACGAGCGCCGCCGCCGCCGCCGCGACCGCGAGACCAAACGCGCATCCGCGACGCGGCGCCTCAGGCTTCCCGGTAAGCTCGCCGATTGCATACACGCGGCGTCAAAAGGGACCGAGATCTTCCTCGTCGAAGGAGATTCCGCCGGCGGGTCCGCCAAGCAGGCCCGCGAGCGCGCGACCCAGGCCGTGCTGCCGTTGCGCGGCAAGATCCTGAACGTGGCCAGCGCCTCGGCCGACAAGCTCGACGCCAACCGCGAGCTCAAGGACTTAGTCGAGGCGCTTGGCTGCGGCGCGGGCGAAAGCTACGACGAAGAGGCACTACGCTATGAACGCGTGATCATCATGACGGACGCCGACGTGGACGGCGCCCATATCGCTTCGCTTCTAATGACGTTTTTCTTTAAGAAAATGATAAAACTAATTGAAAACAAACATCTTTATATCGCAATCCCGCCTCTCTATCGAATTTCGCAAGGCGGCAAAACAGCCTTCGCCCGGGACGAGGCGCACAAGGACGCGCTTCTCGACACCGTCTTCAAGGGATCGCAAAAGGTGGAGTTGAGTCGGTTCAAGGGTCTGGGCGAAATGCCGTCTGCGCAGCTCAAGGAAACCACCATGGGCCCGGCCACCCGAACGCTCTTGCGCGTCGTCTTGCCGGACAACGGCGCGCGCGCATCCGAAGCGGCGAACGGGGCCGCCGGGGGAAGGACCCAAAAGCGCAGCCCCGTCGCGGATACGGCCGCCCTGGTCGAAAAGCTGATGGGCCGCAAACCGGAATTGCGCCTCGCCTATATCCAGGAACACGCCCACTTCGTCGACCAGATCGACGCATAAGCACGCGCTAGGCGGCGGGCCGCCATCCCTTGCGGCGGCGCCTCCGCGACCCCATTTATTCCAGGGGTCGTTTTGATGCAACAAACCACTCTCAAAGCTCGCGGATGGCGGGCGTTCTTTCGGACGGGCGCGGTTGCGGGGCTCGCGCTGCTCTCAGCGTGCGGCGCCGAGTTGAGCCAGTCGTTCGTGCACCGCTCGGGTGTGCCGTCCGCCTTCAACTATGGCGCCGGTGGGCGCGATTTGCGGACCGTAGTCCTCGGGAACCCCTTCGCAATGCCCAAGGTCGTGATCGACGAGGCGGTCATCGATTCCATTCAGGGGATGAACAACGGGCCGGTCACCCATTTCACAATTGCGCCTTCGAATGACGCGCGCGCGCCATACCGTGTCGTGATCCTGTTCGACCCGCCGAAGACTCTCGCCTGGCGGGATTTGTGCGGTAATGCGGCGGCGCTTGAATCGGTGGCGCGCGACGCCCGGCTCCGCGTCTCGATCGCGTTCTGCGTGAACGAGCCCCTCTACGCCCACGTGGACAGCAGCATCCCCAGCGCCGATTCACCCGACGATCCCGCTTTTCGCAAGATGATGGGCCGCGCGACGTTCCTCCTGATTCCGCCCAGGGATCCCACCACCGCCGGCGACGACGCGTGCGAGGCCCCCACAGTCTGTCCCTGAGAGCGGATCAGGGGAACAGGGCTTTTCGCGTGAGTCCGGCGGTCTCGGGAAAGCCGCACATCAGGTTCATATTCTGCACCGCCTGACCCGAAGCACCCTTGCCTAGATTGTCGAGGAGCGCAGCGACCATCACTTGGCCGTGGCTCTCGTTGGCGAACACGTGGAGGCGAAGTTCGTCGGTGCCGTTAAGCGTTTCTGGATCCAAGGTGTCCAGGGCAGCGGTTTCCGCGAGGCCGGCGACAGTGACCATGGACGCGGGCGCATAGTGGGCGGCTAGCGCCTCGTGGATGTCGGTAGGAGTCGGCGTACCGGGAAGCGCCCATAGTTGCAGGGGCAGCGAAACGACCATGCCCTGGGCAAAGCGCCCGACGCTGGGTACGAACAACGGTCGCCTGTCCAGCCCACCATGAACCCTAATCTCTTCGGTGTGCTTGTGTTCGAGACCGAGGGCGTAGAGATAGAACGTGCTCTCGGTATAGTCGGGCGACGCCGCATCCTCGAAAGTCTCGATCAGCTTGCGGCCACCACCGGAATAACCGGATACCGCGTTGAGGGTGATCGGAAAATCCGTTGGCACGATGCCGGCCACGACCAGTGGGCGCAGCATGGCGATGGAAGAGCAGGCATAACAGCCGGGATTGGTCACCCGCTTGGCGGCGGCAATCCTGGCCGGTTGGTCGGGCCCGTATTCGGCCATGCCGTACACCCAGTCCCCATCGGTGCGATAGGCGATGGAGGCGTCGATCAGGCGAACATCGGGACTGTCGACCATAGTGACAGCCTGGCGCGACGCCTCATCGGGCAGGCACAGGATGGAAATATCGGCCCGGTTGAGCATCTCGGATCGCGCCGCCGGGTCCTTCCGCCGGTCATGGTCGAGGCTTAGGAGCTTGATGTCGCGCCTTCCGGCCAGCCGGTCGCGGATCTGTAGTCCCGTGGTGCCCGCCTCGCCGTCGATAAAGATGGTTGTTGTCATCTCGATTGCCCGTTCGAATTACCCAAAAGAGAAAGGGCGCTCCGCCCCGGAACGCCCTCCCCTCGAAGACACGTGTCGGAGCGGTGTTACCGCTTCGAGAACTGGAAGCTCCGTCGGGCCTTTCGTCGCCCGTACTTCTTGCGCTCAACGACGCGGGCGTCGCGGGTGAGAAATCCACCCTTTTTCATGGTGGGTCGAAGCGCCGGCTCGTACAGCGTCAGCGCCTTGCTGATTCCGTGGCGCACGGCGCCCGCCTGGCCGGAAAGGCCGCCGCCGCGAACCGTGCAGATCACGTCGTACTGCTTCTCGCGCTCGGCGGCCTGGAACGGCTGATGGATGAGCATCCGCAAAACCGGCCGGGCGAAATAGGTGTCCTGGTCCCGTCCATTGACCGTGATGCTTCCGATTCCGGGCTTGATCCACACCCGCGCCACCGCGTTCTTGCGCTTGCCGGTCGCGTATGCCCGGCCCTGGGCGTCGATCTTCGGCTCCAGCTCCGCCTCGGGCTCCACCGGTCCCGTGATCTCGGCAAGATCCTTGGGGTCCTCGAGCGTCCGGGTTTCCTCGGCCATGACTTCAGACACCCCGCTTGTTCTTGGGATTCATCGCCGCGACGTCAAGAACCACGGGTTTCTGCGCCACGTGCGGGTGGTCGGGACCCGCATAGACGTGCAGCTTGCGCATCTGTGCGCGCCCCAACGGGTTGCGGCTGATCATCCGCTCCACCGCCTTGACGATGAGGCGCTCGGGGTGCTTGCCGTCGCGAATCTCACCTGCGGTCCGGCTCTTGATCCCGCCGGGAAATCCGGTATGCCGATAGTACAATCGATCACTCAGCTTGCGACCCGTCAGGTGCACCTTCTTGGCGTTGACCACGATGATATTGTCGCCGCAGTCGATGTGCGGCGTGTACATGGGCTTGTGCTTGCCGCGCAGGCGCATGGCGAGAACGCTCGCAAGGCGGCCGAGGACGACGCCCTCGGCATCGACCAGGAACCACTTTTTGTCGACCTCGGAAGGCTTCGCCGAGTAGGTCTTCATTGGAATTCCGAAATGTTCGCCCCGCTCGCTCACCCGGTGAGGAAAGCAAAGCACCTAGGACGGCAGCGCAGTATGCCCATGGTGCCGCGCGTGTCAATCGGAGAAACCCGTTTGCAATCGGATACTTAGTGAACGGTATTATAATACCGCGACCTGGGGTCCAGCCCCGTCGCATCGTCGGACGATAAACGCTCGGGCCGCCGCCCGGCGGGCGAATACCCCCTTGCCTTGGGTCGCGGAAACGCAGCAAAGTGTGGCGGCGCGGGGCGAAACAGGGAAAATCGGCGACCATGACCGCGAACGTCCAATCTCGGCCCGACGAGGCGATCTTGCTGCGCGACGACGTGGACGGCGTCGCGACGCTTACCATGAACCGTCCCGCCGCCCGCAACGCGTTGTCGATGGCCCTGATGACGGCCATGATGGACGCGCTGAAGGAAATCCGTGCGGACACAAGCGTCAAGTCAGTCGTCATCGCCGGGGCCGGTCCCGCATATTGCGCGGGACACGATTTGAAGGAACTGCGCGCGAACCCCAGTCGACAATCCTACGAGGCCGCGTTCGAGCTGTGCAGTCAGCTGATGATGACCATCGTTCACCTGCCCCAACCGGTGGTCGCCAAGGTCCACGCCACGGCGACCGCCGCCGGCTGCCAGCTCGTGGCCTCCTGTGATCTCGCCGTCGCCGCCGAAGGTGCCAAGTTCGCGACCCCGGGCGTCAACATCGGTCTCTTTTGTTCGACCCCGATGGTGGCGCTCAGCCGCGCGGTCGGGCGCAAGCGGGCCATGGAGATGCTGTTGACGGGCGAAACCATCGGCGCCGAAGAGGCCCAGGCCGCGGGCCTCGTCAACCGGGTCGTGGCGCCGGACGCGCTCGACGACGAGATCGAGACGCTGACGCGGACGCTGGCAGAGAAATCGCCCTTGACGGTCTCCATCGGCAAGGAGGCATTCTACCGCCAGATCGACCTCGGCCTCGAGGATGCGTACGCCTACGCCAGTGCGACCATGACCCGAAACATGATGGCGGCCGACGCGGCCGAGGGAATCGATGCCTTTCTCGAGAAGCGCAAACCGGCCTGGACGGGGCGATGAGCGCGCCGCCGTCCGCGCCAAGGCGGCGGGGCCGAGCGTGATCGTGGACCGCTTGCCCGCGATCGAACTCGCCGGGCCGTTCGGCGAACGGGGCTAAGCCGACACCGATGACGGCTTCCGAGGATCGAAGCCCCCCGCCCGATCGTCGGCGCCTTTGAACGCGCGCATGACGGCCGCGATCAAGACCCGAATTTACGGGATCATCGAATCACCGGAACCGAACAATCGGCTCGGTTTGTGGTTCGACCGATTCATGACGCTTCTGATCGTCACCAACGTGACGGCCGTTATGCTCGAGACGATGGAGGCGGTCTCGCGGGTGGCGGGGCCGTTCCTCACGGCCTTCGAGATCTTCTCGGTCGTCGTGTTCACGTTCGAATACACAGCCCGGATCTGGGTCTGTACCGAGGACCGGACCGCCGGCCACGGCAGTCCGGCGGCCACGCGAATCCGCCACATGCTGACGCCGATGGCGCTGATCGACCTGATCGCGATCCTGCCGTTCTATCTGAGCTTTTTCTTGACCCTCGATCTTCGGTTCATGCGCGTGTTCCGCTTGCTCCGGCTGCTCAAGCTGTCGCGCTATTCGCCGGCGCTGGAAACGGTCGGCGTCGTCTTCCACACCCAAAGACGGCCGCTGGCCGCGGGGCTTTTGATCATGCTGGTCACGCTCGTATTCGCCTCCAGCATCGTCTACCTACTGGAACGCGAGGCGCAGCCCGAGGCGTTCACCAGCATCCCGCACGCCATGTGGTGGGGCCTCGCGACGCTGACCACCGTCGGCTACGGGGACGTGACGCCCGTGACCGGCTTTGGCAAGCTGTTCGGGGCGCTGATCATGATCCTCGGGATCGCCATGTTCGCGCTGCCGACCGGCATACTTGCGACCGGGTTCGCGAACGAGTTCCGCAAGCGCGAATTCGTGGTCACGTGGCGCCTGGTGGCCTCGGTGCCGCTGTTCGCCAAGCTCGACGCGCTCAGGATCGCCGAAGTCGCGGGCCTCCTCCACGCCAAGATAGTGCCCCCGCGTTACACCGTCGTCCGCCGCGGCGAGGCTACGGACGCCATGTACTTCATCGTCTCGGGCGAGGTCGACGTCGAACTCGCCCAGGCCCCGATACGCCTTGGCACGGGCGATTTCTTCGGCGAGATCGCGCTTCTCAAGGAGTCGCAGCGAACGGCCACGGTCATCGCGGTGACCGAATGCCAGCTTCTGACCCTCGAGGCCGCCGATTTCCGGCGCTTGCTCGCGGCCAACCCGGAGCTCGGAGAGGCGCTCGAGAACACCATGCGCGATAGGCTCGCGCACATCGAAGACGGGAACGCCGTCCTTTGAATCGAACGTGACCGGGCCGGAACACGGAGCACGAATCATGACTGCCGAGCGCGTCGAACGCGACAGCCTGGGCGAGGTCGCGGTTCCCTTCGATCGGTACTGGGGCGCCCAGACCCAGCGCAGTCTCGAGAACTTCCCCATCGGTACCGAGATCATGCCGAAGCCGGTGATCCGCGCGCTTGGAATCCAGAAGAAGGCGGCCGCCCTCGTCAACAAGTCGCTGGGAGAGCTGGACCCGCGCATTGCCGACGCCATCGTTCGGGCCGCCGACGAGGTCATCGAGGGACGCCTCGACGGCCACTTTCCGCTGGTGGTCTGGCAGACCGGTTCGGGAACCCAGACCAACATGAACGCCAACGAGGTGATCGCCAACCGGGCGATCGAGATCCTGGGCGGGACGCTCGGCGCCCAGGATCCCGTCCATCCCAACGATCACGTCAATCGCGGCCAGAGCTCGAACGACACCTTCCCGACGGTCATGCACATCGCCGCCACCGAAGAGATCCACCGCCGCCTCATCCCGGCCCTCGACCGCCTGTTGCACGCCATCGAAGAGCGCAGCCGCGCGTTCGAGCACATCGTCAAGATCGGGCGTACGCACACCCAGGACGCGACGCCTTTGACGCTGGGCCAAGAGTTCTCTGGCTACGCGACCCAGGTGCGTTACGGGATCGAGCGGGTCCAGTCGGCGCTGCCGAGGCTCTATCAGCTCGCCCAAGGCGGGACGGCCGTGGGAACCGGGCTCAACGCCCATCCCCGCTTTGCCGGCGATTTCGCCCGCGAAATCGCGGCGCTCACCGAACTGCCGTTCGTCACCGCCGAAAACAAGTTCGAGGCATTGGCCGCAAACGACGCGGTCGTCGAGTGTTCGGCAACCCTCAGCACCCTTGCCGCGTCCTTGATGAAGATCGCCAACGACATCCGGTTCCTGGGCTCCGGTCCCCGCTCGGGCCTCGGCGAGCTGCAACTCCCCGCCAACGAACCGGGCTCGTCCATCATGCCCGGCAAAGTCAACCCGACCCAGTGCGAGGCGCTCACCATGGTGTGCGCGCAAGTCATGGGAAATCACCTCACGATTACGGTGGCGGGCGCGAGCGGGCACTTCGAGCTCAACGTCTTCAAGCCGGTGATGATCCACGCGCTTTTGCAATCGATCCGGCTTTTGGCCGACGCATCCGCGAGCTTCGCCGATCGCTGCGTCGCCGGGATCAAGGCCGACGAGGCGCGGATCGCCCAGCTTATGGAGCAATCGCTGATGCTGGTGACGGCGCTGGCGCTCGGCATCGTCAGCGAAGACCAGTTCGACGCCTGGGTCCGGCCCGCCGAAATGATCGGACCGAAAGACTAGGGTCAGGACCCATTAATTTTCTGTTCAGCATTTTTGCCGATGATGATGATCCTGTTCAAGGAGGACATCA
>JASLLV010000071.1 GCA_030746935.1 Rhodospirillales bacterium | reverse complement strand
AGATCGACGGGAAACAACCCTATGAGGCGCGGCTGGCGGGCCGCGAAGCTCACTTCCTCGCCGGCCGTGAACACCACCTTGACGAAGAAGTTCGCACTCCTAAGGTCGAATCTTACGTCGGGGACGATTCCGACCCGCCATCCGCCAACGTCCATGTATCGCGAGTTCTTCTTGAAGCCGCCGATCCCGGTTTCGTTTTCGGACAGCTTCACCTCGACCACGGCCGAATGCGAAATCCGGTCGAGGACGAAAACGAAGATGACGTAGTCGCGCTTTCCCGGCTGGACGGCGGCGGACGAGTCCCATCGCACGGCATTGGCCGCGACGAACTGCAGCATCGTCGCGTGGCTGCCGGCCGCGTGGGGCGGAATGCCCGCCACCACCGGCGCCGGCACAACGAACATCAGGCACTCTGGAAAGGTCGAAAACAGTGTCGAGGCCCTCGCTTCGGTGTCAACGGCGGCGCAAAAAGGGGCCAGCCGGCCGCGTCGGAGAGCAGGAACACCGCGACGCCCGCCATCTCCCCCACCTCGGCGACCCGGCCCATGGGGATGTGGTCGACGAGGCCGCGGTACTTCTCGGGATCGGCGAAGCTCGCCGCCGTCATCGGCGTGCGCACGACACCGGGCGCGAGCACATTGACCCGGATGTCGTGCTGGGCCCAGTCGTAGGCCAACGAGCGCCCGAGCATGGTTACGCCGCCCTTGGACGCGGTGTAGGGCGCGATCCCGAACATCGGTGTGGTCTGGCCGCCGATCGAGCCGATCAGCACCATGCGCCCGCTCCATCCCTGGGCGATCATCGCCCGCGCCGCCGCCCGCGCCGAGAGATACGTTCCGATCAGGTTGACGTCGACGATGCGGGCGAATTCGTCGCGGTCGAATTCGTCGGCGCGCATCTTTTCGCGGACCTGGACGCCCGCGGCGGTAACCAGCGCGTCGAGGCGGCCGAACTCGGCAATCGTCGCCTCGACCGCAGCCTCGCACGAACCCTGATCGCGGACGTCCATGGTAATGGCGAGGGCGCCGTCCAGATTCCGCGCCGTTTCCGCGGCCGCGGCCGCATCGATGTCGGCGCACCCGACGCGCATGCCGTTTTCGACCAGCGCCTCGGCGACGGCGCGGCCGATCCCCGACCCGGCGCCGGTGACCAGACCGACCCTGCCGGCGAACATCTCGTTCTCTTGGTCGTTTGGCATGGGTATCGGCACCCGGCCGTCAGACGTCACGCACGAAGAGCCGGCGCGCGAACTTCCAACGGCCTTGGTGTCGTTCGAGGATGTCGTCGTAGCGGCCGATCACCTTGAGCTTCGGCGGCGCGCCGTCGCGGCTGACGTAGATGGCGGCCTCGGCCGACGCCTCGGCGCGGCTTTCCTCGAGGGTCCGAATCACGGGATGGGTGGTGATGTGGCGTTCGCGAAAATTGGCTTCGCGGTGGCGTTGGACGAGGCGGTCCTGGTTCGCCTTGATTCCCGTCCGCGAAGGCGCGTCGGGGTTGCCGGGGACGAATTCGACGTCTTCTGTGAAGCAGGCGGCCATTAGCTCGAGATCCTGATCGTCGAGCGCCATGGCGTACTTGGCGTACAGCTCGGCGATCTCGAGCCGCTCCATCGCCGCACGCACCCAGCGCACCTGATCGGCGCTATCGTTCACGTCTCGCTCCTCATGCATCGCGCCGCCACGGATCGTGCTTCAAGCGTCGGGTACGAAGGCACGATTGACGAACACCCAGCGCCCGTGGCGCTTCTCGAGCACGTCGTCGTAGCGGCCCATGGCCTCGACGTGCGGCGCGGCCCCGTCCTCGGAGGCGATGATCACGACCTCGGCCGAGACCTGGGCGCGCCCGTCGGCAAGCGTCCGGATCACCGGATGGGTCGTCAAGTGGCGTTCACGGAAACGGCGCTGGCGGTGCCGTTCGATGAGCCGGTCTTGATTCGCCTTTATGCCCTCGCGGTAGGGAACGCCCGGGATACCGCATTTGAACTTGACGTCGTCGGCGAAAACCTCGGCCATCATCTCAAGGTCTTGTTCGTCGAGCGCGAGCGCATAGCGGTTGTAGACCTCGGCGATCATCAGCCGATCGACGGCCTCGGCGGCGGCGGCGCCATTGGTTGCAAAGTCGTTCATCCTCGCCTCGCATTCCGCGGCTCGGGTCACCCATTCACCATATCGCGCGGCCACATTCGAGGCGAGTGTATTCGCGCCCCGTCAGGTCACGGTCTATCATGGTCGCGTACCGCCCGCGCGAGGGCGCGTTCGATCATGCTTTCATGACGCTGCCCGCCTCCACGCCCGTCCCCACCGACGCCCGCCGCGGCATCGGCTGGATGCTGATCGCCATGCTGCTGGCGGTGATCATGGACGTGATCGCCAAGCACCTGATGGAAAGCTACTCCGTCGCCCAGGTGATTTGGGCACGCTACGCCTTCCATCTGGCGGCCCTGGCCCTGATCTTGAGGGGCCGCTACCCAGCCGCGCTTCGCACGCCGCGGCCCGCCCTTCAGACCACGCGCTCGATCGTCCTGGTGGTCTCGACGGCGCTGATATTCACCGGCCTCAAATTGATCGCGCTGGCCGATGTCTACGCCGTGATGGCGATCGCACCGCTTCTGATCACCGCGCTTTCGGTCCCGTTCCTTGGCGAACGGGTCGGGCCCCGGCGGTGGGCCGGGGTCGTCGCCGGGTTCGTCGGTGCGTTGATCATCATTCGGCCGGGTACGGGGGCCATGCACGTCGCCGCCCTGGTGCCACTCGCGGCCGCGGCGATGATCGCCGTGTTCCAGTTGATTACGCGCCTGGTCAGCCATACCGATTCGCCGATGACCACCGTGGCCCACACGCCGATCGCCGGCGCGGTTGCCGCAAGCTGCGTGGCTCCGTTCTTCTGGACCATGCCCGATCCTTTGTCCTGGGGCTTGATGGCGGCCATGGGCGGGGTCGGCGCCTCCTTCCAGATCTGTATCGTCCGCGCCTATGCCGCGGCGCCGGCATCGACGATCGCGCCCTACAACTATTCGAACCTGGTGTGGGCTGCGCTGTTCGGCTTCCTCGTCTTTGCCGAGGTTCCCGATCCCTGGACCGTCGTCGGTGCCGGCGTTATCACGGCGAGCGGGCTCTATATCTTCCGCCGTGAACGGTTGCGGAGCGAGAGTCCGCGCACGGCCTAGCGAGGCCGGCTTTCGGGCGGTTCGCGGTTTCGCTAACGTGCCTGTTGGCGCCGACGGCGCGACGGCGGAGACCCACAGGAGCTTGCACATGGCGCGAGACGACGATCGAATCAACGTCCATCACGTCGGCGGACGGTGGGGCACGCGCGGCTTCCCGACGGTGGAGGCCTTCGAGGCCGACCTCGTCAACGTCATCTACGAGGCCGACGCCGACTCCGTTGCCCAGATTCGCGAGAAGAACCGCCACCTCGAATCCGAGCTGCACGTGCTGCCCTATTGCCTGGCCGACCGGCCCGGAGAGGGCACCCTCAACATCAACTATTGCCCGTTCACGAGCTCTTTGTATCCGGCCAAGGACCGCGAGGAGGAGTTCACGACGTTCCTGGCCAACTCCGACTTTATTTTCTCCGAGACCATGCGGACGATGGAGGAAAGGCCGGTGCAACTTCACACGCTCGACGAGTTGCTCGCGAGCCGCGAGGCCGACGTTCCCGCTCCGGATTTTCTGTCCATCGACACCCAAGGCGCGGAGCCGGACATCATCGAGGGCGCCAAGGACACCATTGCCCGCCACGTGCTCGCCCTTTTCGTCGAGGTCGAGTTCATCGAGATCTATGAACGGCAAAGGCTGTTCGGCGAGGTGTCCAAACAGCTCGACGAGCTGGGGTTCGTTTTCGCCGGATTCGAACGGATGCAAAGGACGGACCCCTACCGGATGCCGTTGGGCATGCGGGGAGGGGGTTTCGAGACGTCCGCCGACGCGCTTTTCCTTCGCCGGCTTTCGACGGTCGCGGAGTCCCCGTTGATGCTCGGCAAACTTGCGTTCATCGCCCTGCTCTTCAAACAGCCGGCGTACGCGTTTCGCTGCCTCGACATGCGCGGCGGCGCCGGCAAGGGCGGCCACGGAAGGATTTATCTGCGCCTCCTCGACCAGCTCGCCCAAGCCGCCGAACGATTGCCCAAACTCAGCCCAAAAAAATTTACCGAACGCCTGACCTTCGAAGAGAGCAAGGCCCGGTTCCAGGAAGACAGCACCGATCCGGCACCGGGCCAGGTTGCTCTGGCCGAGCGCAACCGGGCGTTTGGGCGCGAGCTGATCGAGCGGGCGGACGACCTGCGCGTGCTGCTTTCGCCGACGTTCACACCCGTCGAGGAGGTGTTGAACGCGTTCGGCCTCGCCGATCAGGCGATGCGGCTTAGAAATACGCGCTGCGCGCACGGCCTCCAATACGTTCAATCGCTCGGCCTCGAGGTGGGCGGCAGCTGAAGCGGGATGGACCGCGCCTTGTGGCGCGCGACGGTCCCCCTATACTCGATCACACCCCCGAGGCGAGAAGCGGAGGATCGCGGTGCAGAACCGCCTGATCGATTTTGCCAGCGATACCAAGTCGCGGCCCACCGACGCCATGCGCGCTGCCATGGCGGCGGCCGAGGTGGGCGACGAGCAGGCGCGCGAGGACCCGACGGTCAACCGTCTTTGCGCCATGGCGGCCGAGCTTCTGGGCAAGGACGACGCCGTTTTTCTTCCCTCGGGCAAGATGTGCAACCAGGTGGCCTATCGCGTCCACTGTCGGCCAGGCGACGAGATCATCCTCGATCAGTGGGCGCACGGCGTGAACTCGGAAGCGGGCGGCATCGCCGCTTTGTCGGGGGCCAACGTCCGCGTGCTCGAAGGCGATCACGGGGTATTCGACGCCGATCAGGTGCGGGCCGCGATTCGCCCCCACCGCCCCGACGTGCCGCGTTCGCGACTGGTTTCGGTCGAGCAAACCACAAACCGGGCGGGCGGTGCGATCTGGCCACTCGCCGTCATCGAGGCGGTCACAGGCGTGGCCAGGGAGAACGGCCTGGCGGCGCACATGGACGGGGCGCGGCTCCTGAACGCGCAAGCCGCTACGGGGATCGCGGCCCGCGACTACGCCGGGCCATTCGATTCGGTGTGGATCGATCTTTCCAAGGGACTCGGCTGCCCGGTGGGCGGGGTGCTCGCGGGATCCGCGCGCTTCATCGAGGAGGCCTGGCGGTTCAAGCACCAGTTTGGCGGCGCCATGCGCCAAGCCGGATTCCTGGCGGCCGCGGGCGTCTACGCCCTTGAGAACCATGTCCAGCGCCTCGCCGACGATCACGACAACGCGCGACAGCTCGCCCAGGGTCTCGCCGCAATTCCCGGCATCGAGATCGATCCCGAGGCATTTCGCACCAACATCATCTTCTTCGACGTTTCCCGAACCGGTCTCGGGGCGGACGAATTGAATGCCCACCTGATCGAACGCGGAGTGCGATTCCAGACCCTGGACGCCAAGCAAATGCGCGCCGTTACCCACATCGACGTCGGCGCCGACGACGTCTCAACCGCGCTCGCGGCCGTCCGCGAAGTGATCGGCGCTGCGGCGACCACCCCCAAACGCGAAAGCCGCAGCCGGTGAAACGCGCGTCGGGCGCGCCCGCCGCGTCGGTGGTCGACCGGCGCCACCGCGCGGTGCGCGAAACCGTCGCCAGGGCCAGCGAGATCGTGTCCGAAGCGGGGGTTACGCGGGACGCACTGGCGGCGATTCAGAGCCAGCTCGTGGCGCTCGCGAAACGGCGTGAGCTCTTTCCGGCCCGGCACTTCCCCGCCGATCGCGAGTCCCGGATGGGTATCTACCGGCTGTGCGAGGACGCCGGCGCGCACATCGCGCTGTACGCCTCGGCCGGTCTTCCGGGAAAGCGCCAAACGCCGCATAACCACACCACTTGGGCCGTGATCGCCGGGGTGCGCGGGAACGAGCGCAACACCCTGTTCGACCGCACAGATGACGGGAGCCGCCCGGATCAGGGAACATTGCAGAAGACGGGCGAGGTGACGCTCGGCTGGCGAGACGGTCTCGCCCTCATGCCCGACGATATCCACGCCATCGAAGTGACGGGGAGAGGGCGCTCGCTGCATCTCCACATGTACGGCCGGCGCCTCGACGACATGGCCGGGCGCGTTTTCTTCGAAGGCGCAGCCGGGGGTGCGATCCGCCCCGGACCCGCACGGCCCGAGATCAGGACGCCGGTCGTTTCCGTTGCCGAAGTGAAGGCGATGATCGCCGGCGGCCGCGAACTCGCGTTCATCGACGTCCGCGAGGGCGGCCCCTACGCCGAAGGGCACCCGCTGCTGGCCGTCTCCGTTGCCTTGAGCGCGTTGGAGGAGCGGATCGACGCGCTGGTTCCGAGGCGGAACTGCCGCGTGGTTCTGTATGGCGGCGACGAGGGGTTCGCCGAGATCGCGGCGGCAAAGATGGCGCGTTGGGGGTATTCGAACCTCTCGATCCTCGCCGGCGGCGTCCGCGCGTGGTGGGACGAAGGCCTGGAGTTGTTTACCGGCACCAACGTTCCGAGCAAGGCGTTCGGCGAACACGTCGAGGCGGTGTGCGGAACGCCGCACGTCACCGCCCGGGAGTTGGAGGAGCGCATGAATTCCGGCGCCGAGCTGATCGTCCTCGATAGCCGGCCGGCGGACGAGTTCCGCCGCATGAGCATTCCGGGCGCGATCGACTGCCCGGGCGCCGAACTGGTTTACCGGATCGCCGATCTCGCGCCGTCTTCCGAGACCCTGGTCGTGGTCAACTGCGCGGGCCGGACGCGCAGCATCATCGGCGCCCAGTCCCTGATCAACGCAGGCATCGCCAATCCGGTCGTCGCGCTCGAGAACGGGACCATGGGCTGGACGCTCGCCGGGCTGACCCTGGAGAAGGGGAAGACGCGCGCCGCTCCGACCCCCAGCCGGAAAGGACTTGCCCGGGCCCGCGCCGCGGCCCGGCGCGTCGGTAAACGATTCGGCGTCCGACGTATCCGCAATGCGCGCCTCGAGCGGATGCGGGCCGAGGCCGACGCACACAGCCTCTACGTCTTCGACGTGCGCTCGCCCGAGGAATACGTGGCCGGACACCTGGAGGGTGCGCGCTCGGCGCCGGGCGGACAGCTTGTCCAGGCCACCGATTTATACGTGGGTACGCGGGACGCCCGCATCGTCCTCGTCGACAATGACGGCGTGCGCGCCACCATGACCGCATCGTGGCTGATCCAGATGGGCTGGCGAGAGACCTTCGTGCTGGAAGGGGGAATCCCGCGGGGCCGCCTCGCCATCGGGCCTGAACGGGTCGCGGCCTTCGGTCTCGACGGGGTGGAAGTGGATACGATCGGTCCCGGCGCGCTCGCCGACGCGCTTGGGCGGGCCGATATCGCGGTCGTCGACCTGGCCGACAGCCGGAGCTACCGCGACGGCCACGTTCCGGGCGCCTGGTTCGCCATTCGCTCGCGCCTGGACGCGTGCCTGGACGCGATCCCAGGGACGCCAGCCGTCGTCCTTACCTCGCCCGACGGCGTCCGCGCGCGACTGGCGGCGGCGGAGATCGGTGGGGACGCGTCGGCGACGGTCCGGGTACTGGAAGGCGGGACACGGGGGTGGGTGGGCGCGGGTTTACCGCTCGAGCACGACCGGGAAAGGCTGTCCACACCGGTCGACGACGAGTGGCTGCGCCCCTATGACCGAAAGAGCGGTATCGAGGCAGCCATGCTCGCCTATCTGGATTGGGAAACGCGCCTGGTGAGCCGGGTGGAGCGCGACGGCGATCTGCATTTCCGTATTGCGCCGCGCGAGGGGCCACGGGCCAAACCCTAAGGCGACGGGTCGAATTTACGCCCGCGGGAGAAGCGATGCCGCCTGCGGGCGAGCCGCGCGCGGTCCAAAGGGCCGATCAGGCGGCACTGGCGCGGCGGACGTCCTCGATCTGGCGTTCGACCGATATCTCGACGACCGAGGTGATCTCGAGGTCGCGGTCCTCGTAAGTGTTTCCTTCCGGGTGATCGGCCTGCCGCCGGTCGACGGCCCTGTCGCGCGCGAGCAGCAGTTCCTCGATTTGCGGCCGGAATAGCCGGAGCATGTCTGTGATCCAGATGTTCACTGGCCACGACGGGTACGCGAGATCCATCAGAAACCGATCCAACATGCGGACCACGTCCTTGGCCGCGTACCACGTCTCACCCGTCACCCAGCGGTTGGTGGTGAACAGGCCGATCGGATACCCGGCCTTGTTCGTCGAGATCGCCACCAAATGGCTCAGCGCGTCGTTCGCGTCCTTCGGCGGCTTGAAATCGGCGAGCGGCGCGGGCTTGACCCTGGCGGGCATCCCCTTGGGCCGAAGGAAGGTGTGGAAGTGGCCATGCTCGCCACCGCGAAGATCGGCCGGATGGGTGTGATAGTAGTACTGGCCGTGCGTCTCGTGGTCGTAGACGTCGCCCTTGGGATAGTGGTCCCACTCGTAGAATTCGCCCTGGCCGCGCAGGACCTCGCCGACCACGTTCGCGTTGGTTTTGCGAAGAACGCGGTAGCATTCGAGAATCCGGTTTCCCGCCCCGGCCATTACCCGAAGGCGCTTGGCGGGAAGGCTTCGCAATTCCGTCATCCGATGGGTCCGCGTGGGCCGATGGAAAGCTCGTAGGACCGTATATCATGGGCCCGGGCGGGGATCTGTCCAAGGGCTAATCGGTGTTCCGGACATGCGAACGCCGCGGACCGCCCAATGCGATCCGCGGCGTTGCGAACTGTCCAGTGGGTCGGCGATTTGCGTCCGGCTACTTCTTTTTCGCGGCGCAGGGATTGCACGGGTTCTTGGCCGCGCAAGGATTGCAAGGGTTGCCCTTTTTCAACAGCAGCTTCTTCTTGGCGGCGCACGGGTTGCAAGGGTTGCTCGCGCTCTTGGCGGCACAGGGGCTGCACGCCGCGAGCTAGATCAGGTTGCCCGCGCCCGGCGACTTGGAGTGGGCCTGCGGCAGCACGTCCATGGCACCGGCGCCCGCAAGCATCGCCACGCTGAGTGCGATCATCGATTTCTTGAGCATGTTCGGTTCCTCGTCTGCGATTGATGGGAGTCGTTCCGCTTCGCCTGCGGCGGTTTCCGATCCCTACCTATCGCCGTTCGCTAGCGCAGGCGAATAACGTCGCTTCACAACCCCGTGACTGCCAATCACCGCGTCGCTTTATTGAGATAGGCGATCAGGTCGTCACGGTCCTTCGCCTTCCTCAATCCCGGGAACGGCATCTTGTTCTTGGGCACGAACGTCTTCGGCGCCTCGAGATAGGCGAGCAAATTCTCCTCGGTCCACGCGATGCCGCCTTCGCCGGCCGCCTTCATCGCCATCGAGTACTTGAACTTAGCCGCGGTCCCCGCCGTCCGTCCGATCAGGCCGTAAAGCGAGGGGCCGACCTTGTTCGTTCCTTTCTCGAGCGAATGACAAACGGCGCATTTCTTGAAGACCGCTTCGCCGGCCACGGCGTCGGCCGCGGCCGGCGGCGGCTGGGCGGCGAACAGTGCGACTGCCGCGACGCAGACTCGAAGGATCACAAGCTTAGGCATGGTTTCCGGGTTCTCGATCGGCGGATAAAAAAAGGGCCTCGCCACGGGTGGCGAGGCCCCGGAGGGGGAAGCGTCAGAACTTCGCGCGATGCTCTTCGGGCAGGAAGAACATGTAGTCCTGGGTCTCGGCGGTGGCGGCATGGCAGGTGTTGCAGAACTCCACCGATGCCGAGCCCGCGCCCTTGGTCCGGCCGAACACCGATCCGTCGGGCATGACCATGGTGTAGCGCCAGTCGCCGGACTCGGCGTTGAAGCCGTGGGTCATCTTCTCCATGACGAACAACGGGCCGATCGCCAAGCGCCCGTCAGGCTGGGCGACGAAGCTGTCCTTGGCGAGTACGGATCCTGCCGGCATTTTGCCAGAGTCCTCGAACTTCACGTAAAGATACCCGCCCTGGCTGTTGGTGTAGTTGTTGACCAACCGGCCACCATGGGTGTCGGAGACGTACGGGGCCGTGTTGGCGTTGGTCCAGCGATCGTAGTCCTTGACGACGCCCAGCCCCGCCTTGGCGTACGCCGCCTTCAACTCGCCGAGAAGACACGCGTAGGCCGCGGCCGCTTCGGCCGACGTAAGTTCGATCGCGCCGCCGGCGCCACACGGATTGCAAGGGTTCGCTGCGCACGGGTTGCACGGGTTCTTGGCCGCGCACGGGTTGCACGGGTTCGCCGCCAACTTCTTGGCCGCGCACGGGTTGCACGGGTTCTTGGCTGCGCACGGGTAGTCCGCACTGCACGCCGCCAGGCGAACGGCGCCGGGCCTCGGTTTGGCGTCGGGCAAGGTGCCCTGGCGTTCGAGCGTCGGAGCGATCGAAAAGCCCGGCCCGGCCACGGCCACGGCGCCTCCGACGGCGATGCCGGCGCCGACGAGCACCGGGATGGCCGACGAGGACAGCAATTTGGATTTCAACGAATTCACGACTTCCCCTCCTGTTGACAGACGTTCGGATAGCGCGTTCGACGGAAACTGGTCCGCCGATGATTGCAAATCCGCCTTGCTGCGGCCAATCACGGGGCTTCACATGGATGTGAATGCCAACACCTGTCCGCTCGGCAGGTCCGGGGCGTAATCTTCGGCCCCAGGCGCGCCGGCGTCGGAGGTGGCGGACAGCATGAAACCGAAATTTGGACGGTGTGCGTTGGCCGTATTCGTAGGCGCGTTAGGCGCCGGTGTCGTGGGCGTCGCATCCGCGCCGTCCCAGGCCGACACCGAGACCGCCGTGCCCGAGACCGTGACGATTCCCGCCGGCCCCTTCGTGTTCGGCTCCGATGGGGCCGAGCGCGAGGCGGCCTACCGACTCGATGAGGCGGCGTACGGGCACGCGCGCACGCGCGAATCTCGATGGTACGACGCAGAGCACGCGCGGGCGCGGCACGAAACCGGCGCCTACGCGATCACGAGGACGCCCATCACCAACGCCCAGTACGGCGCCTTCATCGAAGCAACCGGGCGTTCGCCGCCCGACGTGGATGGGCGGACGTGGGCGGGTTATGGACTGGTGCATCCCTTCGAGCGCACCCGCCGGCACGCTTGGGCGTCCGGCAGGCCGCCGGCCGGGCGCGCGGACCATCCGGTGGTGCTGGTTTCGCGCGACGACGCCGAAGCCTACGCGCGTTGGCTCTCGCACGTCACCGGCGCCCGCTGGCGGCTGCCCGCCGAAGAAGAGTGGGAGAAGGCCGCCCGCGGCGCCGATGGCCGCCGCTTCCCATGGGGCGACACCTTCGACGGGGTGCGGCTCAACAGCCACGATAATGGTCCGTTCGATACGGTGGCGGTGGGGCGGTATCCGGACGGCGCCAGCGCCTACGACGTTCTCGACGCCGCCGGCCAAGTGTTCGAATGGACCGCCACCGACGCCGGGCGGGACCGCGCCATCGTCAAGGGCGGATCATGGAACGACAAGGGGTGCGGAGTCTGCAGGCCGGCGGCCCGCCACGCGCGGCCCACCGAGCTCAAGCACATACTCATCGGTTTCCGGTTGGTGCGTGAGTCCTCTACGCCCATCACGGACCCGTGAGTTTTTTCCGCCCCGGGATCAATCCCTCGTGAAGTGTGACGGATTGCAACTCGGCCGCGCCGGGGACTCCGTATGATTCGGGGGTCGGCCAGCGGATTCGGCCGGCACCCGACGAGGAGGGACACATGAGCGGACTTTCGAGAGACTTCATTCGGCGGACAGGTATCGCGTCCTCGGTGTTCGCGGCCGCGGTGATTGCGACCGGCACGGTCTTCGGGACACTTGGCGAGGCGCGCGCCGAGACCCTGTGCGGCAACCACGCCGATGTCACAAGCACGCTCGGCACGCGCTACGCGGAGGCGCCGGTAGGCATGGGTCTTTCGCGAAACGGCGCCGGTTCGGCCTTGCTTGCGCGCGCGGCCGGCACCAATATTTACGGTGATCGTCGAGTCCGGTCCCCATGCGCGAAATTTTGTCCGGACAAGGGAGGGTACGGTAATGAACGTTCGACATATTCCGTTTTTCTTGCCGCTCGCCGGGGTCCTGAGCGCCTTCATCGGGTGCGCCGA
The DNA here is from genome assembly GCA_030746935.1 of Rhodospirillales bacterium. Classification (GTDB taxonomy): domain Bacteria; phylum Pseudomonadota; class Alphaproteobacteria; order Rhodospirillales; family JASLLV01; genus JASLLV01. The sequence goes on along the minus strand of JASLLV010000071.1, from coordinate 1,533 downwards.
CGTCGCGCCGCCACAAGCGCCCGTTTTGGCGTACGCCTTCAACGTCAAGTCCTAGGACGTCACGGTGATCGACACGGCCACCAACGAAGTCGTCGACACGCGCGCTCTTGGCGCCAGCGTCCGCTGGCTTTCGAACGAGCAAGACTATTGGGACGGGCGCCACATTTGGACGTACGAGTTGGTGGAGGGCATGGTCCATGTGATCGCCGTGGACCCCGTCGAGATGCGCGTCGTTCGCAGACTGGAGGTGGGCAAGGGACCGGCCCACAGCGTCCAGCTCACGCCCGATCGACGCCACGTGCTCGTGAACGCGGCCGGAGACGACATCGTCGCCGTGATCGACCGCGAGCGCCTCGAGATCGTGCACCGGATCGCCACCGGCGATTTCCCCTGTGACATCGACCTAGCGGCGGGGCGCGGGTTGGGATACTTCCCCGAGCGCGACCAGCACACGGTGGCCGCCTTCGATCTCACGAGCTGGGAGATCGTCAAGAGAACGGCGTTACCCGAGGGCTCGAAACCCCACATGCTGCGCGTCGACCCACGCGGCGAAACCGTATGGGTGCAGACCGCCGTGGGCGGGACCAACGACATCCTCGACGCGGACACGCTTTCGTCGCGCGATTCGCGCAAGCTCGGCAAGGTCCCGGTGACGAACGCCTGGACGCCGGACGGCCGCTACGCCTACGTCACCCACTTCCGGGATGAATTCACCTCGGTGATCGACGCGAAAAACTACAACGAGGTCAAACGCATCCGCGTCGGCCAAGGCATCGCCAACGTGAACTTCCGTCCCGACGGGCGCTTTGCCTACGCCACCCTCCACAGCGAAAACAAGATCGCGGTCATCGACACCGCCACCATGGAGGTGGTGAAAACGCTTCCTGCCGGCACGCAGCCGTTCGGCCTGATCGTGATGGCGCGCCCGGGCGGCGCGGCGCGTTGAGGGTCTCGGCGCCGATGGGGACCGGATGAGCGCATCTGACGGCGTCCCGTCGCAGGCGCCGCAGCGCGCGGTCGCCGGCGCGGGCGTTGCGGCGATTGTCGCTGGCGCCCTTGTTCTCGGAGCCGACGGCTGGGAGCGCGGAGCCTTTCTCGTCCTCGGCGGGCTGCTGGGACTCACGCTCTACCATGCCGCCTTCGGGTTCACGTCCGCCTATCGCCGGGCGTTCGCGGTCCGCGACCTCTCCGGCGTCGGCACCGTCGCCCCGGTGGCGGTCCAGGTGGCGATCGGAAGCGCGATGTTCGGCCTCGGCATGCAGCTCGCGGGCGGGTGCGGCTCGGGCACGCTCTATACGGTGGGCGGGGGGAGCACGCGCATGGTGCTTGCGCTCGCCGCCTTTTGCTTCGGCGGCTTTTGGGCGACGCTCCACTTCGGCTTCTGGTCGGGCCTCCCGAGCCTCGGCAGCATATCGCTTGCCGAGAGTTTCGGCTGGGAAGCCGCCCTGCCCATGCAGCTAGTGTTGCGATTCCAACGCTCGTTTCCCACGGTTGACCTTTTCGATGATGGAACTGGCGGATGCGGCCCAGACA
>JASLLV010000070.1 GCA_030746935.1 Rhodospirillales bacterium | reverse complement strand
CCCACACTTTCTTCTCAGCCATATGCATCGCCGCTTTCGTCATCTTCTATCTCAATCAATGAGTCCTGAGCCTAAAGAGAATGGCGAAGAAGAGCTCGCGCCCGCTGGCGCGGACGCTTCCGGACCGCCCGAAACGATCGCCGAGGTAGGCGTCGATTCGCCGCCTCGACGGCGAAAGAAGCGCTGGTTGCGCCGAACCCTGCTTTCGACGGCTCCGGTGCTGGTGATCGCGGTGAGCGGCTACGTGTACTTGACCGGAGGGCGTTTCGTCGAAACCGAAAACGCGTACGTCAAGGCCGACACGGTTTCAGTCGCCGCCCAGGTCTCGGGTCCGATCGTAGACGTCGCGGTCCGCGAGAACGCCCGCGTCGCCAAGGGGCAGATCCTGTTTCGAATCGACGATAGGCCGTACCGGGTGGCGGTCGCGCGCGCCCGCGCGCACCTCCAAGCGGTCGGCGAGGAGATCGAGGTTCTGAAGGCGACGTACCGTCAGAAAGCCGAAGAGCGGAAGCTCGCACAATCCAACGAAGCATACGCGCTCCGCGATTTTGAGCGGAAGTCGACCCTCGCGCAGAATAGCATCGTGTCCGAGTCCACGCTCGACAAGGCCCGTCAAACCGTGGAGGTGGCGCGGCGACGACTCGCCGTCATCGAGCACGAGATGGCCCAGATCCGCGCCCGCCTCGGTGGCGATCCGGACATTCCGATCGCGCGCCACGCACGGTCCCGCGAAGCCCGGGCGACGCTCGATGACGCGGCGCTCGATCTCGATCGCGCGGTCATCCGGGCGCCATTCGCCGGCGTCGCCAGCAGGATCCCGGACCTGGGGCAACACGTGGCCGCCGGGGATGCGGTCATGAGCGTGATTGCCGCCCGAGGCGTCTGGATCGAGGCCAACTTCAAGGAAACCGATCTCGCGCACGTGTCTGTGGGGCAGCCCGCGCGCATCCACGTCGACACCTACCCGGACCGGACATGGCACGGCACCGTGGAAAGCATCAGCCAGGCCACCGGCGCCGAGTTCTCGATAATTCCGCCGCAGAATGCCACGGGAAACTGGGTCAAGATCGTGCAGCGCATCCCCCTCCGCATTTCCGTGTATTCGAACGGCGACGACCCGGTTCTGCGCACCGGGATGAGCACCCTTGTCGTGATCGACACCGGGCGGAAGCGTCCGTTGCCGGGGTTCATGCGTTCGGTGCTGTCGTGGATCGACGTTCCCACGGTAGCCAACGCGCTTGGGGTCGAACGCCGGCAATGACTGCTGTGCCTGCGGAGAACACGCCTCTGCAGCGCGGCCTGATCACCGTTTGCGTCATGCTGGCAACGGTCATGCAGGTTTTGGACATGACCATCGCCAACGTCGCCCTTGCGCACATGCAAGGCAGCATGTCGGCAGACCACGAGCAGATTTCGTGGGTGCTGACGTCCTATATCGTCGCCGCCGCCGTCATGACTCCGCCGACCGGCGTTCTGGCCGCGCGGATCGGACGCAAGCGGTTGTTCGCGATCGCGGTTGCGGGGTTCACGGTCGCATCGGTGCTGTGCGGCTCGGCCACTTCGCTCTTCGAGCTGGTTGTCTACCGGATTCTGCAAGGGGCCTTCGGCGCCGGCCTTGTCCCGATCTCGCAGGCGCTTTTGCTCGATACCTATCCGCGCGAGAAGCACGGCTCCGCCATGGCCATGTGGGGATTGGGCGTCATGGTGGGCCCGATTCTCGGGCCGCTGTTGGGCGGCTATTTGACCGAAGTTTACAGCTGGCGCTGGGTATTTTACATCAACCTTCCCATCGGCGTTCTCGCGCTCGTAGGCATCCTCGCCTTCGTGCCCGAAACCCGGCGCGTCCGAAGCCGCGGCTTCGACTTCTTCGGATTCGCGCTTCTCAGCCTCGGCATCGGCGCCCTTCAGATGATGCTCGACCGCGGCGGCTCGCTCGACTGGTTCGCGTCCGTCGAGATCGTGGTCGAAGCAGTGTTCGCGGGATTGTTCCTGTACATGTTCATCGTCCACATGGCGACCGCCGAGCAACCGTTCTTGGCGCCGGGGCTGTTCAAGGACCGCAATTTCGCGGTCGGCCTCGTTCTCATGTTCGTCGTCGGCATCGTTCTTTTCGCGACGCTGGCGCTGCTGCCGCCGTTCCTTCAGCACGTCATGCACTTCTCCGTACTCACCACCGGATATGTTATGGCCCCGCGCGGCGTCGGTACGATGGTCGCCATGGTCCTCGTCGGCCGCCTGGTCGGCAAGGTGGATGCGCGCTGGCTGATCCTTATCGGCCTCGGTCTGACGTCGCTATCGCTTTGGCAGATGACCGGCTTCACTATGTACGTGGACACTTGGACCATCGTGCATACCGGCGTTACCCAGGGATTCGGCCTCGGCCTGGTGTTCGTGCCGCTTACCACGATCAGCTTCTCGACGCTGGCGCCGCACTACCGCACCGAGGGCGCGGCGATGTTCAGCCTGGTGCGCAACATCGGCAGCAGCATCGGCATCTCCACCGTAGTCACCCTCCTCGGCTACAACACCCAGGTGAACCACGCGAGCTTGGCCAAGGGAATTACGCCGTTCCGATCCATGCTCCAGACACCCTGGCTTCCCGAGGCCTGGGACTGGTCGACGACGGCCGGCGTGATCGCGCTCAATGACGAGGTAACGCGCCAAGCATCCACCATTGCCTATCTGAACGATTTCGTCTTCATGATGTGGTTGACGCTGCTGTCGGCGCCGCTGTTGCTGCTGCTGGGGAGCGCGCGGCGCGGCGAGCCCGTCGCCCGCCGACCTTGAGCCCGTGGCCGGACGGGGCGATGATCGCCTTCGAGTACGAGAGGACGGAGCCGTCGAAATGAGAGCTCTCGGTGCCATCGCCGTCGTCGCGGCGATCGTCGCCGTCGCGATGGTGGCCGCGACACCACCGGCTGCCGAGGCGCAGATGGGCGAGCGCGGCAAGCTCAAGGGGGGGAAGAAGGGGGGCCGCAAGCCCACACCACCCGGCGGCCCCGGGAAAGTCGCCGCGGACACAAATCCCGAGATCATCGGGGCCTTCATTCCGACCCGGGCAAATCTGGACGCCATGCGAATAAGGGGCTTCCTCGAGACCGGACTTGCGCCCGTATATCCTGACGACGCCGACTGTCCCCTGATGACGTCGGCCTTCGGCGTCGCCACCCGCAGCGACGGAAGTCAACGCAGCCGCCGTTTCTACCAGGGCCGTCACGGTGGCTTCGACATCCCCGCCGACGAGGGCACGCCGATTCTCGCCCTTGCCGACGGAACGGTCGTGACTATGGGCGAGGGAGCCGCCATCGGCGGCCTCGCCATCGTCTTGCAGCACGCCCCGGAGGATACGGGTCTCGATGTGTGGACCTACACCGAATACAAGCACATCCAGGAATTGCCGCCGCTCACCATCGGCCAACGGGTCGCGATGGGCGAGTTGATCGCGCGCGCCGGCAAGACCGGTACCACAGGCGGCTATTACGGCGCCGACGGGTTTTCGCACCTGCACATGACTGCCTTTTTCAGCACCGGCGGCGAGTACGAGATCGGGCACATGCTGATCCCCGTCGGCGGCCAGTGGATGGACCCGATGGCATTCTTCAGGAGGGCGCCGGTGGAATCTGTGAACCTGATCGACCTGCCGGAAGCGGAGAAGTCGGTGCCGATCGCCTTCAAGACAACCGACGGCCGCATCGTGCCGGAGGGAACGAAGGTCGTCTGGCCTTTCGCTTGCGTGCCGCGCTGAACCGCGGCCCGATGGACAATGCCGGGCGCCGGACCGATCGCGGCATGGTGCAGCGCAACGGCTCGGCCGGGCGAATCATGGCCCCGACCATGCACCGGCGCCCCTTGATCGCGTCCGCCTTGGGCGCGCTGCTGGGCGTCGTGCTTGTCATGCAGACGGCGGACGCGCGAACCGAGACCGCGGTCGATCTCGAACTCGTTCTCGCCGTCGACGTCTCCGGCTCCATGGATCAAGGCGAACACGAGCGGCAGCGTCGCGGATACGTTGGTGCGCTTCAGCACCCGGACGTCGTCCACGCGATCCGGCTCGGGCCCTTGCGGCGGATCGTGGTCGCCTATGTGGAATGGGCCGGGGCGGCCTCGCAGGTGGTGGCGGTGCCGTGGCGACTGATCGAGGATGCGACTTCGGCGCGCGCGGTCGCGAACGAGCTCGCCGCCACACCGATCGCGCTCATTCGCGGGACTTCGATTTCGGGTGCCATCGACTTCGCCGCCGGATTCTTCGAAGGGAACGATTTCGCCGGCACCCGACGCATCATCGACATCTCGGGCGACGGGCCCAACAACCGAGGCTTGCCTGTCGTGCCGGTCCGCAACGCGGCGCTCGAGCGCGGGATCATCATCAACGGTTTGCCGATAATGGTGCGGCCGTCTCTCAGCGGTGCGATCCCGGGCATGGCGCTCGATCGCTATTACGTCGAGTGCGTGATCGGTGGACCAGGCGCTTTCGTGCTGCCGGTCGAAGCCGCCTCTCAACTCGCCACCGCAATTCGCAGGAAACTCGTCCTCGAGATCGCCGGTGTATCGCCGCCCCGCATCGTCAACGCGGCAACCGACGTTGCACAGGCGTCGTTCGATTGTTTGATCGGCGAGAGACGGCGGCGGCTCTGGGATCCGTAACCGCCGAGGCCGATCCGCGGTAAACACTCCTCAGCGGCGTTCCCAAGGCCCAAAACGTGTTCGCCGCCTAGGCGAATCGCTGGCGTCGGCGACAACTCATTTCGACGCCATGGCGTCCAGCGCGCCTTGGAGGATGTATGCGGCCGCCATCTTGTCCACCACCTGACGCCGGCGCTTGCGGGTCATGTCCACCTCTTCGATCAGAACCCGCTCGACCGCGGCGCTCGACAGCCGCTCATCCCAGAATGCGATGGGGACTTCGACGACCCCTGCGAGATCACGTGCGAACCGGCGCACCGATTGCGCACGCGATCTTTCGTGGCCATCCATGGCGATCGGAAGTCCGACCACCAACCCGCCGACACCGTGCTCGGCGACGAGGCGTTGAAGGGTCTCGAGGTCGGTGTCAAGTTTCGTGCGCCTAATCACGTCCATGGGCGTCGCCACCGTGCGTGAGACGTCGGAAAGCGCGAGCCCAATCGTCCTCGCACCCATGTCCAGGCCCAAAAGCCGGGTCCTGGGCGCGAGACCGACCCGAAGCGCATAAATGGTTTCGCAGATCATCCGCGTCGCATCCCTTCGCGTCCATTTCATGGGTCCGCGCGGGCGAAACGTCGCCTCGCCACGTCGGAAAAGACCTCTGGAGTGGACAAAGCCGAAAGGGTATCATGGGACGTAACCCATTGTTATTTCTATCGGCAGATTCGCGAGAGCAAATGCGCGGCCTAGTGGCGGACGGCGGTGGGAAGCGCGCGCGCGGCGGCACGCGTTCGCCGACCAAGTCTGTGCTGCGCCTTCGCACTCGTAATGATAGCATCGCCGGTCTTGGCCCAGGAGACGGTCCGAGGGGTCCCCATCACCGCCCAAACCGGAGATTATCTGGTGATGAACGACGTGAACGTTCGCGCCGGAAGCTCGACCCGAAGCGAGAAAATCGGCAAGCTCAACGACGGAGACAGAGTGTCGGCTTTGGGCGTCACCGACGACGGCTGGGTCGCGATCCGGCTGGACGGTGATGCGGCGGGGTTCGTCTTCGGAAACTACCTGTTGCCCCTGATCGACGGAACGCTCGAAGGCGAGCTCAAGGGCGAGGCGGCGGGCGCGGGCGGCGTGAAGTGCACCTACGTGGTGCGCCACGTCGGCAAGGCGCCGATCCCGAACGAGCGCATCGTCACCTCCGACTATGAGGTCGAATGGCGCTGCGCGACGCCCGCGGGCGAGCTCGGCTTCCTCGCCTTCATGTTCATCACCGAGGCGCCCTATGCCCTTTCTCGGAGCCGGATCTACCAGATCGGCCTTGACGTGCGCGAGGTCGGCGAGGAATTGGACGAACCCTTGTCCACGATCGTCATGTACGAGGACGCCAAGGACCGCGTCGTGCTGGACAGCGTTTCGCTGACCGAGTTCCGCGCCTCGGCGCCGGAAAAGGAGCGCCCGGCGAAGACCAAACCCGAGGCACTGGGCGGCGCCATCACGCTTGCACTCGGGGCGTGGAACGAAGCGGTCTGGGACGCCATCGCCGCGGGCCAGCAATGACAAAGGCGTTGGGACGGGTCTTGGTGACGGGCGGCGCCGGCTACATCGGCAGCCACGTGGTGCATACGCTTCTCGAGCGTTCAGCAAGCGTGGTCGTTCTCGACGACCTTTCCGCGGGCACGCGCGAAGCGGTTGCCGAAGGCGCGATCCTGGAGGTGGGCGACGCGGGCGATCGGGCGTTCACGGCCGCGGTATTGGATCGCCACCGTTGCCAGGCCGTGCTCCACTTCGCGGGCTTCATCGTTAATTCGGAATCGGTGCGCGATCCGCTCGCGTACTACGCAAACATTGCGGGCGCCACGCGGACCCTGCTCGAGGCGTGCGTCGAGGCGGGCGTCGGAACGTTCGTCTATTCCTCTTCGGCTGCCGTGTATGGTGCTCCCGAACGCTTGCCGGTGAACGAGGATGCAGCTTTGGCGCCGCTCGCGCCCTACGGGCGTTCGAAGCTCGCCGCCGAATGGATGGTCCGCGACGCCGCCCGCGCCCATGGGCTCGACGTCGCGGTTCTCCGCTATTTCAACGTGGCGGGCGCGGACCCGGCCGGCCGCGCCGGCCAGTCGTCGCGAAACGTCACGCATCTGATCAAGATTGCTTGTCAGGCGGCGTTGGGGCTCAGGGACGGCATCGAGATCTTCGGCGACGACTACGACACCCCCGACGGCACCTGTGTGCGCGACTACATCCACGTGAGCGACTTGGCGGATGCCCATCTCGCCGCGCTCGATCACCTCGGGGCCGGGGGCGAATCGCTGACGCTCAACTGCGGCTACGGGCAAGGCGCCTCGGTCCGGGACGTGCTGGCCGCCGTCGAACGCGCCTCGGGGCGGAAACTGGACGTTCGCATCGGCCCGCGCCGGCCGGGCGACGCGCCGACGCTCGTCGCCGATGCGCGACGCATTCGCGAGGCGTTTGCGTGGCGCCCCCGCTATGACGAGCTTGATGCGATCGTGGGATCCGCGCTCGCCTGGGAGCGAAGGCTCTTGGAGGCGGCGGAGAGTTCGTGATTGGAAGCGCCGGAGCAAGGCGCTCGCTTATTTCCAGGGATCATAGGTCCCGAAATTCCAGATATGGCCCTCGGGGTCGCGGCAGGTATATAGGCGTCCGCCATAATCCTGATCCGCGACTTCCATGACGACCTCGGCGCCGGCGGCGAGAGCGCGCGCGAAATGGGCGTCGGCGTCAGCGACGACGACGTAAGGGCATTGGGTTTCCGAGCCGCCCGTATCGGCGGGCTGGATCATCATGCTGTCATGTGCACCCTCGCGCACGGAGCCCAGCATGACCATGCCGCTGCCGAAACTGAGCCGGGCGTGGAGGATCACGCCATCGTCGCCTTCGACCACGAGATGCCTCTCGAAACCGAAGGCCCGGCAAAGCCAGTCTATGGCCGCTGGCGCATCGCGATAGCGAAGTGCCGGGATGACGGTCGCGGTGGTCTTCATGGGGCCGTCGGTCATGTCTCGATCCTCGAGGCGGGTTGACGGACACGGGCTTCGCCGAACAGGATGCACGATTGGCGTTCCTGTGAATAGCGACCGACCCGTCGCGACTGCGCCGGTGCGATTGTCGGGAGTCCCGGGCGGGTGATAGGGTCCCGTCCCGCGGACCGAAGCCGGGCCGGAAACATCCCATGCCACTCGATATCGAAACCGTCAGGAACATCGCCTTCCTCGCGCGCATCAAGGTGCCGGAAGACGAGCTCGAAGCGCTGGCGGGCGAGCTTTCCAACATTCTCGGCTGGGTGGACCAGCTTGCCGGTGTGGACACCGAAGGCGTCGAGCCGATGACCAGCGTCGTCGAGATGACGTTACATGAGCGCGAAGACGTGGTGAACGAAGGCGAGCGCCCAGAAGACGTGCTTGCCAACGCGCCCGAGCGCGAAGATGGATTCTTCGCCGTTCCCAAGGTGGTGGAATGAGCCGGGGCCTGACCGAGCTAACGGTGTCGGAAGCGGGCGACCGCCTGGCCGAGAGCGAGGTGACGGCGGAAGCCCTGACGGAAGCGCATCTGGCGGCCGCCGAGGCGGCGCGCGCGCTCAATATCTTCGTGTGCGAAACGCCGGACCGCGCGCTCGAACAAGCCCGCGCTTCGGACGCGCGCCGGGCGAGCGGCGAGATATTGGGGCCGCTCGACGGCATCCCGATCGCGGTCAAGGACCTGTTTTGCACCGAAGACGTTCCGACCACCGCCGCCTCTCACATCCTCGACGGCTTCACCGCACCTTACGAATCCACGGTGAGCGCGAAGCTGAAGGCGGCGGGCGCGGTCATGGTCGGCAAGACCAACCTGGACGAGTTCGCCATGGGCTCGTCCAACGCCACCAGCTACTTCGGTCCGGTCAAAAACCCTTGGCGGGGAAAGACGGGTAAGGACCTGGTTCCCGGTGGATCGTCCGGGGGCTCGGCGGCCGCGGTGGCGGCGCGCACCTGTCTCGCGGCGATCGGTACCGATACCGGCGGCTCCATCCGCCAGCCGGCTTCGCTGTGCGGCGTCGTCGGGATGAAGCCCACATACGGTCGGTGTTCGCGCTGGGGGATCGTCGCCTTCGCGTCGAGCCTCGACCAGGCGGGCCCGATCACCCGAACCGTCCGCGACGCGGCGATCGTGCTTGGCGTCATCGCCGGTCACGATCCCAGAGATTCCACCTCGGCGCGCGTCGAAGTGCCGGACTTCGAGACCGCGCTTCGCGCCGGCGACGTCAGGGGTCTGAAGGTTGGGATTCCGAAGGAATACAGGGTCGACGGCACGCCGGACGAGATCGAAGAGCTGTGGGAGCGGGGCGCAGACTGGTTGCGCGACGCCGGCGCCAGTGTCGAGGCGATTTCGTTGCCGCACACCGAATACGCGTTGCCCGCCTACTACATCGTCGCCCCGGCGGAAGCGTCCAGCAACCTCGCGCGCTACGACGGGGTGCGTTTCGGGCTGAGGGTTCCCGGCGAATCCCTGGACGAGATGTATGAGAACACCCGCGGGCGCGGCTTCGGTCCGGAAGTGCGCCGAAGGGTGCTGATCGGCACCTATGTGTTGTCGGCGGGGTACTACGACGCCTATTACGTGAAGGCGCAGCGGGTGCGCACGTTGATCGCGCGCGACTTCCACAAGGCGTTCGAGCGCGTGGACGTGGTGCTGACGCCGACGACGCCGTCGGCGGCCTTTCCGATCGGCGAGAAGATGGACGATCCCATCGCCATGTATCTGAACGACGTGTTCACGGTGCCGGCGAATTTGAGCGGGCTTCCCGGCATCTCGGTCCCGGCGGGATTGGACGCGGACGGGCTGCCGCTCGGGCTTCATCTCATCGGAAGGCCCTTCGACGAGGAGACGGTGCTGCGGGCCGCCCAGGCGCTCGAAAACGCCGCCAAGTTCTCGGGGGTTCCCGATTTCGTCGAGGCGCGGCGATGAGTTTCGCGATCGAAGGCGAGGCGGGCGCGTGGGAAGTGGTGATCGGGCTCGAGGTTCACGCCCAGGTGATCTCGCGGGCCAAGCTGTTCTCGGGCGCCGCCACGGATTTCGGGGCCGAGCCCAACACCCAGGTCTCGCTGGTCGACGCGGCCATGCCGGGGATGCTGCCGGTGCTCAACCACGAATGCGTCGTCCAGGCAGTACGCACCGGTCTCGCGCTCGACGCCAAGATCAACCCGGTCTCGGTCTTCGAGCGCAAGAACTACTTTTATCCCGATCTGCCGGCCGGCTATCAGATTTCGCAGTACGCCCAGCCCGTCGTCGGCGAGGGAACCATCACGCTCGACCTCGACGACGGCTCGACGCGGGAGGTGGGGATCGAGCGCCTTCACCTCGAGCAGGATGCGGGCAAATCGTTGCACGACCAGGACCCCGGGCGCTCGTTCATCGATCTCAACCGATCCGGCGTAGCACTGATGGAGATCGTCTCCAAACCGGATCTACGAAGCCCGGAAGAGGCAGGAGCATACTTGCGGAAGCTGCGTGCGATCGTGCGCTACGTGGGCGCCTGCGACGGCAACATGGAGCAGGGCTCGCTTCGCTGCGACGTCAACGTCTCGGTCCGCATGGAGGGCGAGACCGAGCTCAGGACGCGAACCGAAATCAAGAACGTGAACTCGATCCGTTTCGTCATGCAGGCCATCGAGTACGAGGCCCGCCGTCAGGTGGAAGCGTATGAGACCGGTGAGGTGGTGGTTCAGGAGACGCGCTCGTTCGATTCCGGCCGCGGCGAGACCCGGTCCATGCGCACCAAGGAGTTCGCCCACGACTATCGCTACTTTCCCGACCCGGACCTGCTGCCGCTCGTGGTTTCAGCCGACGAGATCGAGCGGCTGCGCGCCGACCTTCCCGAGCTACCCGACGTGAAGAAGCGCCGTTTCGTCGACGAACTGGGGCTCGGTCCATACGACGCCGGGGTCTTGGTGGCGGAGAAGGAGACGGCGGACTATTTCGAGGCGGTGCTGGCCAAGGGGGCGCGCGATCCCAAGCAGGTTTCCAACTGGGTGACGGGAGAGCTGTTCCGGATGCTGAACATGCGGGGCGTCGGGATCGCAGACTCGCCAGTGGGGCCCGAGAACTTGGGCCGGTTGATCGACCTCGTCGCCGACGGCACGATTACGGGCCGGATCGCCAAGGACGTGTTCGACGACATGGCGGAGAGCGGTGCAGACCCGGCCGTGATCGTCAAGGACAAGGGTCTCGAGCAGATCACCGACGAGGGCGCGATCGAGGCCGCGGTCGAGGCGATCGTTGCCGCCAATCCCGACAAGGCCGGCGAAGTGCGCGCCGGCAAGACAAAGTTGATCGGCTGGTTCGTGGGCCAAGTCATGCAGGCGACCGGCGGCAAAGCCAATCCACGGGCCGTCAACACCATTCTGTTGCAAAAGCTCAGGGATTAGTCGCGCCGCCAACACCTGGCACGCGATCGGGATTCTGGCTCAGGATTCCGGCTCGGGATTCCGCCACTGGGATCGCTAGAATCCGGTGCGAGGTTCGCGTGGCTACCCGCCGCAAACGAATTGGGCTAAATTGGTACAAGCCATAAATCTCGAGTGAGTATCCAAGGGAGGAAACGAATCATGGCCATCGACAAGGCCTATACCAACTCAGAATTCCGCGGGCAGATCCATATCCCGGCACCGCCGACACCGTTCGCAGACAACGGCGATTTGATGGGGGACGCTTTCGCCGAGGTGCTCGAGTACTACGTGAGCACGGTCAAGGTGGACGGGCTGTTGATCGCCGGCTCGAACGGCGAAGGCTACGCAATGACCACCGACGAGTTGCGCCAGGTGACCGAGATCACGGTTCGAACCATCGCCGGGCGCGTCCCCTATTACGTCAACGTCACGCGGACATCGGCCAAAGCCAGCATCGCGCGTGCCGAGGTCGCCGCAGAAGCCGGCGCGACCGGCATCTGCCTGATGGGACACCCGGTGATCCTGGACGCGACGGAAGACGAGATCGTCACCCGTTTCGAGAAGGTGGGGAAGGCGGTGCCGCTGCCAATGATGGTCTACAACTCGTCGCATTTGCAGCAGTTCAACATCGCGCCCGAGGTCCTGACGCGCATCGCGGACGTCGCCCCCGTTGCCTGCCTCAAGGACGGCAACCGCGACCCCGACCACATCCGCGACATGATGGCCGCCCACGGCGACCGATTTCCGGTGCTCAGCGGTCACCGCGAGACCCTGATCCCGTCGATCCTTCTCGGGTGCGGCGGCTTCGTTTCGACGGGGCCGGAGCTGTTCGGCGCCACGGTTCGCGAGGTGTTCGAGGTGCACGACATGACGCCGGCCGAGCGGTTCGCGCTGCATCGCAAGTACATCGAGGTGATCGACGCGGCGCTTTACGATTCGGTGCCACCTGCGGGGATCAAGGGGGCGCTGAACCTGATCGGGCTTCCGGCGGGGGTTCCGCGCGATCCGGTCCTGCCGCTGACACCGGCCCAGGAAGCGCATCTGCGCGCCGTCCTGGTCAAATACGGTATCCTCGAGGGCGAGGTGAAGGCCGCGCAATAGGGGAACGGGACGAGCGAAAAAAGGGAGCGGCCGAATGAGCGCAATGGAGAACGAATCGGTGAAGAAGGTGCGGGCGGCGCTGGATGCGGCCGGGCTCGGCGACCGTGTCCAAGAGCTCGCCGAAACCGCGCGCACGGCCGACGACGCGGCGAAGGCGCTGGGGGCGGAAAAGGGTGCCATCGTCAAATCGCTCGTCTTCGTGGTGGGCGAGCAACCGGTGCTGGCGCTGATCGCCGGCGATCGCCAGTGCAAGGCCGACGAAGTGCGCGCGGCCAGCGGGTTCGCCATCGGCGGCGTCGCGCCCGTGGCGCTCGCGCTCGAGCTTCCGACGGTGATCGACGTGAGCCTCAAACGCTTCGAGACCGTCTATGCGGCGGCCGGCCACCCGAGCTGCGTCTTTCCTTTGAGCGTTCCCGAACTCAAGCGCCTGACGGGCGGTATCGTCTCCTACGCCGTCGCCGACGAGCCCGAGAAGGCGTAACCTCGCCGGAAGCGGTGGGGCGCGGGCTGCGCTGCCGCGAGGCGCGCCACCGCCCCGCCGTCCGCTATCTCCAGGGGGACGGGAACATCGATTGCCCGGGCCGCGCGTCAGTTGGGACGACCGGGATGGAGCGCGGCCATATTGGGAACCAACCGCCATAGATTTCGGCAAACCGGGGGCGCCTTGGGTGAGGTTGTGGACGCCGGAATCGCGCGCTATTTTATGATTTCGCCGTTATCGGAGGGGTGGCCGAGTGGCTGAAGGCGGCGGTTTGCTAATTCCCCCGACACCGTCCAACCTCATGATGCGTCGGCCCGAATAGTCCGGAATGGTTGGGATTTTTGCTTCCGCAACGGCGCCTCGTCCTGGTGAATCCGCCCTCGTGATGTCACGTTCGTGACCAATTTGTGACCAATTCCGCCCCCAACTTTGGGTGACGGGGTGGAATCTCACATGGTGACTTTTGGGTCACTCATACATGCATGATGGCAGCGTTGATGCCCCGTTTCACCGTGGAATCCCTTCTTGGAAACAACGCCCCCGAAACTGGTCACCGGCCCAATCACATCGAAACAGGGGCCGGCGTCGGGTTCAAACGAATATGCGAACGATCTCAGGAACCGGGGATTCAGTCCGAACCTGACCGGGGCCGGCGCTTCTGGGCGAACTACCGGCTTCGGCCAAAGGCGGCCGTATTTCCGTGGGCTGTAGGCGACCAACCATTGTGCGGATCTGCTATTCGTTCGAGGTTTAGCTGCTGTAAGCTGGTTGGAACATCTGAACAAGCGGATCTTGGACATAAGTAATGGCGTCTTGGGTGATCGACGGACAACTCGCGCGAGGGCATCGGCCCGGTTACGCAGGAGAGTGTGGCGGGCCCGTCTCCGTTGCTACGATCGACCACTGGTTGGAAGAGCACTGTCTGACGTCAGCGCCCCTGGGTGTCCCCCGTCAGCACCTGTGAGACAGATT
>JASLLV010000006.1 GCA_030746935.1 Rhodospirillales bacterium | reverse complement strand
TATCCGTACATTCGGCTCCAGCCCGCACCCCTGCCCGACTGCCCCAAGGGTACCATTCCGTGGGCGGCCGGGCGGGGGTGTGGGCCGGTGCGATTCCACGTGAGTGGAAACGATCTAGACGATCAGGATCTTCCCGGGGTTCATGATGTTGTCGGGGTCCAATGCCCGCTTGAGCGCCCGCATGACGCTCACCGCCTCGCCGTGCTCGGCCATCAGAAACTCCATCTTTCCGGTGCCGACGCCGTGTTCGCCGGTGCAGGTCCCGTCCATGGCGAGCGCCCGCATCACCATCCGTTCATTGAGGCGCTTGGCCTCGGCCACCTCGTCGGCGTTCTCGGGATCGAGCAGCATGACCACGTGGAAGTTGCCGTCGCCGACGTGTCCGACAATCGGCGCGATCAGGAACGATTCATCGATGTCGCGGCGAGTCTCGACGATGCACTCGGCGAGCCGCGAGACCGGCACGCAGACGTCGGTCGCAAGGCCCTTGGATCCCGGGCGCAGGGCGAGACACGCGTAATAGGCGTCGTGGCGCGCTTGCCACAGGTGCGCGCGCTCATCCGCGTCGGTCGCCCAATGGAAGCCTTTGCATGCGTGTTCGCCGGCGATCGCTTCAACCGTCTGGGCTTGCTCGACGACCCCTCGCGTCGACCCGTGGAACTCGAAAAAGAGTGTCGGCGTCAATTCGTAACTCAAACCCGAGAACCGGTTGATGGCGTCCATGCTGACGTCGTCGAGAAGCTCGATCCTGGCCACCGGGACGCCGCTTTGGATCGTTTCGATCACCGTGCTTACTGCCGAATCCAAGTCCGCGAATGCGGCGACGGCGGCCGAGGTTGCCTCGGGTATGCCGTGCAGGCGAACCGTCACCTCGGTGATCACGCCGAGCGTCCCCTCGGAACCTACGAATAGGCGCGTCAGATCGTATCCGGCGGCAGACTTGCGCGCCCGCCGGCTGGTTCGGATAAAGCGCCCGTCGGCGAGTACGACGCCGAGTCCCAGCACGGTCTCGCGCATGGTCCCATAGCGGACCGCATTTGTGCCCGAAGCCCGGGTCGCCGCCATCCCCCCGAGGGTGGCGTCGGCGCCGGGATCGACGGCGAAGAAAAGCCCGGTATCGCGCAGATAACTGTTCAACTTCGAGCCCGTGGCGCCGGCCTGGACCGTGGCGTCCATGTCTTGCGCGTGAACCTCGAGGACCGCATCCATGCGTGATAAATCGACACACACCCCGCCGCAGATTGCCGCCACCTGCCCCTCGAGCGAAGTGCCGATTCCGAACGGGATGACGGGAACGTGATGACGCGCGCAGGCGCGGGCCACCGCCTGCACTTCTTCGTTGTCGGCGGGGAAAACCACTGCGTCGGGCGCATGGGCGGCGTGATAGGATTCGTCGCGGCCGTGCTGTTCGCGAACCGCATCGGCCAGCGACAACCGATCGCCGAAGATGGCGCGCAGCTCGTCGAGCAGGCCGTCCTCCAGCACCGCGGCTTGGCCGCTCACTGCCATGTCTCTCCTCTACTCCGTTCCGGCGAGGCTACCGCTCGACCGGTGCGCCATCAAGAGCCGCTGGATACCTCATCGCCGGGCTGGGCTCGGCGCCGGACACTCCTTGTCCATGAGTTCCCCAAGGAGGGCCTTGAGTCGCGCCGTCACGGGCCCCGGCAGCTTTCCCGTGATGGCTCGGCCGTCGACCTCAGCCACCGGTGTGAGGCCGCCGATAGTGCCGGTCACGAAGGCTTCGTCGGCGCCGTACACTTGGGTGAGCGAGAAGTCCTTCTCGAAAACCGGACTTCCGTCGCCACGGGCAACCTCGATGACGTGGCCGCGGGTGATCCCGTTCATGCAGTACTTGCCCGTCGACGTCCAAACCTCGCCCTTGCGGACGATGAAGAAGTTGGTCGAGTTGCAGGTGCTGACGAAGCCCTCGGGATCGAGCATCAGCGCCTCGTCGGCGCCGGCATTCAACGCCTGCACCAGGGCGGTGATGCAGTTGAGCTTGCTGTGCGAATTCAGTTTCGGGTCTTGGGTGTCCGGGTGGGCGCGGCGCACGCTGGAGGTGAACAAGCGAACGCCCACGGTGTCGGTCTCGGGTGCCTTCAGCTTGTGCTCGGCGATGATCACCACTGTGGCGGTGCCGATGGTCAGTCGCGGGTCCTGATGCGGCGTGCTCTTGACGCCGCGGGTCACCATGAGCCGGATGTGGACGTTCGATTCCATCGCGTTGGCTTCGACGGTTCGGTAAAGCGCCTCGGTCAGCTCGTCCGGCGTCATTCCAATGTCCATGGCGATGGCTCGGGCGCCTTCGAAGAGTCGGCCGAGGTGTTGATCGAGAAAGGCGATCTTTCGGTTGTGCAGGCGCACGCCCTCCCAGACGCCGTCGCCTAGCACGAATCCGGAATCGAAGACCGAGACCTTGGCCTCGTCGCGCGGCACGAGTGCGCCGTTGACGTAGATCAGAACGTCGGCGTTACGTGCGTCCGCAATGGTCTCGTGCGTTCCTCTCGCCATGGGGTCCTCGCCTTTCGGTTCTTGCTAGAACGTCTCGACCCAGGGCCTGAGATCCATCTCGAGCGTCCAGGCGCTGCGGTGCTGGCGATGCAGCATCAGGTAATTCTCGGCGATCGCGTCGGCATCCAAAACGCCGTCGGGTCCGCGTCCAGCCGCGAACGCAGCGTCGCGTTCGGACATGATCACACCGTCGATGATCACGTGGCCGACGTGCACGCCCCGCGGTCCCAGCTCACGGGCCATGCTTTGGGCCAGCGCCCGAAGGCCGAATTTGCCCACCGCCAGGTTGGCGAAGTTCGCGCCACCGCGCAAAGACGCGGTCGCGCCCGTGAACACGATCGTTCCGCGACCGGCCGCAGCCATGGTCCGCGCCGCTGAGCGCCCGACGAGAAAGCCGCCGAGGCAGCCGACCCGCCAACAGGCCTCGAACTCATCCGTCCCGGTATCGAGGATCGCCCGCGGAACGAAGGTGCCGGCGTTGTAGACGACGAGGGCCGGTTCGCCGAGGTCCGAAGCGAGGCCGGCGAACAAAGCCTCGACCGCCGCCTCGTTGGTGGCGTCGCAGTCGTAAGCGCGAGACGCGCACCCGGACGCCGCCAGACTGTCCACCAGCGACGCAAGGTGGGCGGTGTTGCGCGCCGCCAAGCCGACGTTCATGCCGGCGCCCGCGAACCGTCGCGCAAGCGCCGCACCCAATCCCGGGCCGACCCCGACGATCAGCGCCGTCTCGCGTTCAACCATCATCTCTCCGTCGCTGCTAGTTCGCCGACGGCCGACCGCCGGCCCGAGGGGGGCACGCGCCGGCCCGATTGCTTGCCCTCAGATCTGTTTTCCCTTTTCCGCGTCGCGAAGTTCGCGAATGCGCTCGTCGAGCCCGGGCATGAGGGGGTAAATCTTACGCACTTCTTCGAGGGCGTCGGCGGCTCCGCCCTCTTTTCCCATGGCGCGGTAGATAAGGCCCAGGCCCGACAACGCCCCGAAATGGCGAGGTTCGAGCGCGAGCGTTTGTTGAATGTCGCGCACCGAGAATTCGTACTCGCCCATGAGGCAATAGAGCGTGGCGCGCTTGTTCCAGCCCTCGGCAAGTTCGGGCCGGCGTTCGATGACGGAATTGAAGGCCCGAAGCGCGCTTGCGTAATCGCCAGCGCCCATGGACTGCATCCCCACCTTCATCTCGGCGTCCACGTCGTTGTTTCCGCTCTCGAGCCAAATCCCCCAGATGTCCTGCTCGATCGCAAAGGCCTCGAGGATGTTGGGGGTTTCCTTCAAGCGCCCGAACAGTGCGTCGAGACGCACGTCGTCCTGCCCCGCCGCGGCGAGCGAAGCGAGCGCGAACGCAATCGCGAACGCGCATGCGCCGATTCCCACCCTCATGGATCGACGATACGCGCGCACCTAGTCGTTGCCAAGCCTCGGGCGCGCCCGGGGCTTATGGGTGGCAAGCTCGCTGGGTGGCGGGCCGCCCGTCGCCCAGTCGAGAAGCTCGACCGTGTGCACCACCGGGACCGGCGCAGCACCCGCAAGCTGGGTGAGGCAGCCGATGTTGCCCGTCGCGATCACATCGGCGCCCAGTTCTGCGAGCGCCGCCGCCTTGCGCGCACGCAACGGCTCGGCCAATTCGGACCGCAGCATGTTGTAGGTCCCGGCCGAGCCACAACACAGATGGGCGTCGACGGGCTCGCGGACGACGAATCCGGCGCTGCTCAGCAGCCGCGCCGGCGTCTCGCGGATCCGCTGGCCGTGGGCGAGCGAGCACGCCGCGTGGTAGGCGACGACCGGTAGCGACGGCGCTACCGTCCCCGCCGCCGCACCCGCGAGCCCAAGATCGTCGATCACTTCCGAGACGTCCCGAGCGAGCGCCGCAATCTTTGCGGCCCTCGCGCCAAACTCAGCGTCGCCCCGCAGCAGGTGCGCGTAATCCTTGACCATGGTGCCGCAACCGGACGCAGTGACGACCACGGCGTCGAGCCCGCCGTCGTCAAGCGCGTCGTGGAACGCGCGGACCACGGCGCGCGCCGAGACGCGCGCGTCTTCGCTGCGCCCCATGTGGTGGACCAGCGCCCCGCAGCAGGCCAATCCCTCGGGCACGACGACCTCGCAGCCCATGCGCGTAAGCACGCGCGTGGCCGCCTCGTTGATGGCTGGGCGCAGAATCTGCTGCGCACAGCCGGGCAGGATCGCCACCCGCTTGCGACGCGCGCCTGAGGCGGGGAAGGTCTGGGGCCGGTCACCGGACGAGAGCGGGACGATGCGCGGCGGCACCAGCGCCAGGGCGGCGCGCCAGCGGGCCGGGAAAAGCCGCCGGAAGGGGCGCGCGAGCGCGCCGGCGATGAGCGCGAGGCGGAACACCGCGGGCCTGGGAAGCACGGCCGCCAGCATGCCTCGCAAGAATCGTTCGCCGACCGGGCGGACGAGGCGCGTCTCGATGCGGGCGCGGGCAATGTCGACCAGGTGCATATAGTCGACGCCCGACGGGCACGTGGTCATGCACGAAAGGCACGAAAGGCAGCGATCGATATGCCCCGCCACCTTGGCGCTCGGCGTACGGTCGCCCTCGAGCATGTCCTTGATCAAATAGATGCGCCCGCGCGGGCTGTCCAACTCGTCGCCGAGCTGAACGTAGGTGGGACAGGTGGCGAGGCAAAACCCGCAATGCACGCAGGCGCGAAGGATGGCGTCGGCATCGCGGATGTCGGCGTCGGCGAGCTGGGCGGCGGTGAAACGGGTTTGCACGACCGCGCGCCCTCAAACCTGTGCCATGCGCCCGGGGTTGAGGACGTGGCGGGGGTCGAAGCTGTCCTTGATGCGCGCCGCCAGCGCCGCCAGCGGCGCGGGCTGGGGTTGAAAGACGGACACCGCGGCGCGCACTTCGGGGTCTGCGCGAACGAGCGTCGCGTGGCCGCCGATATCCCGGATCGCGCCCCGAATCGTCTCGTGGCCGGCGTCGTCCAGCGCCGGAATCGCGAGCCACACCAGCCCCCCGGCCCAATCGTAGAAAACCGTTCCGTTGGTTGCGGCCGCGATTTGCCCGCCGACGCCCGCGCCTGCCGCCGGCGCGACCGAAATCCGCCAGACTTGGCGCCCGTCGGCGGCGAAGTACGAGACGTCGCGAACCTCGCGCCACAGCGAGCCCGATTGCGCTCGATCCAGCACGTGCGTCGGGCCGAATTCGGATACGAGGGCGCTGACGGCGCGCGTCCGCGCCTCGACCGATGGTGCGGGCCCTTCGATCCGAATTGCCGTCGTCGAGGCGCCCAGGCCCGAGACCGCCTCGTTCGCCGAAGCTGACGCGACGGGTGCCGGAAGATGGGCCGCGCCTGAGACATCGTATGGGCCGTTCATGGCCGCCGACATGGCGCTCACGGCCTGGGCATCGGCGAGGCCGGCGATCAGCACCGTGCGCTCGTCCTCTGGCGACGGAAGAACCCTAAGCACCACGTGGGTCAGCACAGCCAGCGTCCCGAACGAGCCCGCAATCAACTTCGAGAGATCGAAGCCCGTAACGTTCTTGACGACGCGGCCGCCGGACTTGAACGCTTCTCCGCGACCGCTGACGGCGTTAAAGCCGAGGAAGTGGTCACGCGCGGCGCCCGCCATGATGCGCCGTGGGCCCGAGAGGTTGCATGCGAGCACGCCACCGACCGTGCTTTGGCCCGCCGGCGCGCCGAGCACGGGACCGAGGTCCGGGGGTTCGAATGAGAGCATCTGCCGCTCGGCCTCAAGCGCCGCCTCGAGCGCCACGAGCGGGGTCGCCGCGCCCATGCCGACCACCAGCTCGTCGGGCTCGTAGAGATCGATACCCGAAAGCGCGCTTACGTCGAGTTCGCACGCCGTCTCGCACGGGCGGCCGAAGTTCCGCTTGCTGCCCGCTGCCACCACGTCGACCGGCCGCCCCGTCGCGAGCGATTCTGCAACCGCGTCGAGCACGTCGTCGGCGTCGCGAGGCGCAAGCACATCGGTCATGGGCGCTTCGAAGCCGCGTTCAGAACCGGGGGATGTCGGGGAAGCGGACCTGACCTGCCCGCACGTGGAGCCGGCCCAACTCGGCACAGCGGCGCAGGATCGGATAGACCTTGCCGGGATTGAGAAGGCTTTCGGCGTCGAATGCGCACTTCACGCGTTGCTGGTGGTTCAGGTCGTCCTCGGTGAACATGACGCCCATCAAATCGCGCTTCTCGACGCCGACGCCGTGCTCGCCAGTCAAGACTCCGCCGACCTCGACGCACAACTTGAGGATTTCTGCGCCGAACGTCTCGGCGCTTTCCAGCTCGCCCGGCCGGTTGGCGTCATACAGGATCAGCGGGTGCAGGTTCCCGTCGCCGGCGTGAAAGACGTTGGCGACGCGAAGGCCGTGGCGCCTCGACATCTCGGCCATGCGCCGAAGCACTTCCGCGAGCCGGCGCCGGGGAATGGTTCCGTCCATGCAGTAGTAGTCGGGCGAAATCCTACCGACCGCCGGAAACGCCGCCTTGCGCCCGGCCCAGAACCGCTCGCGTTCCTCATCATCGGCGCTCACGCGCAGTTCACCGGCACCCGATTCCCGCGCGATCCCGGTCACCCGGTCGACGAGATGGGCAACCTCGGCCTCCGGCCCGTCGAGCTCGACGATCAACAAGGCGTCGGCGTCGAGCGGATAGCCCGCATGGACGAAATCCTCGGCCGCGTGAATGGCGGGCCGATCCATCATCTCCATGCCGGCCGGAATGATGCCCGCCCCGATCACTTGGGCGACGCAGGCGCCTGCGGCCTCGCTCGACGGGAAACCGGCGAGAAGGGCGCGCGCCATCTCCGGTCGGGGAAGGATGCGGACCGTGACCTCGGTCACGACACCGAGGAGGCCTTCGGAGCCGGTGACCAGGCCGAGAAGGTCGTAGCCCTCGCTGTCCAAGTGCTTGCCGCCGATCCGGATCACCTCGCCCGTAATCAGCACCATCTCGAGACCGAGCAGGTTGTTGGTGGTGAGGCCGTATTTCAGACAGTGGACCCCGCCCGAGTTCTCGGCGACGTTGCCGCCGATGGTGCAGGCGATCTGGCTCGAGGGATCGGGGGCGTAATAGAAGCCTTGAGATTTGACGGCGTCGGTGATGCCGAGGTTCGTCACGCCGGGCTGGGCGACGACGCAGCGATTGTCCAAATCCACATCGAGGATGCGGTTGAACTTTGCGAGCCCGAGAGTGATCGCGTCCGCCAGCGGCAGCGCGCCGCCGGAAAGCGAGGTCCCGGCACCGCGGGGCACCACCTTCACGCCTTCCGCGTGGCACAGCTTCAGGATTCGCGAGACCTGCTCGGTCGTTTCGGGCAGGACGACGATGAAGGGAAGCTGGCGGTAAGCGGTGAGGCCGTCGCACTCGTACGCGCGCATCTCGTCCTCATCGACGATCACGCCCTCGGTGGCCACGATTTCGCGAAGCTGGCCGACGATCGCGTCGCGGCGGCCGACGACGCTGGCGTCGGGTTTCGGCATGCGCATGGCGTCACGCTTTCCAGGCGCCCAAAGTCACCGCCGCCGCCGCCCTAGCGACGGCGCGCGCGCCGAAGACGGATTAGGCGCCGGCGCTTCAACTGCCGTGATAGAGGTTCTTCCAGTAGGTCTCGTTCACCGGATTGACGGCGCCGTTGTGCATGGTCCCGAGGCAATCGCGGAACGTGAACTTCTCCCAGGTCGGCTCCTCATGGGGCTTGCGGCCCGATCCAAGCGCGACGCTCGAGCACGCGCGAAACGCGTTGCGCGCCTGTTCGATTGCCTTTTCGGCCTCGGCCCCCGAGGCGCTCGCCGACGCGCGCCGCCAAGCCGCCTGGTGGTCCGCACGCGTGGTGGCGCGAAGCCTGGGCAACGCGTTGACCGCCTCGTGAAGGACGGCGGCCACGGCCATCTTCGCCGGGTTCGCGGCGATCGTCTCTTCGGCCAGCGACCTCAACGTACCCTGGGACTCGGCGAGGTCGGTTTCCGTCTGAGGATTGTCGTCGCCAGGCTCAGGGCGAGGCGCGAGCACCACCGGTCCGCTCACGCGCGCGATCAGTTGCGAAAGCTGGAAACGATCGACGACGCTGGCGGAAACGCTCAGCTTGACGGCCAGATGACCGCGTTCGGCCACGATCGAGACCGGTGCCGCCGCCGAGGCCAGCTCGACCTCGCCACCGTCGGCGAGCAGGCCGACGATGCGCAAGGGCTGGTCGTCGGGCGCTTCGGTCATGATGTCGTAGACCGTGCCCTTAAGGGGCATGTCGCGGTCGCGCTGCAGGCAGATCGTGGTGATGTCGGCGGCGCATTCGCCGCCTTCGCACAAAAGGGGCACGTCCCCTTCGAGGCCACGAGCAGGCTCTGCGGGGCCGCCGCCGCGGTGCCCGCGAATCCCGCCAGTCCGATTGCGGCCACGGCCAAACTGATCTTGCGCATTGGATTCACTCCTTGAATCGTCGGTCGCGCACCGATAACCGCGAGGGCGCAGGCGCGACTCGGGGTTGGCAAAAGTGTAGCGCAATCGGCGGCAGCCCGGAAAGGAAAATCAGCGCCGGACAAGGGCCAGCGCTTTCGTCACGAACCGGTGTGGGTCTTCCGCCAGTAGTCGTCGTTGACCCGCTGCATCAGCTCGTTGTGCATATGCCCCAAACAGCTTCGCAGCGGAAAGTTCGTCCGCCAGGGCGCCGTGCAAAAATCGAACACGTCACGGCCGCGGGCGAGTGCTTCTTCGGCGACGGGGCTCGGCGCCCGGTCCCGCCATGCGTCGATTGCCGCGACCCAGGCGTGGCCGTTCTCGGCCGGGCTCGATTGGCGCGCGCGGGGAAGGGCGTTGTAAACGTCGTGAACCAGCCAGGCGGCGGCGAGCACTTCACTGCGGGCCCTCAGCACGGTCTCGGCGACGGGACGCAACGCCGCCAGGGCCTCGGCAAGCTCTGCCAACGAACCTGCATCCGCGACGTTTCCGGAAACCACCGGGGCCAGGGCCACAGTGCCCGTGACGTGGGCCGCAAGGGTTTCGATCCCAAAACGGTCGCGAACGTCCGCGGGCACGCTGAGCTTCACCGCCAAGTGTCCGCGGGCGGCGCTTAACGCAACCGGGACCAGGCTCGTAAGCGGCACATCGCGTCCGTCGGCGGTTCGCCCGACGAGCGTCAAGGCGCCAGGCGCGCCGGCAAGCTCGATCGGCGCATACGGGGTCCCGGGAAGCGGCATGTCGCGGTCGCGCCGGAGGCAGACGGTGGTTACGTCGGCGGCGCATTCGCCGGCCTCGCACCGCAGCGTGATCTCACCCTGGGCGGCAACGAGAAGTGCTTGGGGTACGCCGGCATCCGCCGCTCCGGCGAAAAGGCCGAGCCCAAGGGCGCAAATCGGTACGACGATGATCGAGCGCATGGCGGATACTCCTCCGTTCCAGGCCCCGGGAGAGCGCCATAAGGGACGGCCGCGCGCGTCCCGCCGTGAGCCGGTCACGAAGATGGTAACTTGAAGGCGCTGTGTTGCAAATGGTTATCAACGGCGCGCCGACTTGGGCGGTCGCGACGCGAATTCGCTGCGCGGAGCGGCGCGATCAGCCCTGGCGGGCCTTGAAGCGGCGGTTGCGCTTGTTGATGACGTACACACGCCGGCCACGGCGGACGACGCGGCAGCCGCGCTCGCGGAGCTTGGCGGTCTTGAGCGAGTTCTTGACCTTCATGCGTGCCCGACCTTTTTGCCGGCGTGCCAAGGCGATGCGGACATGCGGTACACCCGCCGCCGGAAGGCGCGGAAGCTAAAGCGCAGGCGCGCGCCTGTCAAGGCGGGCCGGGCGAAAACGCCTGCTATTTGGCGGCGGTGACGATGATCTCGACCTTCGCCGGACCTTCGAGCTGGATACCGACGCAGGCGCGCGTCGGTGGGTTGTTGGGGGCGATCCAGGCTTGCCACACCTTGTTCAATTCGGGCCGGATACCGATGTCGGAAACGAAGACCATCGCGGTCAGCAATCGCGACTTGTCGGTTCCCGCCATGGCGAGCAGCGCGTCGATTTTTGCCAACACCTGTTCGGTCTGGACGGTGGTCGACGCGCTGTGGTCGTCGGCCATCATACCGGCGAGATAGACCACGCCGTTGTGCTCGACCACGTGGCTCATGGTCGGTTTAATTTCCTGACGTACGATCTCCATCGGAGCCTCCTCAAGTTCCAGTTCGGCGGTCAATAAAGGTTCGCGACGCGATCAGCGCGCCGCCGCGCGCAGCGCGTCCACCCGTTTGCGGGTCCAGTGGAGCCGGCGGTCGTGGATACCGAGCTCCTCCAGATGCGCGACGGTGTTGTACAGATAGTCGCAACAAGGACCGATCCGACCCTCGGCGGTGGCGATGGACGCCGCCACCTTTTCGTCCGACAGCCCGCCCGCGTACCGGTCGTGGCCGTCGTTGATGGCAAACGCGATGGCGCGGACCGGGCCCTCGGCCGTGCGGGCCGCGACCCAGCGCGGCCGGTAGGCGCCAGCCACCATCTCGCGGCGCCAGACGATTTCGAGCTCGGTCCTCGTATGGGGCCGGGCGATGCGATAGACCAGCCCCCGGCACGCCCCCCCGCGTTGAAGGCCCAGCATCAGGCCGGGGTTCCCGGGCGATCCGCGCCCCAACTGCACCCACAAGCAAAAGCGCCGGTGCCAGCCGTGGACGGTCGCGATTCGCTTCTCGGCGAAGTGGAATGCCGGGTTCCAGATCAAAGAGCCGTACGCGAAGACCCAGACGTCTTCGTTCGGCGCCACGTCCACCAGCATCGCGGTGAGAGACGCCTCGCGCTCCTCGTCGCTAAGGAGGCGAAGCGAGCGGTCTCCGTCGGCAAGCATCTTCTGGAGGAAACCGCTTTTGATGTTCTCTCGAGTCAGCACCAATGCGTTGCCCTTCTCAAGCCGGCGAGCGAGCGCCACCGCTCCTCGCGGGCGCTGAGACTACCACGCGCTACTCGGCGATCAATGTGCCGCCGCAAATGGCGTTCACGCCCTGCCGGCGGCGGCCCCGGGCGTCTTCGTCTCGCTCAGGCCTTGGCGGCGACGGCCTCGACCTCGACCACCCACTCGGAATCGGCGAGGCCGGCGACGAAGATCAGGGTCGCGGCCGGGTCTCCCGCCGCCCCGGCGGCCGGGAAAACGCGCTCGCGCATCTCGCGCAGGACGGCGATGTCCTCGCGCCGGGTCATGAACGTGACCGTCTTGATCAAGTCGTCCTGGGTGTAGCCATTGTCATCGAGGACCGCCTTGACGTTCAGGAAAGCACGTTCGATCTGGCCCGCCGGGCCTTCGGCCAGGCTTCCGTCGGGGCCGATCCCCACCTGGCCGGAAACGAACAGGAAGCGCGCGCCCACGGGCGCTTCGACGCCGTGGGTATAACGCCCCAAGGGCGCAGCGATCGAAGATGGGTTGCGTCGTTGCAGCATGGAACCTCCTTCTGTCCGATTGACATTGTGGTCTGAATGACGTGCTCGAAGAACGGCGAACGGTGATCTCTCCGCGACGCCGCTCAGGGATCCGTTGCGGAGTTACTCAGCGGCGGCGTTCGAGGATGTTGCGTCTGCGTGCTCGTCCGCCAGATCGAGCGCGTTGTCGATGACGTCGAGCCCTTCTTGAAATTGCTCGTCGGTGATGTTGAGCGCCGGTCCAAGCGAGATGTAGTTGCCCCAGAGCGAGGTGTGCACCCCGCCGGCGCGGATAGCGGCCCGAACGGGCGCCAGGGGATCGTCGTCGCCGCGCGGGCCGAGGGCCTCGCGAGTCGTGCGGTCGCGGACCAACTCGATGGTGCCCACGAGCCCGATGCTGCGTACGTCTCCCACCGACGGGTGGCGCCTTTTCATGTCCGCGAACCGTTCGGCCAGCACGACGCCGAGGCGGGCCGAGTTCTCGACCAGGCCCTCTTCGTGATACACGCCGAGTGTGGCGGCCCCGGCGGCGCAACCGAGCGCATGGCCCGAATACGTCGAGCCCGACCACAGCGTATGCGTTTCCATGAATTCGGCGATTTTGTCCGAGACGACGACGCCGCCCAAGGGGACCGAGGCGTTGTTGACGCCCTTGGAGATGGTCATGATGTCCGGCACCACGCCGTAGTTGTCGACCGCGAACCACTTACCGGTGCGGCCCCAACCCATCAGGATCTCGTCGGCGATCAGCAAAATCCCATATTTGTCGCAGAGCGCGCGCAGGCGCGGCAGATAGTCGTCGGGCGGTACGGGAACGCCCAGATGGGTGCCGGTGATGGTTTCGACGACGATCGCGGCCACGAACTCGGGATTCTCGAACTCGATCATTTCTTCGATCGCGCTCACGCATTCGCGATGACAGGTCTCGGGCTCCTGACCGAAGCTGCAGCGGTAACAGTACGGCGGAAAGGCGTGCAGGACGCCGAGCATCGCCGGCTCCATGTGGGCGCGCCGGGCTTCGCCGGTGAGCGCGATGGCACCGGAACTGGCACCGTGGTACGAGCGATGACGGGCGATGACCTTGGGCCGGCCCGTGAACATCTTTGCGATCTTGAGCGCATAGTCGTTGGACTCGGCGCCGCCGCAGGTGAAATAGGTCTTGTTCAGATCACCCGGCGCGACTTCGGCGATCATCCGCGCGAGGCGCCCACGCGGTTCGGTCGCGAAACTCGGCGCGGCGTAACAAAGCCGGGCCGCTTGCTCCTTGATGGCGGCGACGATCTT
Organism: Rhodospirillales bacterium; assembly: GCA_030746935.1. GTDB lineage: Bacteria > Pseudomonadota > Alphaproteobacteria > Rhodospirillales > JASLLV01 > JASLLV01. The sequence goes on along the minus strand of JASLLV010000006.1, from coordinate 22,883 downwards.
GGGGTGCTGATGGCCCGCGTTCACGCACACGTGCTGGGCCGCGAAGTCGAGGTAACGGTTGCCATCGGCGTCCCAAAAATAGACGCCCTCCATCCGGGTAACGGCGAGCGGCGAGACCTGCCCCTGCTTGGACCAGGGGAAGATCACATACTGTTTGTTTTCGGCCGTGATGTCGTTGGTGTCCACTGGGTTCCGTCTTTCTTCCATTGCCGGCGCACCCTCGCTTCGCGAGGCTGGACCGGGTCCCTTACGCGCGGCGCTCGGCCGAACCCGTCTATTGGGCGGCCGCGGTCGTGGTCGCGAGCAGGCCGTGGCGTTCGAGGCCTGCGCGCAACGCCGCGAGGTGAGGCTCGCCCAAGGGGCGGAGCGGAAGCCGGGGATCGCCGCCCGGCAGCCCGAGGATGTTCATCGCCGCCTTGGTCCCGCAATAGAGGTTGCGCCCGTCTCCGGTGATCAGCTCGGTCAGCGCCGTCGCTTCTGCCTGGAAGGCGCGGGCGCGCATCAGATCGGCGGTGCGGCAAGCGTCGAAGAACTCGGCGAACGCACGCCCCCAGTAATTGGGCATCGAGGCAACGGTACCGACGGCGCCCAGCTCGACCGCGGCGAGCCCGTACTTCGTTTGCTGGCCGGTGAAGACGCGAATGCTCTCGCCGGCCAGGGTCAGCATTCGATAGAAGGCGGCAAAATCGTCGGTCGAATCCTTGATCGCGACGACATTCGGCACTGCGCAGAGCCGTGCGACGAGGGCGGGCGTCAGCTCGTTCACCGCATGTTGCGGCAGGTTGTAGAGCATGATGGGAATCGAGACCGCGTCCGAGACCGCCTGGTAGTGGGCGATGATGTCGTCGGTTGTGGGCTTGACGAAAAATGGCGGCAGGATCATCACGCCGTCGCAGCCCGCGTCCTTGGCGCTCTGGCTCAGCGCGATCACGTCCTCAGTCCGGATCGCACCGGTGCCGGCCACCACGGGGACCCGGCCTTTGACCTCGTCGACGCAGATACCGTAGAGCCGGCTTCGCTCCTCGTTCGTCATGGCCCACGGCTCGCCCGTGCACCCGGCGACGATCACGCCTTCCATCTTGTTCGCGATGGCGTTTTCGACGTTTTCGCGGAATTTGCCCTCGTTGATTGCGCCGTCGGTGTCGAACGGCGTGATCAGGGCCGGCCACGGGCCTTGCCAGTCGACGGATCGCTTGTCCATTTCCGGGACCTCATGTTTGGATCGCACGGCCGCAAGCGGGCCTTTTGCGCGACCGTGAGCATGGCAGCCGGGTGAGAGATTTTCAACCCGCTTCGGTGCCGGATCGTGCCCTAAAACAAGGATGCTGGGCCGACGAGGCCGCGCTCGCCCACTTCGACTTCGAACTGGAAATCGTCGTCGCGCTCGGTGCCGCCGTGAATCTCGAGCGCCTCGGCCGCTCGCGGGGCGTTGACCGGGACCGAGACCGGGTCCCAGACGAACAGAAGCTCCGGGAATCGGGCGCGCTCGAACCGCGGGTCGGGCCAGCGGTAGGCGCTGAAGCCGAACCGCCCATCCCGACATGCCGCGACGATCCAGTAGAACCCGTCGGAGTGGAGCCTAAGACCCGTCGGCGCGCCCGAAAACGCGCCGTCCGCCGCTATGGCCTCGTCAATTCGGGCGAGATCGTCGTCGTCGAGCCACGCGGTCTCGGCCTCGCCCCACCAGGGCGCGAGGACGTCCTGCGGCTCGGCGAGGCGGATCGTGGCGATGATCGCGGGCCCGAAGACGCGAACGCGCATCGGGTGCCGACCGCTGCCCGGAACCTCGGTTACGTCGTAGGCGCGCACCTGTTCCACGTAGATCGCGTTGTAGACGAAGCGGTAACGCGCGGGCGCGCCGGGGGCGCATGAGGCGCGGATGTCGGCAGCATCCAAGTACGAATACCAGCTGAGTTTGCGCGAAATCGGATCCTCGGCGCCCGTATAGGCGCACGCCGATAGCGCAAGCGCGATAATGAGCGGGAAGCTGCGGCGCATCATCCGATCCCGTCGTTGCCGGCGTAGGCTGACACGGCGCCCGGACGACCGCCTTGCGCTCGATCAACGCCGAGCGGAAAACCCGTCCTCGGCCCGCAGTCCCGTGTCAGCAGAAGTTCTTTAGCCCGGGCACCCGGCATTCGCCACGCGTATAGACTTGGCGGGTGCGACAGCCGTTGCCCATGTCAACGATCAGGGCGCCCTTGCACGAACGGAACTGGATCCAGGCGTCGAATCCATCGCGGCGGACATTGCCGTCGCTGGTGGAGGGGCCGAGCTTCTCAAGGATGAAAATCTTGCGGATGTCGGCGCGCCCGATGCCGAGGCGGTCGATCTCGCGTTCGACGACGGGCCGGCATGGGTGCTCGTCGGCGTCGGCGGTTGCCGCGAGTCCGACGACGAGGCCGACGACGAGGGCAAGCCCTGCGAGGGTGGCGCGAATCCGGTGGAAGGCCATACGATCCTTTCGCTTCCGCTTTCGTTGGGCGGGGCACAGGCGACTGGGATAGAAATGGGGGCGGCAGTCGTGGCCGGCAACCCGGCCGGGCGGATGCGAAGGGCCGGCGCACGCGGATCCGGGGCACGAGGGCGAATACGACCGCATCGTGGGGCGGGAAACATGGTTACGGTTTTCGGGCGCGCGAGCTCTGTCAACGTGCAACGCGTGATGTGGTGTTGCGCCGAAGTGGGCGTCGGGTGGGATCGCGTCGACGTGGGTGGCCCGTTCGGGGGCACGGGGACGCCCGCGTTTCTCGCCATGAACCCGAACGCGATGGTGCCGGTGCTCCGCGATGGCGCGTTCGTCGTCTGGGAGTCGAACAGCATCGTCCGTTACCTGGCCGAGGCATACGGCGGCCCACCCTGGTATCCCGCGGACGTTCGCGCACGCACGCTGGCGAACCAGTGGATGGACTGGACGCTCGGCATCCTGAATCCGGTGATCCGCACGGTCTACGTCGGGCTGGTCCAGACGCCGGCCCAGCGCCGCGAGCGGGTGGCGCGTTTGCTCACGCCGGGCGCCGACGGCCGAGGGGGTGGCACGCGGGCGTCGCTTCGCCGGCCGTACGAGCTCCACCCACACGCGGTCGCCTGGGCGCTCAAGCACGCGGGCGAGCTCTGGCGCCGGCTTGATACGCACCTTGCCGACAATCGTTTCGTCGCCGGAGACGCCATCTCCATGGGCGACTTCGCGCCTGGGCCCTGGTACCACCGCTGGACCCGGGTGCCGGCGGAAAGGCCGCATCTCCCGCATCTGGACGCCTGGTACGCGCGGCTCGCCGATCGCCCCGACTTTCGCGCGAACGTGATCGAGATGCCGCTATGAGCGGGATTGACGAAGGCGACCGGTCGACGTCGCCGCATTGGTGGCCGAGCTTGTGGAACACGGTCTCGTCACCGCTTGCCGCTGATCCGGGGCCCCTGATCCGGGACCGCTGATTCAGGCGATCGACTAGGGACCGGCCACGTGAATCCGGTCTATCCTATTGAAGCAGACCGGATGGGCGCGCCTGATGGGAGTGAGACGCGATGCAACCAAAGGAACGATTCGATTATTCGGCGATCGTCGACCGCAAGCCACTCAGGCTACCCGGCGACGCCCGGGTGGCGGTCTCGACCGTGGTCAACGTTGAGAACTGGGATTTCAACGCGCGCATCCCGCGCCAGGTGATGACCACGCCCGCTGGCGCGAGCGCGCTTCCCGACGTTCCCAACTGGGCTTGGCACGAATACGGCATGCGGGTCGGTTTCTGGCGCCTCAAGGCGGCGCTCGAGCGCTTCGACGTCCGCGTCACGGCCTCGATCAACGCCTCGGTCTGCCTGGAATATCCGCGCATCGCCGAAGCGATCCGCGACGCGGGTTGGGAATTCATGGGGCACGGATTCTCGCAACGTGTGATGCATGCGCTCGACGACGAACGCGCGGCGATCGTCAAATCGATCGAAACGATTCGCGATTTCACGGGCCGCGCGCCGCGCGGTTGGCTGGGCCCGGGCCTACAGGAAACCGCGGAAACGCTCGATATCCTCGCCGAAGAGGGGATCGAGTACATCTGCGATTGGGTGATGGACGAGCAGCCGTGCGTGATGAAGACGCGGGCGGGTTCCATCGTCATGGTGCCGTATTCGGTCGAACTTAACGACATCTCCATCATGATCATCCAGCACCACGAGGCGCGGGTGCTGTACGAGCGCACCATGGCGCAGTTCGAACGTCTCTATCAGGATGGCAAGGAATCGGCCCGGGTGCTCGCGATCTGCGTGCACCCCTACGTCACCGGCGTACCGCACCGAATCGAAGCCTTCGAGCGGATCTTCGAAGAGCTGTCGCAGCGCCCGGGCGTGCTGTTCTGGACCAACGAGGAGATCCTGGACTGGTACCGCGACGCCGGCTGACGATGCGGCCTCGTCCGCTGGGTCGCCACGGGAGATTCCGACCGACCGCGATCTGGTCTATGCGACGGATTCGGCTCCCCCGCCCCGTGTATGGATATACGCAGCGCCCTGCCGCCACCTCCGGCGGTTCGGGTCGGGCTGGACGATTAACCGAGGAGAGCCACCCATGAAACATTTGCGAGCGCTCACGGCGGGCGCGTTGGGCGCATTCGTCCTCGTGCTTGCGGGCGCCGGGGCCGAGGCACAAGGTCCGCGTGCCGGCGACCGGAAAAACGGCCATGTCGAGGGATTCATCAAAATCTTCGATACCGACGGTGACGGCCTCATCGCGGGCGCCGAGATCACCGCCGAGCAGCAAAGGCTGTTCACCGCCTCCGACGTGGACGGCGACGGATTGCTGTCGGTGAACGAGTTCCGCCGCCGCGGGCGTCTGCTTCAGTCGCTCAACACCACGACCCTGTTCGACCTGATGGACGTGGACGGCAGCCAGACCCTCGCCGGGCCTGAGGTTTTCGATCCCTCGAGTCGGTGGTTCGCGCGATACGATACCGACGGTGACGGCAAACTGAACGCGAACGAGATCGCGAACTGGAGACAGCGTTGACGGCAACCCGCCTTGACGACGCGCACCGCCCGCACTGAACCCGGTGCGATTGTGGGTGGAGATCGATCGTCGTCGGTGGCAATGGCGCCGGGGCACGCGGACGGCGCCGGCGAGGTCATCGATGCCGACGACCACCTCGTAGGGCGGGTCGCCCGCGGCGACGCCAGCGCTTGGCCGGGGCTCGTCGAGCGGCATCTGGGCGCGGTGACCGGATTCGCGTGGACCGTGCTCGGCGACCGCGCGGAGGCCGAGGACGTCGCCCAGGAGGCCTTCGTCCGCCTCATGCGCAAGGCCCCCGACTGGCAGCCCGGCGGCGCGAAGCTTCGGACTTGGCTCTTCCGGGTGGCGACGAATTTGAGCACCGACAGATGGCGCAAAGCGCGGCGTGCACGACCGGAGGCGGCGGCGCCCGCAAATCTCAACGACTCCGGCGAGGGCGACGTGATCCGCCCGCTCGACCAAGCCCGCGCCGTTCGCAAGGCGCTTCGCACGCTGCCCGAACGCCAGCGCGTGGCCATCGCACTGGTCCACTACCGCGGGCTCGCAAACCGCGAGGCCGCCGATATCTTGGGCATCAGCGTGGATGCGCTGGAGTCCCTGCTGGCCAGGGGGCGCCGTGCGATCCGGCGCCAGCTCAGCCACTTGATTCGAGACCTTCTTGGAGAATCGTGATGGGCGAAAACGAAAACGGCACTGAACTCGACTTCGATCGGTTTCAGGCGATCCTCGACGCCTACGGCGCGTCGCCGGACCGCTGGCCGGCCGAGGAAAGGGCGCCGGCGTCTAAGCTGCTGGCGCGTTCCGCGGACGCGAAGCGAATCCACGCCGCCGCCGAGCACCTGGATTCGGTCCTCGATTCGGCCGTTCCGCCGCCGCTCGACGCCGCTTTCGCCGAAAGGATCCGCGGCCTTCCCCCGCGCAAGCCCGAGGCCGCTTCGGCGATTCGCCGATCGGGGTTCGCGGCGTTGACCCGAATCGCGGCGGTTCTTTTGGTGGGGCTCGTAGGCGTCGCCATCGGCCTTGCCATTCCGCGCGGCAGCAACGACGGTGGCGGAGCGGACCTCGCGACTCCGACCGCGCCTGCATCCGCCTTCGAAGCCGAGATTCCGGTCGCGGATCTTCCCGTCGACGGTTTTGCTGACGCCGCCGACGCGGATGCGGACGGCACGCTCGGCCTCAGCCTGATCGATGCGCTCGCGACCGAGAGCGCGCCGTTCGCAGGCGTCGAAGTGTCCGTGGCGGATTTGCGCCTCGAATAAGCCTTCACAGACCCGCGGAGGCGCCGAGCGGCGGCGGGCCGATGCGCACCTCCGCCGTGCCGAGAACCCGCTCGGCCGCGAGCGCCAGCGCCACGAGCTGCGCGTCGTCGCCGCCTGCGGCCATCAGTTGGAGCCCGACCGGAAGGCCGAGGCGATCGCGTCCCACCGGCAAGGTGATCGCGCAAAGCCCAAGCAGGTTCGCGATCGAAGTGTTGCGCAGCGCCCCCATATTGTTCTCGCGATAGGCTTCCGGGTCCCGAATCTCGTCGACGGTCGGCGGCGAGACTGCGCTACTGGGAAACACGATCGCGTCAACGCCGGCGAAGCGTGCGTTGGCGGCGGCGGTTAGCGCCGCAAACCGTGTCCGTCGCCGGGCGTATTCGTGCGCCGGCATCTGGTCCACGTCCGCCATGCGCGCCGCCACGACCGCATCGAGGTCGTCGAAGCGGTCCGGAAGCTCCGCCTTTAGGAAGGCGTTGAACTCGGCGGCCGCAAGGCCGCCCGCCCTGAAGATCGCGTACGCGTCTGCCGCTTCTTCCAGGCGGAACGGTGCGCGATGCGCGCCGGCGGCGCAAAGCTCGCCGACGGCGTCCTCGACCGCTTCTGCGATTCCGGGCGCGCAGTCGTCCCAGAAGAAATCGTCGGCGATCCCGAGGCGGACGTCGCCAAGCGCGACCGCGGGCAAGGGCTCGGGCGCGGGCACGCCGCGACAGAACGCGTCGAGTCCCGGAAAGGTGAAGGCGTAATCAGCGAGCGTGCGCGCAAGATAGCCGGGCGTGTCGAACGTCGGGCTCAAAGGCACGATGCCGTCGAGCGGCCAGCGCCCGGCCGTAGGCTTGAGACCGACGCACCCGGTCATCGACGCAGGCACCCGAATCGAGCCCGCAGTATCCGAGCCGAGCGCGATGAGCGCCGAACCCTCGGCAAGGCTCACGGCGGCGCCCGAGCTCGATCCCCCCGGCACCCGGTAGCGCTTCGCGTCCCAGGGGTTTCGCGGCGTGCCCCAGTGGGCGTTGACGCCAAGCCCGCCGAAGGCGAACTCCACCATGTGGGTCTTGCCGACGATCACCGCGCTCTGGTCGCACAGCGCGGCGACGAGCGGGCCTTCCGTTTCCCAGCGCCCGGGCAGGCGGCGCCGGGATCCCGCGTAGGTCGGCATTCCGACGACCCCGTAAAGATCCTTGACCGAGATCGGGATTCCCTGAAGGGGGCCGTGATCGGCACCCGAGGCGAAGGCCGCATCGGCCTTGGCGGCCGCCCGACGCGCGGCTTCCTCGTCGAAGTGGATATAGGCCGCGAGTTCCGATTCCCATCGCGCGTGCCGGGCGCAGGCCGCGTCCAAGAGCGCGTCTGAAGTTACTTCGCGGGCGCGCAAGCCGGCGGCGATGCCTGCGAGCGGCCGATCGAGCCAATCCGTCATTGTTGCGCCGTTTGCGATTTCGTTTGCCTGCCTCGTGGTACCCGGAATCGCGGCGGACGCGCAATGCCCGGCGGCGCCGGCGCGGTCGTTCGCGGCTGGACGCAAGCCCGGAATTCGGGCACAAAATCGGGGCCTCGTATCGGTGCGCAACCAAAGAGACCCCCTTATGGCCAAGACAATCGACCGCGTGCTCGTCAAACGGGACCCGATCGGAAACGAGATTCCGGTGGTCTTCGATTCGCCCCACAGCGGCACGCACTACCCCGACGATTTCGGGCACGTCGCGCCGATGGCGCGGCTGCGCAAGGCCGAGGATACCTTCGTCGAAGACATCTACGAACACGCCCCGGCCAAGGGTGCGCATCTACTGGGAGCGCTGTTCCCGCGCTCGTACATCGATCCCAACCGCTCGCTCGAGGATCTGGACCCCAACATCCTCGACGGCGAGTGGCCGGAGCCGCTGGCGCCGGGCCAAAAGACGCGCATGGGACACGGCCTGATCTGGAACATCTGCGACGGCGCGATTCCCATGTACGACCGCAAGCTCGGCGTCGACGAGGTCAAGAACCGGGTCGAGACGTTCTACAAGCCCTATCACACGACGCTGAAGGAGGCGCTCGACGAAGTGTACGCGCGCCACGGCCGGCTTTGGCACGTGAACTGCCACTCCACCACCTCGATCAGCGCCCCCAATTCTCCGGAAGGCAAGGCCGGCATTCACCGGGCCGACTTCATTCTCGGCGACCGCGACGGCACAACCTGCGATCCCGCATTCACCGCCTTTGTGCGCGACGTTCTCGCAAGCCTGGGTTACGAGGTGAAGCTCAACGATCCCTTCAAAGGCGTCGAGCTGGTGCGAGCCTATTCCGATCCCGCGAGCGAGCGCCACAGCATCCAGATCGAGATCAACCGCACCCTTTATATGGACGAAGAGACGTTGGTGCCGCACGACGGCTACGCCGATCTCAAGGCCAACATCACCCGCATGATCGAGGCAATCTGCGAATACGCGACGCGGACCTAATCGGGGCGTTCGCGCGCGAGCGGGCGAGCGAGGAGAGAACGATGCGCACCGTGACGATACCCACGTACGGCGGGCCCGAGGTCATGCTGATCGCGGATACGCCGAAGCCTGCGCCCGGGCCGGAAGACATCTTGGTGCGGGTGCGCGCCGCCGGCATCAACCGCGCCGACGCGATCCAGCGGCAGGGCCAGTATCCAATGCCTCCCGGCGTCGGCAACATCCTCGGCCTCGAGCTCGCCGGTGAGGTCGACTCGGTCGGCGCCAACGTGGACGAGTGGAAGCCGGGCGATAAGGTCATGGGGCTGGTGGCCGAGGGCGCCTATGCGGAGTACGCGCGCATGGACCGGGGCCTCGCCGTTCCGATGCCCGCGGGCTGGAGCTTCGCCGAAGGCGCCGCAGTGATCGAAGTGTTCCTGACCGCCCAGGAGACCGTCTTCGGGCTCGGCGAGCTCAAAAAACGCGAGACGCTGTTGGTGCACGCCGGCGGCAGCGGGGTTGGTACCGCCGCGATCCAGATGGCCAAGCATCAAGGGTCCACCGTCTATTTCACGGCCGGCGACATCGGCAAGGTCGAACGCCTTTTGGCGCTGGGGGCGGACGCGGGCTGGAATTACAAGACCCATGACTTCGTCGAGATGGCGTTCAACCAGTCGAAGGGCAAAGGCGTCGACGTGATCGAGGACTTCGTCGGCGCCGGCGCGTTCATGCGCAACCTTGCGCTGCTCAAAGTGCGGGGGCGCCTGATCATGGTCGGAACCATGGGCGGAAACATCGACAGCTTTCAAATGAACGTCATGATGCGGAAGCGCCTCCGCATCCTGGGCTTCACGCTCCGTGCCCAGTCCGTGAACGAGAAGCGCGCGCTCATCAAGCGGTTCCGCGCCCGATGGCTGCCGGCGCTCGAAAGCGGCGCCATCAAGCCGATCGTGCACGCCACCTTCCCGCTCGAGCAGGTGAGCGAGGCGCACGCCATGCTGGAGAGGAATGAGAACTTCGGAAAGATCGTGCTCACCATCGATTAGCCCAGATCGCGGTCGGTCGGGATCGCTTGAGCGCGATCCGCTCTAGCCCCCGGCGCCGTCCCATCCCGCCCGCCTGATACCTGCGTCCCAGCGAGGGCAGCCTTGGCAGAAAAAAAGGAATCCGTCCGCCTCGCCGTCGACATCGGCGGCACCTTTACCGACGTGGTGGCGGCGGTCGGCGAGCGCCTGACCACCGCCAAGGTGCTGACCACGGCGCAGGCACCCGAGCGCGGCGTCCTTGAGGGGATCGACAAGGTGCTCGCCAGCGCCAGTCTCGCCCCCGAACGGATCGAGCTTGTCGTCCACGGGACGACGCTGGCGACCAACGCGCTGATCGAGCGCAAAGGCGCAAAAACCGCGCTGATCGTGACCGAGGGGTTCCGCGATTCCTTGGAGATGGCGCACGAGAACCGCTTCGAGCAGTACGATATCCTGATCGACCGCCCCGCCCCGCTGGTGCCGCGAAGGCTCCGCTGGCCGGTGCGCGAGCGCCTCGACGCCCAGGGCCGGGTCCTGATTCCGCTCGACGAGGATTCGGTCGCGGCGCTCGTTCCTGGCATCAAAGCGGAAGGGATCGAGAGCGTCGCCATCGGCCTGATCCACGCCTACGTGGACGACCGCCACGAGCGCCGGATCGCCGAGATCATCGCCGCCGCTTACCCCAATTTGAACATCTCGCTTGCGTCCGCCGTCTGCCCCGAGATCCGCGAGTACGAGCGTCAGTCCACCACCTGCGCCAACGCCTACGTCCAGCCCCTGATGGCGAGGTATCTGAAAGCGCTGGACGTGAAACTGCGCACCATCGGAATCAAGGCGCCGTTCCTGCTGATGACGTCGTCGGGCGGGCTGGCGACCCTCGAGACCGCTATGCGCTTTCCCGTTCGCCTCGTCGAATCGGGACCGGCCGGCGGCGCGATCCTGGCTGGCCAGATCGCCGCCGAATGCGGGCTGGCACGCGTCCTCTCGTTCGACATGGGCGGCACCACGGCCAAGGTCTGCCTGATCGACGGCGCCGAGCCCTTGACCACGCGCGCCTTCGAAGTGGGCCGGGTCTACCGGTTCTTAAAGGGAAGCGGCCTGCCGCTTCGCATCCCGGCGATCGAGATGGTCGAGATCGGCGCCGGCGGCGGGTCTATCGCCGACGTGGACACGCTTCGGCGCGTGGCCGTGGGGCCCGAAAGCGCGGGCGCCGAGCCGGGGCCGGCTTGTTACGATCGCGGCGGCGAGCTCGCGACGGTGACCGACGCCGATCTGGTGCTCGGGCGGCTGGACACGGCGCGCTTTGCCGGCGGCGCGGTCAAGCTGGCGCCCGAACGCGCGGGCGCGGCGCTCGCCGGCACAATCGGGGCGTCGCTGAACCTTTCCGAGCCGCTTGCCGCCTTCGCCGTCAGCGAGGTGGTGGACGAAAACATGGCCAACGCGGCCCGGGTACACGCCATCGAGTGGGGCCGCTCGGCCGCGGGCCGGGCGTTGGTGGCTTACGGGGGTGCGGCGCCGCTGCATGCGCCGCGCCTCGCCGACAAGCTCGGGATCGACACGATTGTCGTGCCCACCGGCGCCGGCGTCGGTGCCGCGATCGGTTTCCTGCGCGCCCCGGTGTCCTACGAGGTGGTGCGCAGCCGCCACTTGCGGCTTTCGGAATTCGCGGCCGCGCCGGTCAACGCCCTCCATCGCGAGATGCATGCCGAAGCGCTTCACGTGGTCCGCCAGGCGGCGCCACGCGGCGCGTTGGACGAATCGCGGTCCGCCTACATGCGCTATATCGGCCAAGGCCACGAGATCGAGGTCGCGCTGCCGGTGCGAAAACTTCGCGTCGACGACGTGGCGACGCTGCGCCGCGCCTTCGACGAGACCTACGAGACCCTTTGCGGGCGCACCATTCCCGGCCTCGACGTCGCGGCGCTGAGCTGGACGTTGACCATCCGCTCGATCGTGCCCGAGCGAGCGCCGGTGGGCCGGGCGCGGGCTCGTCGCAAGAACCCGGAAGCCCGGAGCGTGCGCCCTTTGTTCGAGGCGAGCCGCGCCGATTACGCAGACGCGCCGGTCTTTTGGCGCGAGGACTTGAAGCCCGGTGCGCGAATTCGCGGCCCGGCGCTGATCGCCGAAGACCAGACGACCACCGTGGTGCCCGCCTCTTTCAATGCGCAGATCAACGCGCTCGGCTACATTGTTCTGACGCGGAAGATGGCGACGCAAGGAGGCCGCTGAGCCATGAAACGGAACTCGGATTTAGAGCTGATCCACACTCAGCTTATGTGGAACCGCCTGATCGCGGTGGTCGAGGAGCAGGCCCAGACCCTGGTCCGGACCGCGTTCTCGACCGCGGTCCGCGAGTGCGGCGACCTGTCGGCCGGGGTCTTCGACTTAGGCGGCCGGATGCTGGCCCAGGCGGTGACCGGAACGCCTGGCCACGTCAACGCCATGGCGGCGTCGGTCAACCACTTCCGCGCCAAGTTTCCGCCCTCGACCATGAACGAAGGCGACGTGTACCTCACCAACGACCCGTGGCTCGGGACCGGGCACCTGAACGACTTCACGGTGGTGACGCCGGCCTTCCACAAGGGTCGCGTCGTGGCGCTGTTGGCCGCCACCTGTCACGTCGTCGACATCGGCGGCGTGGGCTTCGGCCCCGACGGTCGCCAGGTGTTCGAAGAAGGGCTCAACGTCCCGATCATGCCGCTCGCCGAGGGTGGCGTGATCAACCGGACGCTCCTGGACATCGTCGCCGCCAACGTGCGCGAGCCGGTGCAGGTGGAAGGGGACTTGTACTCGCTGGCCGCCTGCAACGACATGGGTTGCAAGCGCCTGGTCGAGATGATGGCGGAGTTCGAGCTCGATTCGCTGGACCGCCTCGCGGATTCCATCATCGCCCAATCGCGGGCCGCAATGATCGATGAGATCCGGAAGGTGCCGCCCGGGACGTACCAGAACCGCATGCGCATCGACGGCTACGATAGCGACGTCGATCTGGTCGCCGCCATGACGGTGGCGGGCGATCATATCGACATCGACTTCGCCGGCACGTCCGGGGTCTCGGGCTACGGGATCAACGTACCCATCACCTACACCCAGGCCTACGCCTCGTTCGGTGTGCGCTGCGTCGTCGGCGCGCGGATCCCCAACAACGCGGGCTCGTTGGCGCCGGTGCGGGTCACGGCGCCCGAAGGTACGATCCTGAATGCGCCGCACCCGTCGGCGGTCGCCGCCCGCCACGTGATCGGCCAGATGCTTCCCGACGTGGTCTTGGGGTGCCTCGATCAGGCGCTCGGGGGTGCGGTCCCGGCGGAAGGGGCGTCGTGCCTCTGGGTTCCGATCCTGATGGGCGGGCACGGGATTTCGGGCGACGCGGGCGCCAAGGATTCGCGACCTTTCACCGTGGCGCTTTTCCATACCGGCGGCACCGGCGCACGCCCGGGAAAGGACGGGATGTCGGCGACGGCGTTTCCGTCCGGGGTGCGCAGCACGCCGGCCGAGGTCAACGAGACCGTCGCGCCCATCGTGATTTGGCGCAAGGAATACGTATGCGATTCCGGCGGCGCCGGCGAGATGCGGGGCGGCACGGGCCAGGTGATGGAGATCGGCCACGCCGACGGCGCGCCGTTCGTGCTGTCGGCGATGTTCGACCGTATCGCGCACCCGGCCCGCGGCCGCCGCGGCGGCCATAAAGGTGGTGCGGGCCGGGTTTCGACGACCGCCGGCGCGACCCTTCGCGGCAAGGGCCGCCAAGCGATCGCGGCGGGCGACCGACTGGTTCTCGATATCCCGGGCGGCGGCGGGCTCGGTGATCCCCTTGGTCGGGCGCCGGAACGCGTCGCAGACGACGTGGCCAATGGCGTGGTCTCGCGCGCCGCCGCCAAGCGCGATTACGCCGTCGTGATGACGCCCGAGGGCGCCGTGGACGCGCACCGGACGCGGACGCTTCGGGCGCAAAGGAAGCCGCGACCGAAATCGCGTGCGGCCAAATCCCGCTGACGCAACGCCCTTCGGACGCGATGGCAGGGACGCCGGCGATCGAGAGAAAATCCGTAATCGTCGAGGGGCTTGCCATGGCCTATCTCGAGGCCGGGGCCGGCGATCCGATCGTGCTCCTGCACGGCAACCCTACGTCCTCGCACCTTTGGCGCAACGTGATCCCGCACCTGGCGGAGCCGGGACGATGCGTCGCCCCCGACCTGATCGGCATGGGGAATTCGGACAAGCTGGCCGATTCGGGACCCGGCCGCTACCGACTGGTGGAGCACTTACGGTTTCTCGACGGGTTTCTCGACGCGATCGGCTTCGCGCGGTCGGCCACCCTGGTCCTGCACGACTGAGGCGGACCGCTGGGCTTCGACTGGGCACGCCGACACGCAGACGCACTCAGGGGCATCGCGTACATGGAGACCATCGTCCGCGCCTTCGAGTGGTCCGACTGGCGGCCCGAAGCACGGCCAAGGATCGAGCGCCTGCGCTCGCCCGAGGGCGAGAGAATGGTGTTGGAGGAGAACTTCTTTCTCGAAGACATGTTGCCGAACGCCCTGATGAATCCGCTGAGTGAGGCCGATCTCGCGGCCTACCGCCGCCCCTACGTGGAGCCCGGCGAGGCCCGGCGGCCGACGCTCGTCTGGCCGCGCGAGCTGCCCATCGACGGCGCGCCGGCGGACGTGGCCGAGATCGTCGACGCCAACGCCCGCTGGCTCGCCGGGGCAAGCGTCCCCAAGCTCCTCGTCCGGGCCGAGCCCGGCGCCATCCTCACCGGCAAGGCGCTGGCGGCGTGCCGGTCGTGGCCCAACCAGCGCGAGGTCGACGTCCCCGGCAAGCACTACGTGCCCGAGGACTCGCCCGACCATGTGGGGCGCGCCGTCGCCGCGTGGTATCGGAGCTTACCGGCGTCATCGGATTGACCGGCGCCGCGGTTTTGCCCGCCCCGCGAAATACCGGCGCCGCCCCCTACCCCCAAAGCTCCGGCGTGGGCGGATGCACCCGGCCGCCTTCGTAGAAAAGGCCGTGGTCGCGGTCGCGGGTGAGCCAGCGCGGTCCGTCGAGATCGACGATGGCAGCACCCTCGGCCAGCAGCATCGCCGGCGCCAGCGCCAGCGAGGTTGAGACCATGCAGCTCACCATGATCCCGAAACCGGCGGCCCGCGCGGCATCGGCGAGACGGAGCGCCTCGGTGAGCCCGCCCGTCTTGTTGAGCTTGATGCTGACCAAGTCGTAGCGCCCGGCAAGCGCGCTCAAGTCCCGGGCGGTATGGCACGATTCGTCGGCGCACAACGGGACCGGCGAGGCGAACCCGGAAAGCGCCTCGTCGGCGTCCGCGGACAAGGGCTGCTCGATCATCTCGACGCCGAGATCGGCGAGCGCGCCTGAGTGGGCGCGCAAATCCTCGATGGTCCAGGCTTCGTTGGGATCGACGATCAGGCGCGCCGCGGGCGCCGCTTTGCGAACGGCGCGCATGGACTCGACGACCGAGGCGCTTCCGAGTTTGACCTTGAGCGCGCCCCAGTCGCGAAGCGCCGCCGCTGCCCGGCCCATGGCCTCGGGTGCGTCCAAAGAAAGGGTATCGAAGGTCGGCGACGGTTGGGTCTCGGACACACCGGCGAGCGTCCAGGCACGCGCTCCTTCGCGTTTGGCCGCCAGATCCCAGAGCGCGCAGTCCAGCGCACAACGCGCCGCACCCGCCGGAAGTGCGGACGCGAGGCCTGCGCGGTCCATCCCGGCGGCGACGGCGACGGCCTGTGCTTCGATCGCCGCGACCACGCCCGCCACCGTTTCCGCGTAGCGCGGATAGGGCACCGCCTCGCCGCGCCCCACGATATGGCCGTCGGCGATCTCGGCGACGACCACTTGGACGGCCGTCTTGGCGGCTCGCGATATCGCGAACGCGCCTTTAAGCGGCCAGGTCTCGGCGCGAACCGTGAGCGACGGCGGCATGGCGGAATCACTCGGTTGCGATAAAGACGATCATGATCGCTCAGGCGAGTCCCCACGCTTTCCGAAAAGCGTCAGCCAAAGCGCCGCCAGGATGAAGACGAGACCGCCGGCCTCGCGCCAGCCCAAGGGCTCGCCGAGCCAGAGCGCGCCCGAGATCACGCCGATCACCGGGATCATCAAGGTGCCGAGCGCGGACACGCCCGCGGGCAACAGACGGACGGCGCGGACCCAAAGATACATGCCGAGGCCGATCACCGCGAAGACGTTGTAGACGACGCCCGCCCAGGCGGCGTGCGACGCCGGCTGCCAGGCCGGGATCTCGACCGCGAGGCTGCCGACGATCAGCGGCACGCCGCCGATCATCAGTTGCCAGCCGGTCAGCGTCACGGTGGGGATCGACCAGTCGATCCGCTTCAAAAGCACGGTTCCCAGCCCCCACGAGAGAGCGGCTGCCAGCATCAAGGCGGCGCCCTTGGGCGTCGCCCCGAACGAGCCGAGTTCCCCCCACATGAGCGTCGCGATCCCCAAGGTGCCGGCGACCAAGGCGGCAACGCGCCTCGCCGTCATCGCCTCGCCGAGGAGGAAGACCGCGAACACCGAGGCCCAGATGGGCATGGTGAAGACGAGGATGGCCGCCCGCCCCGCGGTCAGCAAGCTGAGACCGTAGGACGAAAGCAGGGGCAGGATCGCGAAGTTGAAGAGCGCGACGACAAGCATCGCGCCCCACAGCCTTCGCGGCACCGCGAGCGAGTGGCCGGTTGCACGAGCGCAGATCAGAAGCACGAGGCCGCCCGCCGGTGTCGTCATGGCGCGGAACGTCCACGGTGGGATCTCGTTCAGCGAGATCTTCATCACCGGCCAGTTGACGCCCCAGACCATCGTCAGGCCCACGAGCAAAAGGATGCCCATCGTCGGGACCGCGGCCCGGGCCTCAGATCTAAAGTTCATGGTGGGCGGGGTTCAAAGGCACGCGGGCCGCGGCACAAAGGGCGGGGCGGGAGCGAAGTGTCGCGGCCGTACGCGTCCTTGTCAACGCACCGGCGAAAGGAGCCGGACGCGCCACCCCGAACCGGTTTGTCAAGCGCCGGGCAAGCGCCCATACTGGTTCCGCTCACCTAATTCCGGAGGAGGATCCCATGGACAAGAACTCGGTCGCCTGGAAGGACCTTTGGGTCGCCATCGTCACGCCGTTCGACGCGGCCGGCGCGATCGACGAGGACGCGTTACGCACGCACGTGGGCTGGTGCATCGCCGAAGGCGTGAGCGGCATCGTCGCCGCCGGGTGCACCGGCGAGTTCTGGGCGCTGACGGACGACGAGCGCAATCGCGTGATCAAGGTGTGCGTCGAGGCGGCGGGCGGCCAGGTACCGGTGATTGGCGGCACTGGCGCCATCCGCACCCCGGACGTGATCGCGCTGACCGAAGCAGCCAAGGGCGCGGGCTGCGCAGGCGTCATGGTGCTGCCACCCTTCTTCGTCAAGCCGAGTACGGACGACATCGTCGCCCACTATCAGGCCGTCTCGGACGCCGTCGACATCCCGATCCTGCTCTACAACATCCCCGGCAATGCCGTGAACGCCTTGGTGCCTGAGTTGGTCGATAGGCTCGCCGACATCGACAACGTGGTGGCGATCAAGGAAAGCTCGATGGACTTCACCAACTACACCCGGACGCTTGACGTTGCCGGCGACCGCCTTCGGGTGTTCGGTTTCTCGCTCGCCGGCCGCTTGATCGGCGCCGCGGGTGCGATCGAGACCAATCCGAACTTCTGGGCCAGCGGGCTGGCCGAGATCCACACCGCGTATACGAAGGGCGATATCGAGCGCGCGCGGGCGCTGAACCGCACGGCGATCGCGCTTCGCGACCTCACCATAGCCCGGGATCGCAACATGTACTGCTCGGTCAAGGCGATCATGGCGATGTTCGGGCTCTCGGGTGGGGTTCCCAGGCTTCCGCTCCGCCCGCTCGCGGAGCCGCATCTGGCTGAGCTCCGTCAAGGCCTCGTCGACCTCGGCCTCATGGCCGGCAAGGAGGCTGCCGCGCAATAGCTCCCGCGATCGCGCATTCAAATAAGAAGGGAGGGCCGGTCATGGCCGCAGCGTCGGAACCCGGGCGCGTCGCGCTCGCGTACCCCAAGTTCAAGAGGCATTTCTCCGACTTCATCGGCGTCGCCGACGACGGCCATCTGTGGGTCGACGGGCGCGATTGCGTCGAGTTGGCCGAGACCTTCGGAACCCCGCTTTACGTGCTGAGCGAGGGCCAGTTCCGTCACAACGCCCGCCGCTTTCTCGACGCGTTTGGGGCGCACTATCCGGACGTCGAGGTGCTCTATGCCAACAAGGCCAACAACGCACTTGCGGTCCGCCACATCATGACCCAAGAGGGTGCGGGCGGTGACGCATTCGGGGTCGGCGAAATGTACTTCGCCTTGCTGTGTGGCACGCCGGGCTCCAAGCTCGTCCTCAATGGCTCGAACAAGTCGCCGGCCGAGATCGCGATCGCCGTCGAGAACGGGGTCTGCATCAATCTCGATTCCGATGACGAGGTGGAGATGGTCGCCGCGGTAGCGCTGGAATGCGGGCGCGTCGCCGAAGTGGGCATCCGAACCAAGCTCGAGTTGAAGCCGCTCGAGAACCGCTTCGGCATTCCGATGCACGGCGAGGGCAGCATGGCGGAGCAGTCGCACGCCTGCAAATGGGGCATGACGTACCCGCAGACGGTGGCGATGGTGAAGCGCATCCAGGGAATCGAATCCTTGCGCCTGCGGGAGATCAGCTACCACCTGAGCCGGATGGACAACAATGCCGACGACTTCGCAGTGATGGCGCGCGAGATGATCGATTGGTGCGCCCGGCTTCACGGCGACACCGGCTGGGCGCCGCCCACCATCGACATCGGCGGCGGCTGGGCCTACGGGCGGCCCGAGAAGACCGGGCCATTCGGCCTCGACGACGAGAACACGCCCAGTTTCGAGGATTTCGCTGCCGCCGTCTGCCCGGCGATCATCGAGGCGTGCGAAGCGCACGGCTTGCCACTTCCCGGGCTTCGCATCGAGCCCGGGCGCGCCATCGCTGGCACGTGCGGGATCGCGCTGGGGCGCGTCGGCGCCATCAAGACCCAGCCCGAGTACGGAAAGACCTGGGTCCACGTGGACTTGAGCTCGAATCACCTGCCGCGGGCCATGACCACCGTCTACAACCACATCGTCGCCGCCGACAGGGCGTCGGCGCCGTGCACGGAAACCGTGGACGTGGTCGGCGGGCTTTGCATCCCGGACATCCTCGGCGCCGGCCGCGAATTGCCGGCGATCGCGCGTGGCGATTTGCTCGCGTCCCTCGATACGGGCGCGTATTGCGAGTGCGTGTCGCTGAACTTCAACGCCGAATGCCGGCCGGCGACGGTGATGGTCACAGGCTCGAACGCCGAGGTCACCACCGAGCGCGAGCGGCTGACGGACGTGATGGCGCGGTTCCGAGTTCCGGCACATCTGATGGAATTGTCCGGCGCCCGCGCGTGAAGACGGAATGGCGCGCACCCCCGAGCCCCCGTTGGTGCCCGAGGCCGAACAGGTCTACCTCGACCACTTGGGCATATTCGTTCCCGACCTCCCCCCCGTCGCCGAGTCCCTCGGGCGCCTTGGCTTCGCGTCGACGCCGTTCGCAAAACACGGGAACGCGCCTTCGACCGAAGGCGCGCCGGCGCCGAGCGGCACCGCGAATATTTGCGCGATGTTCCGCGCCGGCTATCTCGAGGTGCTCGGCCCCACCGGTGAGGACACACCGCTCGCGCGTCAACTCGCCGATCGGCTCGAGCGCCATCCCGGCCTCCATCTGATCGCATTTTCCGTCGCCGATAGCCCGGCCCACCGCGCCCGCCTGAACGACGCCGGGTTCGATCCCGTATCCCTGGTCCGGCTGCGCCGAACGGTGCCGACGCCCGACGGCGAGGCGAGTGCGCGCTTCGACGTGCTCCGGGTTCCGCCCGCGACCATGCCCGAAGGTCGCATCCAGCTCGTCACCCACCACACGCCCGCGCTCGTCTGGCAGCCCCGCTTCCTCGATCACGAGAACGGGACCCAGGCGCTTACCGGCGCCCTCGTCTGCGCCGAGGATGTCGGCGAATCCCGGGCCCGCTTCGGCCGCGTGACTGGACGGGATGGCGGCGCGCGCGCGCGCACACTCGATCTCGATCGAGGGCGCGTCGATTTCGTCACGCCCGCGCAGCTTTCGGACGCGCTTCCCGAGGCCACGGTCCCAGCGCTTCCTTTCGTCGCCGCCGCTGCCTTCGCGGTCTCCGAGATCGCGGCGACGCGGCGGCTCTTGAAGGCGCGCGGCGTCGACCATCTCGATACCGACGACGGCCGCCTTATCGTCTCGGGCGACGCCGCGCTCGGCGCGAGCCTCGTCTTTCACCAAAGCGGGACCGATCCGTGGTCGTGAGACGAAAATGACCGGAAGCGCAGGACTCGAGACCGACGTTCTGGTGGTCGGCGGCGGCGTCATGGGGTGCTGCGCCGCCTCTTTCCTGGCCCGAGCCGGGGTCGAGTGCATCGTGATCGAGCGCGGCGAGCTCAACGCCCAGGCCTCGGGCATGAACGCCGGTAGCCTGCATGTCCAGATCCAGTCGAGCATGGCCCGCGACACCGACCCGGCCAAGCAAGCGGCCTTTGAGAGCATGATTGCGCTGAACCCTGACGCGGTCGTCGCCTGGCGTGTCCTCGCCGAAGAGCTCGAGGACGACATCGAATACCGCGCGTCCGGCGGACTGATGGTCGCCGAGACCGATGACCAGGTGCGCCTTCTCGAGGCCAAGATGGCGCGCGAGCGCGCATGTGGGCTCGACGTCCAGCTGTTGGATGGCGGCGAGGTTCGAGCGATCGCGCCGTATCTCTCCGAACGCGTCATCGCGGCCGAGTTCTGCGCCGCCGAGGGTAAAGTCAATCCGGCCGCCGCGACCCCGGCAATCGTTCGCGCCGCCAAGGCGGATGGGGCCCGGTTCCGCAACCATACCGAGCTTCTCGCGCTCACGATCGAAAGAGGCGGGTTCACCGCGCGCACAACGGCCGGGCCGATCCGTGCGGCCAAGGTCGTGAACGCCTGCGGCGCGCAGGCGGCGGCCGTCGCGGCGATGGCGGGGCTCGACATCCCGGTCCGGGGCAAGCCGCTGCACATGAGCGTGAGCGAGCCAACAGAGTCCGTCGTTCCCCACTTGGTCCAACACGCAGGCGCCATGTTGACGCTTAAGCAGGCGGCGCGCGGCAATCTCCTGATCGGCGGCGGCTGGCCGGCGCGCGCGAACCCCGACGGCGCAGACGCCTCGGTGCTACGTGCGAGCATCGAAGGTGGTCTGTGGGTGGCGCAACGGATCGTTCCGGCGATCTGTGGGCTTCGGCTCTTGCGCACCTGGGCGGGCCCCAGCATTTCCACCGACGGCAAGGCCATCCTCGGCGAAGCCGCGGACGCGCCCGGCTTCATCGTCGCCGTCAGCGCGCATTCCGGATATACCCTTGCGCCGCTCATAGGGCGGGCCGTCGCCGCCATCGTCCAGGGCAAAGGCGCGCCCTTCGACATAGCCCCGTTCTCGCCCGCCCGGTTTGCTGTGCGCCGCTCTGCGGCGGCGTCGTAGACGGACCGGGCTGTACCCGCCTCGCAAGCCCGGATCAGGCCGGGAGCGGATCGCCGCGGTCGCGTGGATCGGCCCTAGAGATCGCCCTCGTCCTTCAGCGCCCGCAGGCTTATTCGCCAGGCTTCGATGGTTCGCTCGACCTCGGCTTCGCCGTGCGTCGCCGACACGATTCCGCCCCGCCATCCCTGCAAGTCGACACCGTTGACCACCATCGCGAGCTTGAGCTTGGCGAGCATGTCGGCGCGCGAATCGTGAGCGAACGCCGAGGGCGGAAGCGCGCTCGCGTCGAATTGGGTCGGGCGCAAGGCGAGGCCATCGGGGTTGGTGAAGATATGAAAGACCGACGTATCGCCATAGACGGCCCACGGGATTCCTTCGTCCTCGAGCACTTGGTTCAACCCCGCCCGGATCGCGCCTGCCGTTGCGGCGGCCCGCGCACAGGCGTCGGTATCGCGGACGATCTCGAGGGCCGCGATACCGGCCGCCGCCGAGACCGGGTTGGCGTTGAAGGTGCCCTGGTGAGCGATCTTCTCGCGCCCTGAGCGGGCGGCGGCGTCGGAATCGAGCCATTCGAGGATGTCGGTGCGCCCTGCCACCGCGCCGCCGGGAAATCCGCCGGCGACGATCTTGCCCAGGAGCGTCAAGTCCGGGGTGACGCCGTATAGCCCCTGGGCGCCGCCGGGTGAAACCCGGAAGCCGGTGACCACCTCGTCGAAGATCAACAGGACGCCGGCCTTCGCGGTCAGCGCGCGCAGCCTCTCGAGCACGTCCGCCGGCGTCGGCACGGAGCCGGTGTGAACGCCGATGGTCTCGATCATGACCGCGGCCACGTCGTCGTCTTCGGCGAGCACGGCCTCGAGCTGGTCCAGCGCGTTGGGCGGAACGAGGACGACCGCGTCCGCCACCGCCTCGAGCACGCCCGGGGTCGGCGAGCCGTCGAGGTGCGAGCGCACGCCGAAGGCGACGTGATCGTGCCAGCCGTGAAAGTGGCCGATGAAACGGACGATCTTGCGCCGGCCCGAATGCGCCCGCGCCAGACGGATCGCCATGTGGCTGGCCTCGGTGCCAGACGCCGTGAAACGAACCTTTTCTACGCTCGGCATCAACTCCCGGATCAGCTGGCTCCAGCGCACTTCGAGCTCGGTACAGGCCGCGAAATGTGTGCCGCGCTCGAGTTGGCGGCGGACGGCTTCCATCACGTCTGGGTGACAATGGCCGAGCAGCAACGCGCCGTGGCCGCCGTAGTAGTCCACGTATTCGTTGCCGTCCACGTCCCACTTCAGCGGACCCGAGGCGCGCTCGCAATAGAACGGATAGGGGTGCATCTGCCGCGAATCGTGGACGAGGCCGCCGGGAAGCACTTCCTTGGCCTCGGCGAATAATGCCGCCGATTTCGGCGTTGTCGCCCGATACGCCGCCTCGATTCGGGAATTCGTGAGGCTTGCCTCGTTCATCGCGCTTTCCATCGGGGACGCACCTAGCCGAATGCCGGGCGCAAGAATGAAGCAAGCACGGGCCCGCGTCGAGGGGGGTCGCATACCAGTGCCGGCTAAAGGCATATTCACCAAAGATAGCTGGTGGCAAATCATTACCACAAAGGTTGACACACAGTGTACCATTAGCG
>JASLLV010000069.1 GCA_030746935.1 Rhodospirillales bacterium | reverse complement strand
TGACGATGGGATCAGGACGAGGCCAGGCAAAGGGAATGCCGTGGAATTCGGCGACGCGGGGCGCGTCGCGGACTATGTAGGGCGAAAACGCGACATCGGCGACGCCGCCGCCGCCACCTCCCAATCGAATGTTGCGTTCCACCAACTCGGGCCTGCGGACCGCCAGCGGATAGACGGCGCGCAAACGCACATCCACATCATGGTCGGCCGCTAGCCGGACCATGCGTGCGACCGCCAGGTACGAGTACGGGCTGCGAAACGAGTAGTAGAAATCGACGGCAAGCGTCATCGCCAACCCGCTTAGCGAACGGCGCGCGCGGGATGCTGGGGCCGCTTCTCGCGGAGCGTCACGAACTCCTCCGCGGCGCTCGGGTGGATACCGATGGTCGCGTCGAACTGCGCCTTGGTGGCGCCGCATGTCATGGCGATAGCGAGGCCCTGGATGATCTCGGGCGCGTCCATGTCGAGCATATGGCATCCCACGACGCGATCGGATCGTGCGTGAACGACGAGCTTGACGACCGTCGATTCGTCGCGCCCCGAAAGGGTGTGCTTCAGCGGCCTGTACCGCGACATATAGACGTCGATCTCGGTATGGCGGGCACGGGCCTCGTCCTCGGTGAGACCGACCGACGCCAAGGGCGGTTGGCTGAAGACCGCTGTCGGAATGTCGCCGTAATGCATGGCCCGCGGGTTGTCGTTGAAGACGGTTTCGGCGAATGCCGCGCCCTCGGCGATGGCGACCGGGGTCAGCATGACCCGGTCGGTCACGTCGCCGATTGCGAAGACGCTGGGAACCGACGTTCGCGAGTACTTGTCGACAGCGACCGACCCCGATTCGTTGACGCCCACGCCGGCCGCCTCGAGACCCAAGCCTTCGGTCCGGGGCGCGCGCCCGGTCGCGTACATGACCAGGTCCGTATCAAGCACCTCTCCGTGGGCGAGACGCAGGCTCAAAGCCCCGTTAACTTTTTCGATTCCGCGGACCACGCACTCGCTTCGGATGGTGATGCCGCGCTTCGCCATCCCATCGGCGAGCGCGAGGCGCACGTCCTGATCGAAGCCGCGAAGGATGGTGTCGGCGCGCACGATCTCGGTGACCTCGGCGCCGACGCCGTTGAAGATACCCGCGAACTCGACGCCGATGTAACCACCGCCGACGATCACGACGCGCTTGGGCAAGCTCTCGAGATCGAACGCCTCGTCGGAGGTAATCACGTATTCCCGGCCGGGGATGTCGGGAACCCCAGGCCGGGCGCCCACGGCAATCAAAATTGTCTCGGCCGTAAGCGTTCGCCCGCCGGCTTCGATGGTGTGAGGATCGACGAGGCGGGCGTGCTCTTCGATGATCTCGACGCCGTTCTCGCGCAAGATGCGGATGTAGACGCCGTTCAGGCGGTCGATCTCGCGGTTCTTGGCCTCCACCAGCCGGCCCCAGTCGAATTCGGCCGTCGGAATCGTCCAGCCATAACCCGCCGAATCGGCGAATTCGTCTGCGAAATGGGCACCGTAGACGAGAAGCTTCTTCGGAATGCAGCCGCGAATGACGCAGGTTCCGCCGACCCGGCTGTTCTCGCAGACCGCGACCCGGGCGCCAAACTCGGCCGACATGCGCGACGCGCGAACGCCACCCGAGCCGGCGCCTATGGTGAGGAGGTCGTAGTCGAACTTAGCCATGGTCGGGCTCGAAGGCGCGCCTCCAGCATCGGTGGCCGTCAATTCCTTCGGCGACTACCGGTCGATACCGCCGACGCAGAGGTACTTGATCTCGACGAAATCGTCGATTCCGTACTTGGACCCTTCACGGCCGGTGCCGGATTCCTTCCAGCCACCGAACGGCGCCACCTCGGTCGAGAAGATGCCGGTGTTCACGCTGACGATGCCGTATTCCAGCGCCTCCGAGACCCGCCAGATGCGGCCCATGTCGCGGGCGTAAAAGTACGACGCGAGCCCGAAGGGCGTATCGTTGGCGATCCGGATCGCCACGTCTTCGGTCTTGAAGCGCAGAACCGGCGCCACGGGGCCGAAGATCTCCTCGCGGGCCACGTCCATGTCGTCAGTGACGTCGGCCAGCACGGTCGGCTCGTAAAAGTTGCCGCCGAGGTCGTGGCGCTTGCCGCCGACGACGACGCGCGCACCGCGCTCGAGGGCGTCGGCGACCAGCCGCTCGACCTTCTCTATTCCTTCAGCATTGATCAGCGGCCCCTGGTCGGTCTCGCCCTCGAGACCCGGACCGACGCGCAGCCCCGAAGCCGCCTGGCCCAGCCTTCCGACGAAATCGTCATAGACCGAATCCTGCGCATAGATGCGGTTCGCGCAAACGCAAGTCTGACCGGTGTTGCGGAACTTGGACGCGATCGCGCCATCGACCGCGGCATCCAACTCGGCGTCGTCGAAGACCGTGAACGGCGCGTTGCCCCCGAGTTCGAGTGACACCTTCTTCACCGTACCGGCGCATTGGGCCATCAGCTCCTTGCCGACCTCGGTAGAACCGGTGAAGGTCATTTTTCGCACCGCCGGGTTCGAGGTGAGCTCGCCGCCGACGGCACCCGAGGGACCCGTGATCACATTGAAGACCCCGGTCGGAAAGCCGGCCCGCTCGGCGAGTTCGGCCAATGCGAGTGCGGAATAGGGTGTGGCGCTCGCCGGCTTCGCCACCACCGTGCATCCGGTCGCGAGCGCGGGCCCGCATTTGCGCGTGATCATGGCGTTGGGGAAGTTCCACGGCGTGATCGCGGCGACCACGCCTACGGGCTGTTTGAGCACCATGATCCGGCGGTCGTTCGCCGGCGTCGGAATGGTGTCGCCGTAAATACGCTTGCCCTCTTCTGCGTACCACTCGATGAACGAGGCGCCGTATGCCACCTCGCCGCGGGATTCGGCCATCGGCTTGCCCTGCTCGGCAGTCATCAGGACGCCCAGGTCGTCGACGTTCTCCATCATCAGCTCGAACCAGCGGCGCAGGATCGCGCTCCGTTCCTTAGCCGGTCTCCGGCTCCATTCGGGGAACGCCCGATCGGCGGCCTCGATGGCGCGCCTGGTCTCGGCGACGCCCATTGCGGGAACCGTGCCAAGCACCGAGCCGTCGGCCGGGTTGTCGACCTCGAAGGTCTTGCCGGACTCGGCGTCGAACCAGGCGCCGTCGATGTAGCACTGTTGGCGGAAGAGGCTTTGATCCTTGAGTTGCATGGTGACCTCGGTTCTTTCATTGGAACCGGGCCGGACGCCTTATCCCATGGACGGGCGCGCCCGGCCCCTTGGTTCGGGTTGATTCCGCTGCCGGCGACGCGCCGACGCCTTAGCGGTCGACGCCGCCGACGCAGAGGTACTTGATCTCGACGAACTCGTCGATTCCGTACTTCGAGCCCTCGCGCCCGATACCGGATTCCTTCCAGCCGCCGAAGGGAGCTACTTCGCTGGCGGAGACGCCGACGTTGATCCCGACGACGCCGGATTCCAAGCCTTCGGCAACCCGCCAGACGCGCCCCATGTCGCGCGCATAGAAGTATGCCGCTAGGCCGTATTCGGTGTCGTTGGCCAAGCGGATCGCCTCATCCTCGTTCGTGAACCGGATGACCGGCGCCACGGGTCCGAAGATCTCTTCGCGCGCAACGTCCATGTCCATGGTGACGTCGGCGAGAACCGTCGGCTCGTAGAAGGTACCGCCCCGCTCGTGGCGCTTACCGCCGACGACAATACGCGCGCCCCTTTCGACCGCGTCCTTGACCAGGCGTTCCACCTTCTCCACTCCGTCCGCGTTGATCAGCGGACCCTGGTTGATCTCGCGTTCCAGCCCGGGTCCGACCTTGAGCGCGAACGCGGCCTGGGCGAAGCGGGAGAGGAAATCGTCGTAGACGGAATCTTGCGCAAACACGCGGTTGGCGCAAACGCAGGTCTGGCCGGAGTTGCGGAACTTGGATGCGATGACGCCGTCCACCGCCTGGTCCAGATCGGCATCGTCGAAGACGAGGAACGGCGCGTTACCGCCAAGCTCGAGCGACAGCTTCTTGACCGTGTCGGCGCACTGGCGCATCAGCACCTTGCCGATTTCGGTCGAGCCCGTGAACGAAAGCTTCCGCACGGTCGGATTCGAGGTGAGCTCGCCCCCCACTTCGGACGCCGCGCCGGTAATCACATTGACGACCCCTTTCGGGATTCCGGCGCGATCCGCGAGTTCAGCCAGCGCGAGCGCCGAATAGGGGGTCATGCTCGCGGGTTTGATGACGACCGTGCAGCCGGCCGCCAAGGCGGGAGAGCACTTGCGCATGATCATGCCGTGGGGAAAATTCCAAGGCGTGATCGCCGCGACGACGCCGATGGGCTGCTTGATGACGACGATGCGCCGGTCGTTCGCGGGCGTCGGGATCGTATCGCCGTATATGCGCTTACCCTCTTCGAGGAACCATTCGAGCATGCCGCAGCCCATTCCGATCTCGCCGGTGGACTCGGCCAGGGGCTTGCCTTGCTCGATCGTGAGAAGGGCTGCCAAATCCTCGGTGTGTTCGCGGATCAGATCGAGCCAGGCCCTGAGCACGCTTGCGCGTTCCTTCGCGGGCTTGCGGCCCCATTCGAGAAAAGCGGCCTCGGCGGCCACGATCGCGTTCCGGGTTTCTTCCGCCGTTAGCTCCGGCACGGTTCCCAAGATCGAGCCGTCGGCGGGGTTGTTGACCTCGAACGTCCGGCCGGTCGTGGATCCTGTCCAGGCGCCGTCGATGTAGCACTGTTGGCGAAAGAGCTTCTCATCCCTGAGATTGAGATTCATCATTCCCTCTTGTTCTGAAGCGCCTTATTGGGGCGGTTTACGTATGGATTATAGCGATGCGAAGCAAGCCTGTTAATCGTCTCGGTGGCGCCCGTCGCCGACGCGCCGGCGCGGGCGTTCGCAGCCAGCCCAATCCGGGCGCGGTGCCGATCATCCGCAGATTCCTGATCCCCATTTCGATCGTCATCATCGCCGTCGCCGCCGGTTGGGCATTGTTGCCGGATGGATCGTCGACGCCGGGCGCCAACGCCGGTGACCCGGCGCTCGTCTCACGGGGTGCGGAAGTCTACGACGCAAACTGCGCCGTCTGCCACGGCGTCAACCTCGAAGGTCAGGCCGGGTAGCGGCGGCGGAATGCGGACGGGACGTTTCCCGCGCCCCCGCACGACGCCAGCGGGCACACCTGGCATCATCCGGACGACTATCTTTTCGAATACACCCGCCGCGGCGGCGCGGCGGTGGTGCCCAAGGGTTTCCTTAGCAACATGCCGGCATTCGCGGACGCGTTGAGCGATACCGAGATCTGGGCAGCGCTGGCCTACATCAAGAGCCGCTGGCCGGACGCCATCCGCACCCGCCAGGCCCGGCTCAACCGGAGCGGCGGTTAGGGTACTAGTCGAGCGCGGGCGGCTCGATGCCGCTCAGCTTCAGTTGCTCGGCCAGCACGTCTTTCAGTCGCTGAAGTCCGTCCTCGTCCGCAGATTCGCATCGCGCAACGAGTACCGGCTGGGTGTTCGAGGCCCTAAGCAACCACCAACCGTCGGCCGAGGTGACGCGCACACCGTCGATGTCGTTGACCGTCATTCCCTTGGCGTCTTCGAGCCGGCGCCGAACGTCGTCGATCACCGCCCACTTAAGCGCGTCGGGACACGGAAACCGGATCTCGGGCGTGTTCACGGTCACAGGCAGGCCGTCGCGCAACTCGGCGAGCGATTCGCCCGTCCGGCCGAGGTCGGATAGAAGCCGGACGGCCGCGAACATCGCGTCGTCGTAGCCGTAGTAGTCGTGGGCATAGAATATGTGGCCGCTCATCTCGCCGGCGAGCGGGGCCTTCGTCTCGACCATCTTCGACTTGATGACGGAATGGCCGGTCCGCCACATCAGTGGCTTTCCGCCAAGCCGCGCGATCTCGTCGAACAGAACCTGGCTCGCCTTGACGTCGGCGATGATGGTGGCGCCGGGCACCGCGTCGAGCACCTCGCGGGCCAGGATGGCGAGCAGTTGATCCCCCCACAGCACGCGTGCACGCGAATCGATGACCCCGATCCTGTCGCCGTCGCCGTCGAAGGCGATGCCGAGGTCGCAATTCTCGTCCCTGACCGCGTCTTTGAGCTGTCGCAGGTTCGCTTCGACGGTCGGATCCGGGTGGTGGGCCGGAAAGGTGCCGTCGATGGTTTCGTTCAAGAGCACGTGGCGGCCGGGAAGACGGGCGGTCAACGCCTGCAGCACGTCGCCGGTCGCACCGTTTCCGGCGTCCCAGGCGACCGCGAGCGCGCCGGTGCCGGTATAGCCCTCGACCAATCGATCGGTGTAGGCCTCGGCCATGGGCCGGTCCTCGACCCGGCCCTGTCCAGCCGCGAAATCGCCGCGCGCGACCACCTGGCCGAGCTTCTGGATGTCGGCGCCGTAAAACGGCAGTCCCTTGGAGACGATCTTGATGCCGTTGTATTCGGGCGGATTGTGCGATCCGGTGACCATGAGCCCCGCGTCCGCCCCCAGCACGTGGGCGGCGTAATAGAGCATGGGCGTCGGCCCACGCCCGATCCGCACCACCGAATGACCGCAAGCTGCGAGCCCGTCCACCAGGGCCGCCTCGAGCGCGGGCGATGTGACCCGGCCGTCGTAGCCGACGGCGATGAATGCCGCGTCGGCGCCGGCGATCATGGTTCCGAAGCCGCGGGCGATGGCGCGGACGTCTTCGACGTTCAGGGATTCGCCGACGATTCCGCGGATGTCGTATTCGCGGAGAATTGACGGATCGAGGTCGTGTCCCGCGGTCATGCGTTCATTGCGCCGGGACCCGCTCGCGCCGCGCTCCGGCGACGAGGCGGCCGATGCTCACGTACGTAAATCCCGCCGCCATCACCTCTTCCGGGCGGTAGATGTTCCGCAGATCGATCATCACGCCGTCCTTCATTATCGCCTTGGCGCGATTGAGGTCCAGCGCCCGGAACTCGTTCCATTCGGTGAGAATCGTGAGCGCATCGGCGTCCTTCATGGCGTCGTACGCGTCGGCGCACCAAACGACGCCGTCGAGCAGGGGTTTGGCCTCGTCCATGGCCTCGGGATCGAAGGCGCGGACGGTGGCACCGGCCGCCTGAAGCGCGGGAATGATGTCGAGGCTTGGCGCTTCGCGCATGTCGTCGGTGTTGGGCTTGAAGGCGATGCCAAGGATCGCGATTGTCCGGCCTTCGACCGAGCCGCCGCAGGCGTCGATGATCTTGCGCGCCATGCGCGCCTTGCGGGCGTCGTTGATTTCGACGACCTCGCGAACGATGCGCAGCGGACTTTCCGCCTCTTCGGCCGTGCGCACCAGAGCGAGCGTGTCCTTCGGAAAGCACGAACCCCCGAACCCGGGGCCGGCATGCAGGAACTTGCTGCCGATCCGGCCGTCGAGGCCGATACCCTTGGCCACGTCTTGGACGTCGGCATCCACGCGCTCGCACAGATCTGCGATTTCGTTGATGAACGTGACCTTGGTCGCCAGAAACGCATTCGCTGCGTATTTGATCAGCTCGGCGGTGGGCCGCGACGTGAACACCATCGGCGTCTCGATCAAATAGAGCGGCCGATAGACCTCGCGCATAACCGCCTCGGAGCGCGCCGTCGCACCGCCGATCACGATCCGGTCAGGGCGCATGAAATCGTTAATCGCCGATCCTTCGCGCAGGAACTCGGGGTTCGAAAGCACCTCGAAATCGCCGTCCGGACATCTCCCGCCGAGGATCGATTCGACCACGTCGCCGGTGCCCACGGGTACCGTGGACTTGGTCACAACCACCGTATAGCCGTTGAGCGCGCCGGCGATCTCGCGGGCAGCCTCTTCAACGAAGCTGATGTCGGCATGACCGTCGCCGCGCCGCGAAGGCGTGCCAACGGCGATGAACGCGGCGTCGGCGGCGCTGACGGCCGGTCCAAGCTCTTCCGAGAACGAAAGCCGCCCCGCGGCCACGTTGCCGGCGACAAGGCTGTCGAGGCCCGGCTCGAATATGGGCACCTCGCCGCGGCGCAGGCGCGCGATCTTGTCGGCGTCCTTGTCCACGCACACCACGTCGATCCCGAATTCGGAGAAACACGCCCCGGACACGAGGCCGACGTATCCCGTTCCAATCATCGCGATGCGCATGGAACCCCCTCTCGTTCGGGACCGCGTGCCGGCGCCGGCCGCGTTCCTGTCGTCATCAGGCGGACGCTATAGCGAATCCAGCGCCTCGCGAACCGCGGGCGCAAGATCAGGGCGCGCGAGCGCAAACGCGACGTTGGCGACAACGAATCCGGCCTTCGCCCCACAGTCGAACCTCTGGCCCTCGAACCGCAACCCGTGAAACGGGACGTCGGGGATCGTTGCGGCCATGGCGTCGGTCAGCTGAATCTCACCACCGGCGCCCCGCTGTTGGCGGTCGAGGTGACGGAAAATCTCGGGTTGAAGAACGTACCGGCCGATGATCGACAATGTCGAAGGGGCCTCGTCCGGAGACGGCTTTTCGACCAACCCCTGGGCCCGCGCCAAGCGGCCGTCGTCCGTCACCACGTCCAGGATACCGTATCGGTTCGTGTGCTCGCGGGGAACGTCCTCGACGGCGGCCACGTTGCCGCCCACCTCGGCGTAGACATCCATCATCTGCCGAAGGCACCCCGGTTCCGCCATGATCAGGTCGTCGGCCAGGATGACCGCGAAGGCCTCGTCGCCAATCAACGCGTGCGCGCACCATACAGCGTGCCCCAGACCCAGAGCCTCGTGCTGGTGGACCGACGCGAGCGCGCCGGGCGGGGGCAGGAAATCGAGGATCGAACGGAGCTCGGCGTCCTTGCCGCGCTCGCGCAGGGCGTGCTCAAGCTCGATCGAATGGTCGAAGTGATCCTCGAGCGCGCTCTTGCCGCGACCGGTGACGAAGACGAACTGCTCGATGCCCGCGTCCCGGGCCTCCTCGAGCGCATACTGGATGAGCGGCTTGTCCACGACCGGCAGCATTTCCTTCGGAACGGACTTGGTCGCCGGCAGGAAGCGCGTGCCCAGACCGGCGACGGGAAATATCGCCTTGACGACGGGCTTTACCATGAAAGTGCCTCGCGTGGTCTTTGCCGAGGGTCCCGGACGGATCAGCGGCGCCGCGCGTGCCTGTTTTGCCACATGCACCCGCTCGCGATCAATCGCCGAGAAGCAGGTCCTTGGCCTGGTTGATCTTGGCGGCGAGGTATGTCGAACCGCCCCGGTCGGGATGGGTGCCGGCCATCAGGCGATGGTAGGCCTCTTTGATCTGCTCAGCGTCGGCGCCCTTTTCGACGCCGAGGACCTGATACGCCTCTTCGCGGCTCATGGAACCGTTTGCCGAAGCCCGCTTTCCGCCGCCGGCCTCGGCCGACGCCGACGCGAACGTCCGCCAATCGGAATGAACGCGATCGAGATAAGCCTCGATCACCTGCGCCGACTGCTCGTCCTCATCCATGCATTCGGTCAGAAGCTCGATCAGCTGTTCCGTCGACATCTCTTCGATCCGGCGGCCGCGATGCGCCCCCAGCACGACTCCGCCCGTCATCTCGCCGGTGTCATGGTCAAGCGATAGGTGCAAATAGCGGGTCTGCACCTCGGATGTCTGGCCCGTCCGCGTCGACGCGCCCGACGCCATGCGCGAAAAATTCTTTGCCGTGCGGGCGACGCCGCGCAATCGAAAAAACCACGGCAGCAAGGCCGGTAGCGCCATCAACGCCCATCCCAACCGTCCGGTAACGGCGAGGAAGACGATAACCCCAAGGACGACGCCGAATACGAGCCTTCTCGCCACCCTGAGCACAACCGCGGGCTCGGCGCTGGCGAACCACCGAGCGACGAGAAGCAGTCCGGCCAGCAAGGCGATCCCGAGAACGAAGTACGGGAGCACGCGGTCACGACCCTCTGACTTGATGGGCGATTCGCAACGCCTCTCCGCCCCGCCTCTTGGCCAAATCCTCCAACGCGGGACGGCCGCCGGCGGCGAATACGGCGACCGCGCCCAAAAGCTCGCGCAACACCTTGGCGCTGCTAGCGTCGAACCGGCAGCATGCGCCGTTCGTCAGCCGCGCAATCTGTTGGAAGGCGAAAGCGGCCAGCGGGTTGTCGCCCTCGTGAAACATGAACGCGGGCACGCCCAACAGTCCCAGCTCGCCGGCGATGGCGCCGAGTTTGTCCACGTCTTCCTCAATGCTGTCGCCGACGAAGACGAGCGCGTTCACGCGGTTCGTCCGGGTTTCGCTGACCGCGTGCTTGAGCACCTTCGCAATCTGGGTTTCGCCGGCCAGGCAGAACGTCGACGTCATCATCCTGAGCAGGGCGTTGGAATCGGTAAGCCACGGGCTCGCCCTGAACTCTCCGAACCCGCGGTAGTACACGAGCTGGATTTCCAACCCGCCAAGGGTGGCCGTCGCCGAGAACATCTCACCCTGGATCCGAGAGGCGTGATCCCAACTCGGTTGGCGGCTGGCCGTGGCGTCCATCGCGAAGATCAGGCGGCCTCTTTTTCCGGCCGCCTTGTTCACCGTAGTCGCGGCAAGTTTCTTGAGGAACGCCTCGACCTCCGTCGTGCCCGACGGTCGGCTCGGAAGTTTGCCGTCTTTGCTCGACACACGCGAAAATCCATTCGTTGGGCCGGATTACACCATCCGGTCCGGTCCCTTAAATGTACTCTGTCGGCGATCGCTGTGCCAGTGGCCGAGGGCGCCCGGTCCTTTCGCCCGCGTGGGCAACGACCCGGGGCGAACAGTCACGTTGGGGCGCGTGCCCCTGCGCCTATTGATGGATCACGCCGTCGGGAAAGAACGCATTGAAGACAAATGCAAAGGTGACGTCGTGGACCACGTCGTCGAGAACGTCGCCGCGGCGGCGCTGCACGACCACGTTGCCAACATCGCGGCCTTCGGCGATGACGTTCGAGTGGAGCGCCGAGTTCAACCCCTCCTCCCAGCCAAGGATGAGGTCGCCGGCAGTGATTGTTCCCTTTTCGCGCAGGAGAGGCAGGCTCCATGCTTCCCCTTCGACGGCGATCACGCGAACCATGGGCTCGATATCGTCCGGCAGATCGCCGGTGAACATGGGATACGGACGCGATCGGACGTCATATCCCACGTAAGGGTTGGTTCCGTAATCCCGAATGTTCGCGTTGTTCGGGACGAGAACCTTACTCTCGGGAAAGCGTTTTCGGTAACGCGCAAACGATTCGACCCGTGACGGGAACATCGTCAACTTTTCGCCGGTCATCTCGCCGACGATGGCCTCGCCGATGAACTGCTGCCACCAGCTTTCCGTCTGGCGGTCGTACATCACGAGGTCCGAGTTCCGGAGCTTGCCGGTGGTTCCGAAGTCGAGCACCTGCCCCCGCACGCGGCGATCGAAAACGATCGACGAATTGCAAAGCGGGCAATAGGTAATCGTGATGGGAATTCCGCCTACGGTATCGTTGACGATTTCGTGCCACATCAGGATGCGCAGCGGATAGGCGCGATTTTCGCCGTTGATGGAGACCGCGATAACGGGCTCGTTCTCACCAAGGTCGTCGACGTCGGCGACGGCGACGAAACTCGGCGCGTCAATCGACGGAATACCGTCCTTTGACGGTCCGCCCGAGGTGATCTCGTGAAGCTCAACCGAGTGCTTGGTGAAATCGGTTCGCTGCCATTCGCGCTTCCACCAGCTCGGGTTGGCGAACGCGACTCCCACGAGCGCCGTGAGCACAATGCCGACGGCGGCGATTCGCCCTAGTCGCCACCGCAAGCTCCAAGCCCGAAGGCGCTCGTACCAACTTGTCCAGTCCATGCCGAAAAGAGTGCGCGCGAACACGCAAACGGATCAACTCGCGCTGGATCACTTCTCGGTGATCGGCCGGAGCCGTGCGTTCCGTCGGACAGCCCGCTTGACCGCAGCCGCCCGGCCTCGCCAGACTGATGGCCCGCCGGGGTAAGAAAGCGAACGAGCATTGGAATCCGTCGATTGTGCGGTCATCGGCGCGGGCGTCATTGGCCTCGCGACCGCCCGCGAATTGGCCCTCAGGGGCCACGAAGTTATCGTGCTGGAAGCCGACCAGACCATCGGCGCCGGGGCGAGCTCGCGCAATAGCGAAGTGATCCACGCGGGGATTTACTATCCAGCGGAAAGTTTGAAGGCAAGCCTGTGTCTCGCCGGCCGGCATGCCCTTTATGCGTACTGCGCCGAGCGCGCGATTCCCCATTGCCGCCTCGGCAAACTGATCGTCGCCACCACGGCAAACGAGATCCCCGAACTTGATGCGCTGTTCACCCGCGGGCGCGCCAACGGCGTCGACGATCTCGAGCGCATCGGCGGTGTGGGCACCAAGCGGATGGAGCCTGCGCTTCGCGCCGTCGCCGCAATTCATTCGCCATCATCGGGCATCGTCGACAGCCATGCGCTGATGCTGAGCTTCCAGGGCGACGCCGAGAGCCGGGGCGCCGTGGTCGCGTTCATGAGCCCGGTAACGGGAGGCCGCGTCGAAGAGGACAGGATCGTTCTTGCCATCGGCGGCCGCGAGGCGTGTCGGCTAAGCTGCCGGGTCGTGGTGAACAGCGCCGGCGTCGGCGCCCAAGACGTGGCCCGGCGCCTGAGCGGCATGCCGCGAGATTCCGTCCCGCCCCGACGCATGGTCAAAGGCAACTACTTCGCGCTCGACCGAAGCGCCCCGTTTGAGCGCTTGATCTATCCCATGCCGACCGCCTCGACCCTGGGCGTTCACCTGACGCTCGACTTGACGGGCCGCGCACGGTTCGGGCCCGATTCCGAATTGACCGACGAGCTGAGCTACGACGTGGCGCCGGACCGCGCCGAGGCTTTCTACGCGGCGATTCGCCAGTACTGGCCCGAAATCGAAGACGGGTCTCTGCATCCTGACTACGCCGGCATCCGCACGGTTATGCACGAGCCCGGCGAGCCCGCGGGTGATTTCGTAATCCAGGGACCGCGCCAGCACGGGATCGCGGGACTGGTCAATCTGTTCGGGATCGATTCACCGGGCCTGACCGCATCGCTGGCCATCGCCCGCACCGTCGCGGACGCCGTCTCTTTCTGATTGCCCGGATACGAACCGTTAACCGTGCGCGCGGTACGCTGAATGAACATCGGCCGGGCCCAGCGCATTGGCGCGTGGCGCGACGGCGATCGATGCGCTACAAGGGAACGGGCCGAGATGGGGCGCCCCGGAAGCCGAATAGGCGAAGGTGGAACGTGGTGATAGCGCGTCTCATGACGGCGGCGGTGCTGGTTCTTTATGCGGGATGGACCGCCGCTTACGCGCAAACGCAGGGCACCGTTCGGGCCCAGGGGCGCGATGTCGGCGGCGGCGCGCAAGAGGCACCGAGCGCGGGTCCCGCCCAGCCGTTTTTCGACGTCCGCGAGGAAATGCGCAAGTTCGTCCAGGACATCAGCACATTCGCGAAAAGCTACAACCCGAACTTCGTCGTTTTGACCCAGAACGGACTCGAGCTCGTCACGAAGCAGCGCGAAGGCGACGAGGATCGCGTTGCCCCGGCGCGCACGTACATGCTGTCCATCGATGCGATCCTTCAAGAGGCGCTCTACTACGGCGTGCCCGAGCCCGACGCCGCGACCAAGAACGATCGTCGCGAAAAACTGCTCCGGTTCGCCGATACGGCGACCAAGAACGGCATCAAGGTGCTGGTCATGGACTATGCGCGTTCGCGCGCGGCGATCGACGATTCCTATCGTCTGAGCGATGCCAAGGGATTCGTTCCATTCGTGGCCGAAGTCCCG
>JASLLV010000068.1 GCA_030746935.1 Rhodospirillales bacterium | reverse complement strand
GGCGCCCGAGGTTGCGATCCGGTTTCCCATTCGCCTACTCGAATCGGGACCGGCCGGCGGCGCGCTGGCGAGCGCCCATATCGGCAACCGGGTGGGCCAGGCGGACGTGATCTCGTTCGACATGGGCGGCACCACGGCCAAGGCGTGTCTGATCCAGGACGGCACGGTCGACATCGCGCCCAAGATCGAGGCGGGCCGCGTGCACCGGTTCAAGTCGGGAAGCGGGCTTCCGATCAAGTCGCCGGTCGTCGACATGATCGAGGTGGGCGCGGGTGGCGGCAGCACCGCGCGCGTCGACCAGCTCGGTCTTCTGAAGGTGGGACCGGGCAGCGCCGGCGCCGATCCGGGTCCGGCGTGCTACGGGCTCGGCGGTGCCGAGCCGACGGTGACCGATGCGAATTTGCTGCTGGGTTATTTCGACGCCGACTTCTTCCTCGGCGGGCGGATGACGCTGGACGCCGCGGCCGCTGAGAAGGCGGTTGAATCGGTTGCGAATCCGCTTTCGCTCACGACCATCGAGGCGGCATGGGGGATCCACGAGATCGTGTGCGAGAACATGGCCGCCGCCGCGCGTGGGCACATCGTCGAGAAGGGGCGCGATCCACGCCGCTATGCGGTCGTCGGCATGGGCGGGGCGGGTCCGGCGCACGTGGGCCGGGTCGCACGAATACTCGGGGTCGACGAGGTGATCATCCCGCCCGCGTCGGGGGCGGCGTCGGCGCTGGGTTTCCTGATCGCGCCGATCAGCTTCGAGCGTCTTCGCTCGCAGCCCGAGCTGCTGGACGAATTGGACTTTGGGAGCGTCAACGGCCTCCTTGACGAGCTCGAAGCCGAAGGGCGAGAGCTCATTGCCGAGGCCGGGGTGGCGCCCGCCGACGTGATCGCGACCCGGACGGCGGACATGCGCCTCTTTGGCCAGATGCACGAGATCACGGTGCCGCTTCCGAATGAGGCACTGGATGAGAACAGTCTCGCCGAGATCAAGACCGCGTTCGCCGACGAGTACACGCGGCGCTACACCCATCTCTACGAGGGCGCCCAGATCCAGGCGCTCCACTGGCGGGTGCTTTGCTCGGGACCGGTGCCGGCGCTGGACGCCACCCGCGACGCTGGCCACACGGGCGGCGGGACCGAGCAGAAGGGGACGCGCAAAGCGTACTTCCCGGAAGCGGGCGGGTTCACAGAAACGCCGGTCTACGACCGCTACGCGCTTGCCACCGGTAAGCACATCGAAGGGCCTGCCATCATCGAGGAATGGGAGGCTTCGACCGTGGTCTCGCCGGGGGACACGGTCACGGTCGACGAGCACGGCAACTTGCGCCTCACGATCGAGCGGCACACGCGACTTGAAACCATGGTGCCGGCAGGGATGCCGCTCGCCGAAGCGGTGGCGCGGATCGAGAACGACCCGATCGGGCTCGAGATCATGTGGCGCCGCCTGATCAACGTCGCCGAAGAATCTTGGGACACGGTCATCCGGACCGCGTTCTCCTTGATCATCGGCGAGGCCCAGGACTTCGCCTGCGAGGTCCTGGACGCCACCGGCAAGCAGCTCGCGCATTCCAACCGCGCGATGCCGTCCTTCAGCATAACGCTTCCCATGGCGGTCAACGGGATGATCGAGAAGATCCCGGTCGAAACCTTGAAGCCGGGCGACGTGCTGATCACCAACGATCCGTGGCTGTGCGCTGGCCATCTCAACGACATCGCGATCGCGACGCCGGTGTTCCGCAAGGGCCGCGTCGTCGCCCTGGTGGGCTCCGTCGGCCACGTAACCGACATCGGCGGCACCAAGGACAACCTGAACGCGCGCGAGCTCTACGACGAGGGATTCCAGATCCCGCCCATGAAGATGTTCCGCGAAGGCGAGATCAACGAGACCTTGATGACGCTGCTGGCCGAGAACGTGCGCGGCTCCGAACAAGTGCTCGGCGATCTGCACGCCCTGGTCTCGGCCAACGCGTCGGGCGCCGAACGCATCATCGAGTTCATGGACGAGTACGGCATGGAGGACCTCGAGGCGTTGACCACGGTCGTCCAGAGCCGGGCCGAAAAAGCGATGCGCGACGCGGTCCGTGAATTGCCCGACGGCGTCTATGAGAGCGAGATCTGGGGCAGCGGTGTCGGCCCGCCCGAGCGCTTTCCGATCAAAGTCACCATCCAGGGCGACGAGATCGAGGTGGACTATGAGGGCACCCCGCCGGAGCGCGAAACGGGCGCCTCGAACTCCACGCTCAGCTTCACCGTGGCCTACACCTGCTACACATTGAAGTGCATCCTGACGCCGGACGTGCCCAGCAACGCGGGCTGCTACCGGATGTTCACCATCAAGGCGCCGGAAGGATGCCGGCTGAACACCCGCAAGCCCTCGGCGGTGTATTTGCGCACCCGTACCACTTGGTACTGCCCGGCCAACATCCTATACGCCATGGCGGGTCCCGCGCCCGACAAGGTACAGGCGTTCACGGGATTTCCCTCGTCGCATCTCTTCTACGGCCGCGACTCGGACAGCACGGTGTACGACGACCACCTGTTCCAGGGCGGCGGCCAGGGCGCTTCGTCGCGCCAAGACGGCAAATCGGGGCTGTTGTGGCCGACCACCGCGGCCGATACGTCGATCGAGCTGGCCGAGACCCGCGCCCCGATCCTGGTGCTGAATAGGCAGTATGTCCCGGATACCGGCGGCGCCGGGCGCTATCGCGGCGGGCTTGGCCAGGTGATCCAGTGCCGCAAGCTTTACGACGACGGCATGCCGGCCGACGCGCGGCTCTATCCCATCGGCGTCGGCATCGATTCGCCGGGGCTGTTCAAGGGCCAGCCCGGCGGGCCGACGTGGGCGCGCGTCCTGGATTCCAAAGGCGCCGAGCTCAGCAACCTCGGCATCGGCGGAATGTTCAGCCTCAGAACCACCGAGCACATCGCCGATTTGCAGCTCGCGGGCGGCTCGGGCTACGGCGATCCGCTGGACCGGCCGTATGAGGAGGTGCAGCGCGACCTCGACGGCGAGTACGTAACGCCCCAGGGCGCCGAGCGCGACTACGCCTGCGTGGCGGGCGCGGATGGAAAAATAGACGCCGCGGCCAGCGACGCGCTGCGCAAGCAGCGGCGCAAGGTGTTGGTGCCGGCCCAGTAGGCTGGCGACGGCGCGATCGCCCGGCGCGGACCAACCCGTACGCGCCGATCGAATCGCCGGGTTAGGGAAGCTGGTCTTGGGTTCGCCCCAGGCTTTCGGCGAGCCACGCCGAGAACGCAGGGCCCGCCGGTCCCATGACCTCGGGCGCGTACGGCCTTACGTCGGCAGCCACTTTTAGCGGAAAGTCCATCAACGGCGCGATGTCGCGTTCTGGCTCGATTCCCGGGGCGACCTCCTTCAACAGCCAGCCGCCATCGGTGAACGCGAACAGGCCGCGTTCAGTGATCATGGTCAGCCGCTGGCCCTTGGCGAGCGCGGACGCACCTGAGAACGTCAGGTGCTCGACCGCGCCCACCAGCTTCTTCTTGGTCCCCTGTTCGATGATACGGACGCGGCCGTCGGCGACCTCCACCCGAGCGCCGCCGGCCGCGAAGTTGCCGCAGATGAATAGCCTCGGCGTGCGATGGGTGATGTCGATAAAACCGCCGACGCCGACGAGCCTTCCTGCAAAAAGGCTGACGTTCAGGTTGCCTTCGACATCGGCCTCGGCGAGGCCCAGGAAGGCGGCATCCAAGGCGCCGCCCGTATAGATATTGAAAGTGTCGTTGGGGTCGATGATGGATTCCGGGTTCATGTGCGCGCCGAAGGTCGGAAGCCGGGTCGGCAGGCCCCCGATGGCGCCGTGCTCGGTCGAGACCGAGACCCGTTCCTCGCATTCCGTCTCGCGCAGCAACCGTGGGATATCGCCCGGCAGCCCGACGCCCAGGTTAACGAACCAGCCGTCGCGCAAGAATGCGGCGGCGCGCGCCAGGATCACGCGGCCCGGGCCGTCTGGCACCGGCTCGCGGTCGATCTCGGCCGCCACCTCGCCCGTCAGGGTCGGGTCGTGCCGCGACGCCTCGGATTGGGGCGCGTCGGGGGCGAGTACGACGCCGTCGACCAGCTCGCCCGGAACCGCGACCAGGCGCGCATCGAGGCTGTGGCGGTCGGCGATCCGCTCGACTTGCGCGAACACCCGCCCGCCCGAGGCCTTGGCTGCGGCGGCGAGCGAAAGTACGCCGAGGCTCAAGGGCTCACTCTCCATGGTGAGGTTGCCGTGGCTATCGGCCGTGGTCGCCTTGAGCAACGTCACGTCGATCGGAATCGCGCGATAGAACAGCAGCTCGCGGCCGTCGAACGTGACGGTCTCGACCAGGTCCTCTACCGCGGCCTGGTTGAGCTTTCCACCGCCGTTCGCCGGATCGACGAAGGTCCCCCGACCGACCTCCGTCAGCACGCCTGGCCGCCCCGCGCCGATCTCGCGCACCAGGCTGTAGAGCACGCCCATGGGCAGGTTGTAGCCGGCAATCCGGTTCTCGAGGACCATCGGCATGATGCGGGCGCCCTTGAACGGCGGATAGGCAGAGGCGATGACACGCCGGGTCATGCCCTCGTGGGCGAAGCGGTCGATGCCGGTCCCGGGCGTGATGGCCGCGTTGCACGGCTCGAACGCCGTCAAATCGCGGGGGTGGCCTTCATTCAGGAAACGCGCCTCGAGCGCCGCGAGCAGGTGGTCGACGACGAGGATGCTCGCCGTTCCCGGAAAGGCGATCGTGGCGCCGTCGGGGATCTGTCGGGCGACCGCTTCGGCCGTCATGATCTTGCTCATGGGCGCCGGTTTCCGGGATCAGGACGGGGGCGTGACGGGCCAATAAACCAAACTGGTCACCCGGGGTAAAGGCGCGAGGAGCCCGAGAGCGACTCGCCCTCATCCAAGAGCTATGCTGTCGGTTCTCGCCGAACGCCGTCACCGACGGCCGGTGGCGGCCAACGAATTCTTGCGGAGGATCGAAACCCGATGAGCGCCGATGTCGTATCACCCTACGGCCGGACCGAACCCCGAAAGGGTGATAGCGCCCAGGTCCGAAAGACCATCACCGTTGCGGACCAGGGTCTCTATTCCGGAATCTGCGGGAACCTGCATCCGCTTTACGTCAACGAGGTTCATGCGGCGTCCACCGAGGCGGGCGGACGGCTCGCCTTCGAGCTCGTGGTCGCGGCACTGGTGACCGGCCCGCTCGCCGAGCTCGGCGGGGCGCACCGCCGCATTTCGGCCCTCGAGCTGCGCTTTCCGGCGATGACGCGGGTGGGCGACACCGTCGCCGCGCGGGCCGAGGTGACCGAAGTCGCGGACGGCGACGCGAGGTGTCGGGTCAAATGCGTGCGCGACGAAGGCGATACGGTCGTCGCCGAAGGCACGGCCGTGCTGTCCAAGGTCCTTTGACGCGGGAGGGCCGGCATGTACGAGATCAAGACTTGGGACGAGATCGCCATCGGCGACAAAGTCAGCATCGCCAAGACCATCACCGAGGCCGATTCGGCCCTCTATGGGGCGGCCACCGGTGACTTCGGCCCCGTCCACGTGGACCAAGGCTACGCGAGCCGGACCGTCTTCGGCCAGCGCATCGCCTCGGGCATCATGGTCGGCGGCATCTTCACCTCGATCCTGACGAGCCATTTGGTGGGGATCGTGCCCGTCTCCATCGAGGATCGGTTCTGGTTCACCGGCCCCGTCAAGTTCGGAGACACGCTCACCATCGAGGTGTGGATCGCCGACAAGAACGCAGACGATCGCACAATTGTGTGGGAAGCGAGCGCTACGAACCAGGACGGCGGTGAGGTGCTGACGGCGCGCGCGACCATGAAATACCCCCGCCGCCCGCCGCCGAGCCTGTAGGCGCCGGTGGCGGCCGTGCGGCTAAAGGCAGTGCGATCGCCGTCCCGCACGATCACGGAATCGGACATCGCGCTGTTCGCCGCGATCACCAAGGACTC
Organism: Rhodospirillales bacterium; assembly: GCA_030746935.1. GTDB lineage: Bacteria > Pseudomonadota > Alphaproteobacteria > Rhodospirillales > JASLLV01 > JASLLV01. Next base: position 7,901 of record JASLLV010000068.1, on the reverse strand, counting down.
GAGCCCCGTCCACACCGACGCGGCCTACGCCGACGAAGGCGTCTTCGGACGCCGGGTCGGGCACGGTCTCTTGGGCCTGTGCCTGGCCGAGGGATTGCTGAGCCGCGCGCGCCCCAAGGGCGCGATCGCGCTGGCCTGGGAGTGGGAGTTCACCGAGCCCTTTTTCGTCGGCGACACGTTGTGGGCCCAGGCCGAACCCGAGAGCGCACCCGACGACCGCTTCGGCACCGTCGTTAGCGAACGAATCGTCGTCTTCAAGAACGACGGCGTGCCCATCCAGAAGGGCCGGCACCGCCTCGCCCTCACCCATGGCGACGGATCGCCGGACCCGCTCGAAAGCGCTATACATGGGGGGATCGAGGCGTTCGCGGATCTCGCCGTGGCCCAGGAGGGACCGGTTCCGCGATCGAGCGCCACGCCCGGCAGCATGGAGACGGGAGTCTTCTTCGAGGACTTGGCTCTCGGCGCGCGTTTCGAAACACCCGCCTACACGGTGGGCGAATTCGAGGCCGGCGCTTTTCTCGGGCTGACGGCCGAAGCCGGCGAACCGTTTCACGCCACCCCCGTGGTCGCACCGCTTTTTGGACTCGGCCTCGTCGAGGGGCTGAAGAACGCGCTTGCCCCCCATGGGGGCGTGGGAACGCCGCTCGCCTCGCTTTCGTGGCGCTGGCGGCAGATCGCGCCGATCGCGCTGAACGACACCCTGTCCCTCGAGGTCGAGATCCAGGGAAAGCGCGCGAGCCGCTCGAAGACGGACCGCGGTATCGTCGCCCAGACCATCTCGCTTATCGCCCACGGCCGCGGGATCCTCCAGCAGGGCCAGCACGTTCAGATGCTGAGGCGACGGCCGCCGGCCGAGAATCCGTAGATCCTCGTACGCGGCACCTTTCGCGCCCCACGATCTTGAACAGGGACCAACCGGCAGCGAGAGCACTATCCGACCAGATTGAATCAATTTGATGGTGGCAAATCGGCTTGTCCGGGCAGGCGCGGCGCGAAGCGCGATGCGGGGAAATCGGGCGAACGCCGCAACGAACCCAGCGAGGCGATTTGCCCCACCGAAGGCCGGGTCCTTTTGCGCCGTTGCGTCGTTGCGCGTCTTTGCCGATGCCCCACATCGCCACACGAAGCGCGCCTAGCCACGGCGCAAAATGACTCCGGTCAAAAGGTTCAATCTGGTCGGATAGTGCTCTAACATCCGCCCCCGGCGCGGCGCCATCTCTTCGGTTTCGCGCGCAAGGAGACCCCGATGCTCGACCAAATGCGCGTCGTCAGCTTCTGCCACTATCTCCAGGGGCCGGCGTGCACCCAGTACCTGGCCGACATCGGCGCCGACGTGATCAAGGTGGAGCCGCCCGAGGGCGCGTTCGAACGCCGCTGGTCGGGGGCCGACACTTTCGTCGACGGCGTAAGCGCGTTCCTCATGTCCGCCAACCGCAACAAGCGCAGCCTCGCCATCGATCTCAAGCGGCCCGAGGCGCGCGCCATCATGGACCGCCTGATCGAACGCGCAGACGTGATCGTCGAGAATTTTCGGCCCGGCGTCATGGACCGCCTGGGTCTCGGATACGACGCGGTCTCGAAACGCAAGCCCGAGATCATCTACGCGTCGGGCACCGCGCTCGGCGCGACGGGACCGGCGAAGGACCGGCCGGGACAGGATCTCTTGATGCAGGCGCGCTCGGGTTTGATGTCGGTCACCGGCAATCACGAGAGCGGCCCCGTCGCGGTCGGCGCCGCCACCGTGGATCAGCATGGCGGCGCCCTCATGGCGATGGGAATCCTCGCCGCCTACGTCAAGCGCCTGACCACGGGCAAGGGCACGCGGATCGAGACCAGCCTGTTCGCTTCCGGCATCGATCTGCAATCCGAGGCGCTGACCAAGTACTTCGTCTTGGGCCGCGACCGCTTGGTGCTGGAGCGCGACATGCACGTGGGGAGCTGGTACCACGAGGCCCCGTACGGTGTTTACAGGCTCGCCGACTGTTACGTGGCGCTTTCGATGAACGAGGCCGCCAAGGTGGCGGACGCGCTTTCGTCGCCCCGCCTCGCGGCCCTCAACGAGATCGACCGCTTTCAGGAGCGCGATGCTTACGCGCGCGCACTCGCCGATGAACTCGCCGAGCGCAACTTCGCCGACGTCGCGAGGGCGTTCGATGCCGCCGGCGTCTGGTACGAGCGTGTCCAGTTCTACGACGAGCTTCGCGAGGATCCGCAGGCTGTCCACAACCAGGCGTTCCGCGAGGTGCCCGTCGCCGGCGGAGAGCGGACGGCGACCCTGGTCAATCACCCCGTTCGCTACGACGGCGCCCTTCCCCCCTACAAGGGCATCCCGTGGGAGGCAGGCCAACATACTCGCGAGATCCTCGCCGAACTCGGGTACGAGGCGGGCGAGATCGAGGGCTTGGTCGCAGACGCGGTGGTGGTCGCGCCGGCGAAGCGTGCAAAAGCGAAGACGGATATTGCCTAAAGGCCGCGCCGCGGAGAAACAGGGGGAATTCTGCCATGCCGCTCGTCTACGTTTACGGTTTCAAGCGCCCGATCGCCAAGCGCCGCCAAATCGTTCGCGAGATCACAGACGCCACCTGTCGGGCCTACGACGTGCCGCCCGAGATCGTGACCGTGTATCTGATGGATCTCGCGCGCGACAGCGCCGCCCATGCCGGCGAGCTGGCTTCGGACGCGATCAGAAGGCTGGATAAGGCCAAGAAGAAACCGAAAACCGCCCGCAAGGCCCGAACGGCCCGGCCCAAACGATAGGAATCCGCCCATGCCACAGGTCTTCTTCTACGGATTCGAACGCAACGAGCGCACGCGCCGCCAGCTCGCGAGCGAGCTTACGGAAATCGTTTGCCGGGTCTACGAAGTCCCCGCCGAAACGGTTGCGGTCAACATCATCGACGTGCCCAAGGATCGCGTCGCCCACGGCGGCCGTCTCGCCTCCGACGGAGGGCTCAAGACCAAGCCCGCCGAAGAGCGTCTGATCCACGAGTATTGAACGACGCAGGCCAATGGAACTGCGCATCGACCCACTGAGCGCGGCGGCCTTCGCCACGTTCGGAGACGTGATCGCGACGCCGGATGCGAAAGGCGTGCCGGCCAACGAAGATACGGCGCTCCGCTTCGACGACGTGGCCCGGCTCGAGCTTGACCGGGACGGCGGCAGGCCATGTCTGAGCTTGTTCCGCGCCCAACCGGCGAGTCTGCCGCTCGAATGCAGCCGTCTCGAGCGTCATCCGCTCTCGAGTCAGGCGTTCGTTCCCGTCGGCGCCGCGCGGTTTCTCGTGGTCGTGGCTCCACCCGGGGGCGACGCACCGGATGCGGCCCGTACCCGCGCCTTCCTCGCCGCCGGCGGCCAGGGCGTGAACTACCATTGCGGGGTCTGGCACCACCCGGTGCTGGCCCTCGACCGCGAGACCGATTTCGTGGTTATCGGGCGTGCCGGCAGCACCGATTGCGACATCGCGCCGTTTGCCGGCGGCGAGGTCGTTTGCGTTGGCCTGATTCCGGGTTGAGGCGCCTCGTCCAAGGTTTGACAGCGACGTGGTCGCGGGAATACCGTCACGCCTTCGAATGACGGCGCCGAGCCGCGCACGCGTTCGGCCCCCGCCAGGGGTCGTCGGCGCGGCACTTAGGCGCGAAACGAGAGGAAACCAGAAATGCCCGATTACATGATCCAGGGCCTCGTGCCGGCCGTGGTGACGCCGTTTTCGGATAAGGGCGACATCATGTTCGACGCCTTCGACGAGATCATCCAGTGGCACTTGAGCTGGGGCGCCACCGGCTTCCTCGTCGCCGGCGACAACGGCGAGCAGTGGGCGCTGAATGAGGACGAGCTGGGCCAGGTCGCCGCCGCCGCCATGAAGGCGACGAAGGGCCAGGTTCCGATTTTCGTCGGCTGCGGCGCCGTGACCATGGCCGAGACGGTCAGGCGCGCCCGCGCCGTCGCCGAAGGGGGTGCCACCGGCGTCGCCGTGACCCAACCGTTCGTGGTCATGAATGCCACCGAAGCCGAGTTGGTCGCCCGGTTCGAGGCGGTGGCCAAGGCCGTCGAGCTTCCGATCATGCTGTTCAACACCATCCAGCGGAGCGGCTTCACCGTCACCCACGACGTGCTCGAATCCCTGCTCGACGTCTCACCCATCGTCGCCATCAAGCAGTCGAACCCGAACCTCGCGTTCGTGACCGAATCCTTGCGCCGGTTCCGTGATCGGCTCGCCATCTTCGTCGGTAACGGCACCAACATGCTGGCCGGCCGGATGCTGGGCTCGGCGGGCTACATCTCCACCGGCCCCGACCTGCTTGGCGAGGACATTCAGCGCATCCTCAACGTCGAGACGCTCTCGATTCCGGAGCGGCTCGATCTCCAGCACCGGGTTCACAAGATTTTCAACGTCATGCTCGCCAACGTGCCCGGCATTCAATCGGGCATGCCGGGCCCGGCCACCGACCCGGCGCCCTACAAGGCGGCGCTGAACATGCTCGGGCTCCCGGCCGGCGTGCCCCGCGATCCGGTGCAACCGGCATCCAAGGAGGTAGAGGACCGGGTCCGCGGCGTCCTCGACGAGCTCGGGATCATCGAGCGCGAGACGGCGCGGCGCCAGGCGGCGCAATAGGGCTCAAACGTAAGCCGGGGCGCGGTGGCGGAAGAGGTGGGAGTCGAACCCACCAGGGACGCTGTTCGCGCCCCTCACCGAATTTGAAGTCCGGGCGCCCCACCGGGGTGCGTCTCTCTTCCACCGCCGATCTTACGTGATCGGGGCGGCCGACCGGAACCCCGTTACGGCCGGCGAGCGTTCAAATTATCGCCTGAAGCGATGCCTGCACGGGACCCGGGCGCCCGTCGCCGATGGCGCGGCCGTCGACGGCGACGATTGCGCGGATCCCGCCTGAGTTGGTGGTGAACGCCTCCGAGGCATGCCTGAAGGCGTCGGGGTTAAGCGAGCGTTCCGCCGCAAGACCGGATTCCAAAAGCTCGGCGCGCACGACGCCGGGAAGTGCTCCGTCTTCCACGGGCGGGGTCAGGGTCTCACCTACGATCACCACGTACAGATTGGCAACCGTCGTCTCCGCGAGCCGGCCGACGGTGTTGATGAGGATGGCCTCGTCGGCGCCCCGGGCCTCGGCCTCGCGCCGCGCGATGACGTTGTCGAGATAGTTGAGAGTCTTGAGGCGCGAGAGCGGAGAGTGCTCGTTGCGCCGGGTCGCCGTCGAAATGACGGCGCGCGCAGGCGAGGGCGAGGCGGTGTCGCGTGGGCTCGCGGTGATCAGCAGCGTCGGTCGCGCACCCGGTGCGGGCAGCACGCCGCGCAGCGCCGGACCGCGGGTGAGCGTTAGCCGCAAAAGACCGTCCACAATCTCGTTGGCGTCCCGGGTTTCGGCGAGCGCCCGGGCCAGCCCCTCGTCGTCGGTGGGCACGGGAAGGCCGATCACGCGGGCGCCGCCCCGAAGACGCGCGAAGTGCCGATCGAGCCTTCGCAGCTTGGCGCCGAAGACGGCGATGGTCTCGAACAACCCGTCACCCAACAGGAGGCCGCGGTCGGTGGGCTCGATCCGCGCCGATTCGGCGCCGATGATGCGGTCGTTCAGATAGACGTTCATGGCACCGTATCGGAAGTCGTGTCAGAAACCTTCGAAACCGGGATCGAGGCTTTGCAGCAGCGCGCCCGCCTTATCCATGGATTCCGCGTATTCGTCGGCCGGATCGGAATCGGCGACGATGCCGCCGCCCGAACGACAACGGCGTCTTCGATGCGCGCCCTCACGAATCCGCACCCGCCACCACGCGGGCCAGCGTCTCGCCGATCTCGCGGTTCAAGACCTGATCGGCGAACGCATCGAGATCGGTGGAATCGCGATTGAGGATTACCAGGCGTGCGCCGCTCTTCTTCGCGATTACCGGAAGGCCCGCGGCCGGATAGACCACGAGCGAGGAGCCCACGCACAAGAACAGATCGCACGCTTGCGCCTCGTCTTGCGCGCGGCGCATGGCCTCGACCGGCATTGCCTGGCCGAACGAAATAGTGGCCGTCTTGACGATGCCGCCGCAGGTTCGGCAAACGGGCAACGTGCCGCATGTGAGAAAGGCCTCGCGGATGGGCTCGAGTTCGTATCGGGCGCCGCACTCGAGGCAGACGGCATAGGTTGTGTTTCCGTGCAGCTCGATCACCTGTTCGGCGGGAACGCCCGATTTCTGGTGCAGTCCGTCGATGTTCTGGGTAATGACGGCGCCGGCCGCACCGCACCGCACCGCACAAGTTCCGCCATTGCCTCGTGACCCCGGTTGGGCTGGGCCGAGGTCATGGTCTCGTGGCTGTCGAACTTTCGCGTCCAGTACTCGCGCCGGGCGTCGGGCGATTCCACGAACTCGCTGAAGTCGATGGGGCGGTAACGCTCCCAAATTCCGCCGGGGCTTCGAAAATCGGGGATGCCCGATTCGGTGCTGATGCCGGCGCTCGTGAAGACGACCGCTCGCCTCGCCGCGGCCAGGGTTTGGCGCAACTCGTCGAGCGCCGCATCGGTCTTCTCGACTTGCATGATCGGAGCGTCCCTAGCGAAGTAACGGAGTCGTCGGCTCCAGCCCGTACCCCCGTCCGGCCGCGAAGTCTAACAGATGGCAATACCCCGTGCGCCCGCCCGCGATATCCAATCACGTCTCGGTCGACGGAAACGCGTCCGTGGCGCGCACGAGGATCCGGCGGCCGTCGCCACCGCGGTGCGTGAAACCGACGCGGTCGAAAAATTCGAGCACCTCGATCGAGAGGTTGCGCCCGATGCCCGAGGCGTCGCGAAAGCTGGCCGCCGTGAACACGCCGTCGTCGGCATCACCGGCGAGTGTCTCGGCGAGGCCCGCGAGCTCGGCGAGCGCGCGCGGCGGAAAGTAGCGGTTCTTGGCGACCCGCACCACGTAGCCCAACGACTGGGCGCGCCCGAGGAACGCCTCGAGTGGGCGCAATTCGATCGCAAGCGCCTCGGTGAGCTCGCGCAGCCTGGGCGGTCTCAGTCCCCCCGCCTCGATCAGCGCCCCCGCTCGCGCCCAAAGCGCCGCGTCGGCGGGGCCGAACCGGGGTCGGTGCTCGGGCAGGTGAACGCAGGCGCCCGAGCGCGCCACGACGCCGTCGCGGGCGAGCGCGCGGATCAGCGTGGCAAACGTCTCAGGCGGAAGACGCGCGGACATCGACTTCCTGAGCGCGTCCTCGCCGGGCCCGAGCGTCGCGGGCGCATCGCGGTGCCAGCGGCCTAGCCCGGCCACCACCGCTTCTTGCAGCGCGTTGAAGCGCGCCGGTGCGAAGCCGATCGGACCCGCCGGGCCTTGCAGCGACACCATGGCGACGCGCGCAAACAGCTCCTGGGCCTCGGCCTCGTTCAGGTTCCACGCGACGGCGAAGCGTCCAAGTTCAACGCCGCCCGGGCTCGCGTCCAACAGATGCGCGAGAGCGGCTTGCGGATCGTCTTCGGAAAGCGCCGCGAGGACCGCGCGCCGCGCCTCGGTCGCCCTTCCGCGGGCCGGCGCGAAAGGATCGATGACGGTTCCGCCGGCGATGGTGCGACGGCCCGAGCGGTCGCGAAGGATGAAGCGGTCGCCCGTAAGCGCCCCGATCTCGGCGTCGAGGACCAGTTGCGCCAACCCGTGCGCGCCGGGCGCGATGCTTCGCCCTTCGAGTACGGCCACCCGCCCGGTGGCGTCGGCGGCGCCCAGGTGCAGGTGCACCGACGCCTGATGCCGCAGCGAGCGCTCCTCGGCCGCGAGCACGCGCACGCGGGCTTCGAAACGCGCAGTCGGCGCGTGGGCGCGCGTCTCCACCACCCACTCGCCCCCGCGCCCCCCAAAGGTGTGGAGCGTCTAGCCACCGCTGTTTATAGCGCCCCCCGCAACCGCGCGGCCCGCCCGCGCGAACCCG
>JASLLV010000067.1 GCA_030746935.1 Rhodospirillales bacterium | reverse complement strand
GAAGCCATCGTCCCGATGGACCAAAGACCGGTCATGCACTAACATTCACACTGGACCACTCAAAGGGGGCCAACCAGGTTGACGCGGGACCGCCCGCATTCGGTTTCCCAAGACGGCCGGCGACCGTGCGCGAGCGCGCCTTGGACGAAACGTCGGCGGCGTGACGGAGCGAATTCCCATGGAGACCGAACCCAAACCGACGAACGAGCTTGCGCTTGGCGACACAGTCTACAAGTACGGCTTCGTCACCGAGATCGAGTCCGAGCTGGCTCCGAAAGGGCTGAACGAGGACACGGTCCGATTCATCTCGGCGAAGAAGGACGAGCCCGATTGGCTGCTCGAGTGGCGGCTCAGGGCGTTCCGTCACTGGACGACCATGCGCGAGCCCACGTGGCAGAAGGTCCAGTATCCGCCGATCGACTATCAGGACGCGTACTACTTTGCCGCGCCCAAGACCAAGGACGAGCCCAAGAGCCTCGACGAGGTCGATCCCGAGCTGCTGGCGACGTACGAAAAGCTGGGCATCCCTTTGAGAGAACAAGAGATGCTGGCCGGGGTCGCGGTGGATGCGGTCTTCGACAGCGTCTCCGTCGCGACCACGTATAAGGGCAAGCTCGAGGAGATGGGCGTCATTTTCTGCCCGATGTCGGAAGCGGTGCACGAGCATCCCGAATTGGTGCAGAAGTACCTGGGCTCCGTCGTTCCCTACTCCGACAATTTCTTTGCGACCTTGAATTCGGCGGTGTTCTCGGACGGCACCTTCGCGTACGTGCCCAAGGGCGTGCATTGCCCCATGGAGCTGAGCACCTATTTCCGCATCAACGCCGCCCAGACCGGCCAGTTCGAGCGCACCCTCATCATTGCCGAAGAGGGTTCCTACGTCAGCTACCTCGAAGGTTGCACGGCGCCCATGCGCGACGAGAACCAGCTTCACGCCGCCGTGGTCGAGCTGGTGGCGTTGGACGATGCCGAGATCAAGTACTCGACGGTCCAGAACTGGTACCCGGGCGACGCCGAAGGCCGGGGCGGTATTTACAACTTCGTGACCAAGCGCGGCGCCTGCCGCGGCCGCGATTCCAAGATTCTCTGGACCCAGGTCGAGACCGGATCCGCCATCACCTGGAAATACCCGAGCTGCATCCTTCAGGGCGACGGCTCGGTCGGCGAATTCTATTCGGTGGCCATCACCAACAACCGCCAGCAGGCCGACACCGGCACCAAGATGATCCACATCGGCCGCAACACCAGCTCGCGCATCATCTCCAAGGGCATCTCGGCGGGCCGCGCGGACAACACTTACCGCGGGCTGGTGCGCATCCAGCCCAAGGCGGAAGGGGCCCGCAACTACACCCGTTGCGACAGCCTCTTGATCGGGGATCAGTGCGGTGCACACACGGTGCCTTATATCGAGACGCGGAACGCGTCCGCCAACGTCGAGCACGAGGCGACCACCTCGAAGATCAGCGAGGACCAACTCTTCTACTGCTTGCAGCGCGGTTTGGACGAGGAGGAGGCGGTTTCGCTCATCGTCAACGGATTCTGCAAAGAAGTCCTGCAGACCCTGCCGATGGAGTTCGCTGTCGAGGCGCAGAAGCTCGTCGGAATCAGCCTCGAAGGCAGCGTCGGATAAGCACTCGCCATATGGCGAATCAAGGCCCAGGGCGCGGAACAAGGTCTTGAGCACGAGGGAAGAAAGAGTAGGCACGATGGCACTTCTCGAGATCCAAGGCTTGCGGGCACGGGTCGAAGGCAACGAAATCCTCAAAGGTGTCGATCTTCGCGTCGAGGCGGGGGCGGTACATGCCGTCATGGGCCCCAACGGCTCGGGCAAAAGCACGCTCGCGCATGTGATCGCGGGTCGCCCAGGCTACGAGGTCACGGATGGCTCGATTACCTTCGAAGGCAGGGATTTGTTGGCGCTCGCGGCCGACGAGAGGGCCCGCGCCGGGGTCTTCCTCGCCTTCCAATACCCGGTCGAGATCCCCGGTGTGACCAACACGACGTTTCTCCGCCATGCGCTGAACGCCCAGCGCGCGGAGCGTGGGGAAGCGGCCCTCGACCCGATCGAATTCGTCCGCATGTTGCGTGACAAGATGCGCGCGCTCGACATCACCGAGAATCTGCTCAAGCGGCCCGTCAACGTGGGCTTCTCGGGCGGCGAGAAAAAGCGCAACGAGATCCTGCAGATGGCGGTGCTCGAGCCCAGGCTTGCGGTGCTCGACGAGACCGATTCGGGCCTCGACATCGACGCGCTGAGGGTGGTGGCCGACGGCGTGAACGCGCTGCGCTCGTCGGCGCGCGGCATGCTCCTGATTACGCACTACCAGCGGGTCTTAACCTATGTCGTGCCCGACCACGTTCACGTGTTCGCAGGCGGCGTGATCGTCGCATCGGGTGGCAAGGACTTGGCGAGCGAGCTCGAGGAAAAGGGATACGCGGACTTCGTCGGCGCCGCGGCGGCATGAGCGAAGGGCGCGAACGGGAACAGCGATGACGGCGCGAACGACTCAATCTTGGCCGACGGACGAGGGGCTGATCGCCGCCGAGCGCGCCGCCGACGCCGGGCCTGAGTGGGTGGCCGAGACGCGGCGTCAGGGTTTGCGGATTTTCCGCGACGAAGGCGTGCCGCACGCGAAAATCGAGGCCTGGAAGTACACCGGCGTTAACGGGCTCGTCGGGATCGGCTTCGATCCGCAAGGCACCGTGCCCGAGGTCGTGATCCCGCCGCCGCCGCCGCTTGCCGGCCTGGAAGACGCGTATCACCTCGTTTTCGTTAACGGCCGCTTTGCGCCCCGACTATCGGACCTCGACGGTTTGCCCCAAGGTGCTGCGCTCGAGCCGCTGACGGCGGCGGACCCGAACCCGCCCGAGGCGGTGCGCGCCTATTTGGGGCGGATTCTCGAATTGGACGGAATGCCGTTCGCGGCGCTCAACACGGCCTTCTGGACCGAGGGCTGTCTCGTCTCTCTCGACGATGGGTGCGCGCTGTCACGGCCGATCCATCTCGTTTCGATCGCCGCCGGCGGCGAAACGCCGGCGATGTTCGCGCCGCGCACCCTCGTGGTCGTAGGGCGCGGCGCGCGGGCGACCATCGTCGAAAGCCACCTCGGCGCGACCGCTGCGCCCACGTTCTCCAATGCCGTCGTCGAAGTCGTGGCCGCAGACGGCGCGGTCGTCGAACACTACAAGCGGGTCGAGGGGGGTGAGTCCGGCTTTCACACCGGCGCCAGCGCCGTCCGCCTCGGCGCCGACGCCTCCTACGACGGTTTCGCGCTGACCCTCGGCGGGCGGCTGGTGCGGAACGAATACCGCATGACCCTTGCCTCGCCCGGCGCCGAGTGCCGGATCAACGGCGCCTACGCCGCGTTCGGCGATTCGCACGTGGACAACACGACGCTGATCGACCACGTGGCCGCCGGCGCGACCTCGCGGGAAATTTTCATGGGCGTGATCGGCGATACGGCGCGCGGGGTGTTCCAAGGAAAGATCCGGGTCCGCAAGCACGCCCAGAAGACCGACGGCCACCAGCTTCACAAGGCAATCTTGCTGTCTTCGGGCGCCGAGGTGGACGCGAAACCCGAGCTCGAGATCTATGCCGACGACGTCAAGTGCACGCACGGCGCGACGGCGGGCAAGCTCGACGAGACCATGCTGTTCTATTTGCTCTCGCGCGGCATCCCCGAGAGCGATGCCCAGCGGATGCTCATCCAGGCGTTCCTCTCCGGCGCGCTCGACGAGATCCGCCACGCGGACGTGCGCGAAGCGTTGCGCGGTGCGCTGAACAAGACCGTCGACGACGCCACGCGGAACCTTCGAGACGACCAATGACCGACGGTGCAGCCAAAGTCGACGTCAAGCCCAGCGGGGACCCCCGCCCCTACGACGCGGACAGCGTGCGCCGGGACTTCCCCATCCTCGGGCGCGAGGCTTACGGGAAACCGCTGGTCTATCTCGACAACGCGGCGTCGGCGCAGAAGCCGCGCCAGGTGATCGACACCGTCCGCGAGGTCTACGAAAACGAGTACGCCAACGTGCATCGGGGCGTCCATTTCTTGAGCGAACGCGCAACCACGCGCTACGAGGCGGCGCGCGAAACCGTGCGAGGCTTCCTGAACGCGCGTTCGGCCCGCGAGATCGTCTTCACCCACGGCGGCACCGAGGCCATCAACCTGGTGGCGTCGTCCTATGGCCGGCACTTCCTGGAGGCGGGCGACGAGATCATCATCTCGGTCTTCGAGCACCACTCCAATATCGTGCCCTGGCAAATGGCCCGCGACGCCAAGGGCCTGGTGCTCAAGGCGGCGCCGGTTACCGACGACGGCGAGCTTCCGATCGACGCCTTCGAGCGCTTGTTCACGCCGCGCACCAAGCTGGTCGCCATCTCCCACATGTCGAACGTGCTTGGCACCGTGTTCCCGGCGCGCCGGATCGCCGAGATCGCCCACGCCCACGGCGCCAAGGTGCTGTTCGACGGCTGCCAGGCGGCCTGTCACGTGAGCGTCGACGTTCAGGATATCGACTGCGACTTCTACGTGTTTTCGGGGCACAAGGTGTACGGGCCGTCGGGAATCGGCATCCTTTACGCGCGCGGCGATCTGCTGGCGTCCATACCGCCCTACCAAGGGGGTGGCGAGATGATCGACCGCGTGAGCTTGGAAAAGACCACCTGGGCGCCGCCGCCGGCACGATTCGAGGCGGGTACGCCGCCCATCGTCCAGGCCATCGGGCTCGGGGCGGCGCTCGACTACGTAGCCTCGGTCGGCCGAGACCGAATCGCATCACACGAGGCCGACCTCACCAAGTACGCCATGCAGCGGCTCGCCGCCGTCGATGGGCTGCGGCTGATCGGGACGGCGCCCACCAAGTCCAGCGTCGTCGCGTTCACCCTCGACGCGGTTCACCCCCACGACGTTGCGACTGTACTCGATCGCGCCGGAGTTGCCGTCCGCGCCGGCCACCATTGCGCGCAGCCGTTGATGCAGCGCCTCGGCGTCACGGCGACGGCGCGCGCCTCTTTCGCCATGTACAATACGCGCGCCGAGGTGGATGCTCTCGGTGCGGCGCTCGAATTGGCAAGGGAGTTTTTCGCCTGATGTCGGACGATCTGCGCGAGCTCTATCAGGAAGTCATCTTGGATCATGGCAGGAACCCGCGGAACTGCCGTCATCCGGACGCCACGACCCACGTGGCCCACGGGCACAATCCGCTTTGCGGCGACCAGCTCGACGTCTACTTGACGGTCGGCGAAGACGATCGGATCACCGAGGCCGCGTTCGAGGGGCGCGGCTGCGCCATCTCGGTGGCCTCAGCCTCGTTGATGACCGAGACGCTTCGCGGCAAAACCCTGACCGAGGCCAAGGCGCTGTTCCAGAAGATCCACGAGATGTGTACCTCCGACGACGGCGGCGGCATCGACTTCACCGACGACGATTTCGAACGACTGGCCGCGCTTTCGGGCGTGCGCCAGTTCCCCATGCGCGTGAAATGCGCGACACTCGCGTGGCACACCATGAAGGCGGCCATGGAAGGCAAATCGGAAGTCTCGACCGAGGACGATAGCTGAGCCGCCGGGCGCACTTAGGAAAAAAGGCGATGAGCGAACCCTATTCTCCCTTTGGCGGATTCGACACCCCGGCGCTCGAGGAGTATTCGGCTGAGGCCGGATCGCCGCGCCCGCCGGACGCCGGCCCGAAAGCGAGCAATTCGGACGTCGAGGCGGCGCTCAGGACGGTTTATGATCCGGAGATTCCGGTGAACATCTACGACCTCGGCCTGATCTACGAGACCGAGATCGCGGACAACGGAGATGTGGCCATCACCATGTCGCTGACCGCGCCGGGATGCCCCGTAGCCGGCGAGATGCCGCAAATGGTGGCGGACGCGGTGGCGGCGATCGAGGTCGCGGGCGAGGTGAGCGTGCGGCTGGTATGGGATCCGCCGTGGACGCCGGAACGGATGTCCGACGACGCCCGGTTGGCGCTGGGCATGGATTGAGCACGCGGCGCGCAGGCCGCCGCCGAAGGAGCGATGGTGCGATGCAAGTGATTAGTTTGACGGATGCCGCCGCCGCCCGCGTGCAAACGCTGGTTTCGAACAGCGAGACGCCGGTGTTCGGGCTTCGTATCGGCGTCAAGACCGTGGGATGTTCGGGTCTCAGCTACGTCGTCGAATATGCGGACGCGCCGCGCGAAGGCGAGGACGTGGTCGAGGAAAAGGGAGTCTCGGTGTGCATCGAGCCCAAGGCCGTGATCTATTTGTTCGGGGCCGAGGTCGACTACGTCGAAGGCAAGTTGGAATCGGGGTTCGTGTTCCGCAACCCGAATGAGAAATCCCGCTGCGGTTGCGGTGAGAGCTTCTCCGTATGAGCGACGCTCCCGCACCCGCGGCCCGGCTCTCCTTCGAAGGCAATGATGAGACGGTCCGCGTCGTCCTCGGCGGCGAGACGATCGCCGAAAGTGCGCACACCGTCGTCCTGCACGAGACCGGCCATGCGCCCATGCGCTACTTCCCGCGCGGCGACGTGCTGATGGATAGGTTTCGTCGCACCGACCACGCCACCCATTGCCCGTACAAGGGCGATGCCGCCTACTGGACCATCGAGGCCGGCGGCCGGGTGGCCGAGAACGCCGCCTGGAGCTACGAGGATCCGATCCCCGAGGCGGTCGCGCTCAAGGATTTGATCGCATTTTATTCCGACCGTGTCGACGCGATCGAGACCCCGGCGGAATCCGACCCCGACGTTTGAACAACCGCTGGAAGGCGGTCGATCAACCGGCGACTGGTTTCGTGGGTCGTCACCGGTTCGGATCATCGACTTCCGAGCGCGCGCGCGAGGCGAAGTCCGATCAGTAGATGCCGCCGCGTAGCGGCGTTCCTTGGGTGAACTGTTGATGGTGGCGTTGCAATATCGTCGCCAAAGTCTCACCGCGAATGTTGATCGTGCCCCATCCGTTCTCGGCAGCCAAGGCGAGCGCCGAATCCAGTTCCTTGGTGGCGTCCTCGAACCGGCCTGCCGCCGCATAGGCCGCCGCCAGGGTGTCGCGATGGAAGATTTTGTACGCGGGAGATTGCACCCGCTTCTCGAGGCTGACCGCCTTTTCAGCGAACTTGACGCTCCGCTCGGCGTCTTGGAACTCGGTCTCGGTGCTGGTGGCGAAGACCCGGGCCTTGCCCGCAATGGCGATCACTCGCGGATCGTTTCCACCGGGGTCGGATCGCGGGCCGCCTAAGTCAATGGCAACGTCGAAATCCTCGACCGCCCATTCGTACTGACCGCGGATCGCGAATAGCCGGCCGCGCGAGGCGTAGGCGTGTCCGTAAAGTTCAGGTTTCGCACGGATCGAGCGGTTACAGTCGTCAAGGGCGGCATCGTCTTCTCTCTTCCAGATGCGGGATTCGCATAGACCACTGAAAGAGAGGACGCGAATGCTTGGCTCATTGGCCCCGGACAAGGCTTTGTTGGAGGCCCCAATCAATTCGTCCCAGTTTCCCAGAAACGCGCTTCGATGCCCAAGCTCGAGCGTTTCGTAGCCGGGCGGCTTGGCGCAGCCCGCGATCACGGTCATCAAGGCCAGCATCGCGGTCGCACGCGCAATCGACTTCATCGCAATTCTCCACATGATCGAGGCAACACGTGAGTGTGGTCGGAGTGCCAGTGCTCGTCAATAGATCAGATAGCGATCTATAAAAAAATATTTAAGAAAGAAGCGCATGTGTCGACAGTTTTAGGTAGAAATCCGAAATTTGCCTTTGTAGCATTTGATTTCCGCTTTCCAAGCAGGTTGCTTGGAGTCTACGGATGCAGAAAGCTGGACAGGCAAGGAGGCCGAATTGCGCATTCCCGGAGCAGGACTTTCGATCACAGCGATAGTGCTTTTGGGCGCGCTGGTATTCGGCGCTTCAGCTCCGGCGACGGCTGCGACCGAACTCGTCGGTTTGGTGAAAGTCGTAACAAAGGACGCCTTCGGCACGCCGCCGGAAACTGAGCGGGAAAAGAAATTCAGGCGCTTCCCCATCGTTTAGGACGAGCTTTTGGAGACCTTGGGCGGGGCCGGGATGTTGGTCGAGTTCCTGGACGAGACGACGCTCACCCTCGGCGAAGATTCCAGCCTGGTCATCGACACGTTCGTGTACGACCCGGCGAGTGCGAACGTCACAACGCTTCTCACCCTCTCGGTGGGGACGCTCCGGTTCATTTCGGGCAAGGTCGAAAACGCTGCGATGCGGATCGACACCCCGACCGCGGTCATCGGCATACGCGGCAGCGACGCGATCATCTCGGTCGCGCCAGACGGCGCGACCACGGTCGCCGTGCTGGACGGCGAGTTTGAAGTCTCGAATTCGGACGGCGACGAGCAGGCCACCGTCGGCCCGGCCGAAAGCGTCTCGGTCTCGGCCACAGGGTCGGTCGGCGCCGTCGCGCCGGGGCCGACCGAGGCGCCGGCCGAGTTGGATATCGCCGCACCGAGCGCCAGTGTCGACCCCGACCACGGGCTCAGCGATTCGTTCGACGATTCGGGTTCCGAAGGGGGCGAAGACTCCGACGATAGCGGCAGCTCAGACGAGGGCGATTCGTGCTTCGCCGCCGGAACCCTTGTTCTGATGGCTGACGGAGAGTTCAAGCCCATCGAACGCGTGATCGTCGGAGATTCGGTGATGGCGTACGACTTTCCGTCGGACCGAAAGCACGCTGCCCTCGTCACCCAGATCTACCGGAAGACCGCCGATTCCTATCTCCGTCTCAATAGCTTGGTGGTGACCGACAATCACCCGTTCGCGGTGGGGCCCGACGAATGGCGCGTCGCCGCCGGCCTTCGCGAAGGGGACCGCGTTATCGGTAACAGCTTCACGACGATCGGAAAGACGGAACGGGTGAAGCAGTCGGTGAACGTCTTCAACATGACCGTCGACGGGCCGCATACGTTCTACGTGCACGACGGCCACAATCTCTATCTCGTCCACAACAAGTACTGACGGCCCGCATCGCCCGCATCGCCCGCACCGCTCCAGCCGCCCCAAGCCTGTCTTTCCGTGGCAGGCCGCACAGGGAGTGCGGGCCGGAGCGATTCCCCGTGCGTGGATGGCGATTCAGTCCGGCAGGCCCAGGCGACGCAGGACGGCGAGACGGCTCTCCCATGCCTCACTGTTCGAGATGGGACTGTCCCGATTGAAACGCGTTATCGAGATCGCGGAATCGGCGTTGACGGCCTCGATCACCACGGCCTGAGCCGCGTCGTCGCGCCCGAGCGCGTCGTATGCGAGGGCTTGGCCGATGCGGGCATGGGTGGCGTGGGTGCCCGACGGCTCGCGTTCCAGGAATTTCGCCATGGCCGCAAGCGCGTCTTCGGGCTGATTGGCGTCGAGGTAGGCGAAGCCCAGTTCCTCGAGATACCAAGCCGGATAATAGGGGCTCAGGCGCATCGCCCTCTTCAGGTTGCGGATGCCTTCTGTCGGCCGGCCCGCGCTGTGGAGAAACAAGGCGAGTAGCGCCGTGTTGTTGGCGTGGTTGGGATTGAGGGCGACGGCCTTCTCGCCGGACGCCACAGCGGCGTCGTGTCGTCCTTGATAAAGATAGATGGCGCCCTGCAATGCGTAGACGTCGGGCAACTCCTCGTCCAGGGCGCGCGCCTTTTCGGCCAGGGACGCGGCGCGCTCGAACGACAATTCCGGATGATCGCTCCATCCGTTCTGGGCGTCGGACCAATGTGTCCAGGCGAGCACCGCGTAAGCCAGGGCGTAATCGGGGTCGGCCCCGATGGCGTCGTTGAAAAATTGGCGGGCCCGCGCATTGTCCGTTTTGTTGCGCCGGTAAAAGTGCTCGACCCCTTCGGCAAGGAGGTTCCAGGCTTCTAGGCTACGCGTGTGTTGGCGGTGGACACGTATCTGCTCGCCGGCGGTGAGCTTGATTTGCAAGGCGGTGACGATGTGCTCCGTGATCTCGTCTTGCACCGCGAACAAATCCACCAGTTCGCGGTCGTAGTGTTGCGCCCACAGGTGGTTGCCGCTGAGCGCGTCGATGAGCTGGGCGCTGATCCTCACCTTGTCGCCGTCCTTCTGGACACTGCCCTCGAGCACGAAGCGGACGCCAAGTTCGGCGGCCACTTGTTGCACCTTCACCGGCTTTCCCTTGTAGACGAAGGTCGAGTTGCGGGCGATGACGAACAGGTTCGAAACCTGGGAAAGGGTGGTGATGATGTTCTCGGTGATGCCGTCGGAGAAATACGCCTGTCCGGGATCACCGCTCAGGTTGTCGAACGGCAGCACGGCGATGGACGGCTTGTCCGGTAGCGGGAAGGCCATGCGTTCGATCGAAACCGGCTCAACGTCCGGCGATCGCGGCCACCAGACCGCCACGCCGCCCACCACTGCAAGAAGGGCCACCGCCGCGGCGGCCATCAGGCCGCGCCGAACCCGCGCCGCGCCCACTCTCGGGCGCTCGCCGATGATCCGGCCCGCCGCCTCGGGCGCCAGCATCACCCGGTACACCGGGATCGGCCTTTCGATGTTCTTGACCGATTGCTCGCCCAGGGACTCGTAGCCCACTTCCAGCTTGTCGCGAACCTCGCCGAGGACCTTTCGCGAAACGCAAATGCCGCCCGGCTCGGCGAGGCTTTCCAGCCGGGCCGCCACGTTGACTCCATCGCCGTACAGCTCGTCGCGGTCGACGATCACGTCGCCCAGATTGACGCCGATACGGAACTGCACCTTGCGGTCGTCCGCCAAGCTTTGGTTGCGGGCCGCAAGGTCGCGCTGGACCTCGACGGCGCAGTTCACGGCGACGACGACGCTGGCGAACTCGGCCAGGACCGCGTCACCGGCGTAGTGCAGCACCCGTCCGCCGTGGCCTTCGATGAGGTTCGAGATGGCGTCGAGATTGGCGCTGAGGGTCTTGTGCGTTCCCTCTTCGTCGGCGCCGGTCAGCCGGCTGTATCCGGCGACGTCGGCGTAGAAGATTGCCGCGAGCTTGCGGGTGAGGCCTTCCTCGGCCATTCGTTCCCCCCGATCAAGGCGGGCCGATTCTAGCGAAGGCGCCGAAGAAGCGGTATCGGAAACGCCTCTCCCGGCGTGTGCCCGAACGTCCGTATTGGGTTACGGGCGGCTTTGCGAAGCCTGGCCTCGAACGGCCTGCTCCGGGGTTCGAAGCAATGACGCAAACAAACGAGTCGTTGGGCGGGGCGCAGAGGGTCCGCCGCCCGACGACGGATCGTTCATTGCGGCCCGGCGGCGACGCGCCGGGCGAGCACGTCGGAGAACGCGACGGTGCCGAGCTCGCCCCCCAAATCCGCGGTCCGCGTTGCCGGAGCCGCGAGCAGGTCGTCGATGGCGTTGCGAACGCTTGCGGCGGCGGTCCTCAGGTCGTCGCGGCCGTGCCGATCGCCGAGCCAGTCGAGCAGCATCGCGACCGAAAGCAAAAGCGCCGACGGGTTCGCCACGTCGCGTCCGGCGATGTCGGGGGCCGAGCCGTGCGCCGCTTGCGCGACGCCGTGCGCTTCGCCGGCATTCAAGGACTCCGCGAGCCCAAGCCCGCCCGCGAGCTCGGCGGCCTCGTTCGAGAGAATGTCGCCGTACATGTTGGTGGTCACGATCACGTCGAAGCGCGCCGGATCGCGCACCAGCCACGAGGCGGCGGCGTCGACCAGCATGTGGCCGAACGCGACGTCCGCATATTCGTCGGCGAGGCGTTCCTGTTCTTCCACGAACAAGCCGTCGCTCAAGTGCAGCACGTTGGCCTTGTGAACCGCCGTGACGCGCGACCGCCGCCGCCGGGCCAGCTCGAAGGCCACGCGCCCGATGCGCTGCGACGCCTCGCGCGTGATCTTGCGCACGGCCAGCGCGGTATCGGCACTCGGCATGAACTCGCCCGAACCCCGGTACATGTTGCGATCGGCATAGAATCCCTCGGTGTTCTCGCGAACGATGACCAGGTCCATGGCCTCGACGCTTGCCCGGACCCCAGCGCGCGTGCGGCTGGGACGGATGTTGGCGTAGAGATCGAGGCGCCGGCGGAGCTCGGCCGACGGATTCAGCCCGCCCGCCTCGCGCGGCGGGTAGGCGTGGTGCGAAACCGGGCCGAGGATGACCCCGTCGGCGGCGCGCGCCGTCTCGACCACGTCACCGGTAATCGTCGTTCCGGACCGCTCCAGGCTCGCGAAGCCGATGTCCTCGGCTTCGAGCACGAGACCGAGCCCGTAGGCGCGCTCAAGCGCCTCGAGCACGCGCGTACACGCCGCGGTGATCTCGGGCCCGATGCCGTCTCCGGGTAGGACGAGAATCCTCATCGTTCTTGGGCCGTTAGTGCGCGCCCACCCCCGTTACCGGGGTTTTTTCGCCACCACCGCGCCGTCCGAACGGGCGGCGGATCGACTGTGCGGCGGAAGCTTTCCGCCGCCTTCAGGCGTCGGCGCCGACGCGCTCGCCGGTGTCGGCGTCAAACAGATGGACGTTCGATTCCTTGAAGCCCACGTCGATCTTCTGAAGCGATTCAACGTGCATTTCGGCACCGACCCGCGCAATCATCGCCATGTCGCTCAAAGTGAAGAACACCAGCGTCTCGTAACCCGTCGGCTCGACCACCGTGATCTCGCCCGCGTGATTACCGCTGCCGAGGATGATGTCCTCGGGCCGGATGCCGGCGGTTACCCGGCGCCCGGAGTTGGCGCCCGCGAACTTCTCCGACGGCAGATCGATGGTGACGTGCGGAGAATTGAACCGGATCGTGTCTCCCTCCGACGTTAGCTCGCCTTCGATGAAGTTCATCGAGGGCGATCCGATGAAGGACGCGACGAACTGGTTGACCGGCTTGTTGTACACTTCGTCGGGCGAGGCGAGCTGCTGAAGCTTGCCCTCGTTCAGGATGGCGATCCGGTCCGACATGGTCATCGCCTCGAGCTGGTCGTGGGTGACGTAGATCATGGTCTTGCCCACGCGCCGGTGAAGCTGGATCAGCTCGGCCCGCATGTAGCCGCGAAGCTTGGCGTCGAGATTGCTGAGCGGCTCGTCCAAGAGATAGACCTCGGGATTGCGGATGATGGCGCGCCCGAGTGCTACGCGCTGTTGCTGGCCGCCTGAAAGCTGGCGCGGCTTGCGGTCAAGCAGCTCGGTGATCTGCAGAAGATTGGCGGCGTTCGCGACCAGACCTTGACGCTCGGCTGGCGGCACCTTCCGCTTTTTCAGCGGGTATTCCAGGTTTCCGCGCACGGTCATGTGGGGGTAGAGCGCGTAGCTCTGGAACACCATCGCGATGTTGCGCTTGGCCGGTGGTACGTTGTTGACGAGCTGGTCGCCGAAGTAGATGCCGCCCTCGGTGGGGCTCTCGAGTCCCGCGACCATGCGAAGCGTGGTGGTCTTGCCGCAACCGCTCGGCCCCAAAAGCGTGATGAATTCGTTCTCCACGATGTCGAGGTCGAGGTTGTGCACGGCGACCGTTTCCTCGCCGAAAACCTTCCTCAGATTCACCAGTCTGACTTGGGACATGCTGCGTCCTTTCCGTTGCAAATAGGGTCGGCGAAGCCGTTCAGCCCTTGACGGCGCCGGCGCCGAACCCCCGCGTGAGGTGCTTTTGTAGGAACGTGAACACGACGATGAGCGGGATGCTCATCATGGTCGCCGCCGCCATCAGCATCGACCACTCGATGTTGAATTGCGACGTCAGCATGGTGATGACGCCGGGCGGCAGGGTTTTCGAGGTGTCCTTGTTGATGAGGACCAGCGCGTAGAGATACTCGTTCCACGACAGAATGAAGGTGAACAGTGCGGTCGAAATGATGCCCGGCAACGCCTGGGGCAGGATCACGTCGATGAAGGCGGTCATGCGCGACGCGCCGTCGACCATGGCCGCGTATTCGAGATCGGGCGGAATCCCCGACATGAACGAGCGCAGCAGCCAAAGCGCGAACGGCAGCGCGAAGGTGGTGTAAGCGACCACCAAGCTGAACATGCTGTTCACGATCCCGAGCCACGACATCATCAGATACAGCGGAATGACCAGGACCACCGACGGCAG
>JASLLV010000066.1 GCA_030746935.1 Rhodospirillales bacterium | reverse complement strand
GATTTGGTTGAGGAACCCCCGCTCGATCAAGGCACGGATGTAGCGAAGCCGCATGTAGTCGGTGGGAAGGTCTGCGTCGCCGAACCAGTAGTACGACGTCTCGATGCCGAAGAAATCGTACTCGACGACGCAGCCGGTATCCGCGAGCGCGAGGGCCTCGTCAGCCGAGAACAGCGTTCGGTCGAGGTGGCTCATAACCAGACGGGCGACGTCGCCGCCGGCGCTGGCGATCACCTCGACGACTTCGAAGGGTGCGTCCCGGTGGCGCCCCGGATGGACGTTGATGGCGGCGCCGGTCTCGCCCTGGGCGACGGCCGCGGCTTGCAGCACACGGCGCTCGAAATCGCGAAGCGGCCACATGCAACCGATCTCGCCGATGATGCCGGCGCGGACGTCGGTGCCCCAGCAGCCCTCTCTCACCTGCCCGACGATCTCTCGGGCGAGTTCGTCCACGGACGCGTCCTTGCGTTCGAGCGGGATGTATTCATCGACGTAGTAGCCGGCGCCCTGGACGATGGGCACGCCCGACTCCTTCGAGATGTACGCGAGGCCCACGGGATCGGGCTTGATGCCGAAAGTGGTCAGATCGACGATGGCGCCGCCGCCGTCGGCGCGCAAGCGTTTGACTTCGTCCAGCGCGATGCTCGGATCGGTCATGTGCTGGTTGCCGAAATCCTTGGTCGAACGCCGGTTGACCTCCCAGACGTTGTCCAGTGAGACCATCACCTCGCCGGGGCCCTCGGCCAGCACTTCGGGGCGCGTGATGTCCCAGAGCAGGTGCTCGTGCATCAACGTACGCCCGAGCTGGGCGGGTTCGATCAGCCCCGTGACGGTCTGGATCTTCCCCTTCGCTTCGCGAGCTTCAGCCATCCGCGACTCCCATCGTCGACCCCCTCGCGCCGGATCCGGTGGCGGTGTCGTGCCGCCCACGCGCGGGCGAACCCCGGGCACACAAAGTCGCGAACTCGCGATCGATTTCGCCCTCGTCCACGTTCCGGGTGATGAACACGATCCGGGTGCGCCTGTCCGGCGACGGCCAGCACGAAAGCACGACCGGCGCATGCAACACGTGGTGGACGCCGTGTATCACCGCGGGGCCGTCGAGGCCGGCGACGTTGACGATTCCCTTGATCCGGTACACCTGGGCGCCCAGTCGCGCGAGCAAGCCTTTTAGCCACTCCTCGAGCTCGCCAAGGCCCACCGGCGTGTCCGAGCGAAGGCATAAGGCGCGCGTGTCGTCTCCGTGACGGGACCGCACCGGATGGTCGCGGTGGTCATGGTTGGCCGCATAGGCCTCGTCGCGCAGCCATCCGAGCACGTCGGCGGATCTGGCGCGCGGATCGTAAAGCCCGCCATCGAAGATCTCGCCCGGCGTGATCGCGCCGTCGACGGCGTTGAGGATGGGCGCCGCGGGGTTGAGGCGGCCGAGGCGCGCCCGCAAGGATCGTTCGGTGCGCGCCGGCGCCAAGTCGGTCTTGGTCAAGATCACGCGATCCGAAATCGAGACTTGCTTGACTGCCTCATGGCGGCTCGCCAGGGTCGCCGTCCCGTTGAGGGCGTCGACGGTGGCGACGACGGATTCCAGCCGATAGCGATGCGCGATGGCACGCTCGGCGATCAGGGTCTGGAGGATCGGAGCCGGATCGGCGAGGCCCGAGCTTTCGATGAGCACACGGGTGAACGTCGGGATCGCCCCACGTTCGCGCCGGAAGAAGAGATCCGCCAGCGTTTCAGCGAGATCGCCACGCACCCCGCAGCAAAGACAGCCGCCACGCAGGAGAACGGTATCGTCGGTGCTGCTTTCGACCAGGTCGTGGTCGATGCCGACCTCGCCGAATTCGTTGACGATGATCGCCGTCGGCTCGATCGTGCGGTGGCGAAGCAGTCCGTTGATCACGGTGGTTTTCCCTGAGCCCAGGAAACCCGTGATCAGAGAGACCGGCAGGTGCTCTTCGGGCGGACCGAAATCCCATCTTTCGGTGCCCGCGCTCTCGGCCGACACATCCACGACCCCCGCCTCCCCGATCGACGCCCAGGGACCGCAAGCTTATCACGCCGTGGGGGCGGCGCGGATATCGTTCGCGCCGAATTCGCGTCCCTTGCCCGGTGCCAAGGCGTTTGATAAGGCTTGGCGCTTCGCGATCCCGCGGCGACGGCCAGGAGGCGGGCCATGAAGACGCTTCGCGGCACCTACACCGTGATCATCACGCCCTTCAACCGCGACGAGGGCCAGAGCATCGACGAGACCATGTTGCGCTGGCTCGTTGACTTCCAGATTTCCGAGGGCATCCATGGGCTGATCGCGCTCGCCAGCAACGGCGAGTTCTTGTCCTTGGACGACGAAGAGCGCCACGAGGTCGCCCGCATCGTCGTCGACCAGGCGGCGGGGCGCGTACCGGTGGTGATCGGCACCGCAGCCGAGAACACCGATCACGTGATCCGCTATACGCGCGACGCCGAGGCGCTCGGCGCCGACGCGGCCATGGTGCTGACGCCGTATTACTGCTGGATCGACGAAGACGAGATCTTCACCCACTACCGGCGCGTCGCCGAGGCCACCGCTTTGCCGATCATGCTCTACAACCATCCGGCCTCGACGGTGATCGACTTGAAACCGCCGCTCGTCGCCCGACTCGCCGAGATCGACAACATCGCCTACATCAAGGAATCGACTACCGACACGCGTCGCGTCTACCAGATCAACGCGTTGTGCGGCGACAAGATCACGGTCTTCGCCGGCTATTTAGGCTACGAATCCTTCATGGTCGGGGCCGAAGGCTGGGTTTCGGTCTGCGCCAACATCTTGCCGGCAAAGTCGGCGCGGCTGTTCGAGCTGGCGGTCGACGAGAACGACAAGGACGGCGCTTGGGCAGTCTTCCGGGAACTTTCGCCCGTGATCGACTTCCTCGGCGACCACCTCTACGCCCACGGCATGAAGGCCGCGTTCCGGCTGTTGGGCCGCGACATGGGCGATCCCCGGCCGCCGCGCCTGCCGCTTAGGGCCGAGCTCGAACCGCGGCTCCGCGAAATCATGGTCGAGGCCGGACTGTTCGATAAGGAGCTTCCCCCGGTAAGCCGAAGCGCGGCCTGAGCAATGACGGCGCTCAGGCCTACCGTCATCCGGGGCGCGCGTCTCCTCGACGCCGAGGCGCGACAGGGCGAGGCGGGCGACATCCTGATCGAAGGCGACGTGATCGCCGAGATCGGACCGCCGGGTCTCGCCGCGCCGGACGCCGCCACCGTGATCGACGGCACCGATACGTTGGTCATGCCGGGGCTCGTCAACGCCCACACCCACGGTGACGCCAGCCTCGCCAAGGGCCTCGGCGACCGCTGGAGCTTGGAGCTGCTGATAAACGCGACGCCGCTCACCAGCGAGCGCTTCCGGCTCGAGGACAAGTACCTCGCCGCCAAGCTCGCCGCGGTCGAGATGGCGCTCGGCGGATGCACGGCTTGTTACGATCTGTTCTCGGAATTTCCGCTGCCGTCGCCCGAAGGTCTCGCGGCCGCCGGGCGCGCCTACTCCGACGTCGGCTTGCGCGCCGTGATCGCGCCGATGATGGCCGATAGGACTTTCTGGCAGGCGATCCCGGGACTGCTTGAAGCCCTTCCCGATGCGCTACGGGGCGAAGTCGAACACACGTGCGCCGAGCCTGGTGACGCGAGCCTCGCCGCGTGCCGCAAGGCCATCAAGGACTGGCCGTTCGCCAAGGACCAAGTGCGATTGGCGCTGGCACCTACGATTCCACACCACTGCGGCGATTCCTTTCTGCGCGGCTGCCGGACGCTCGCCGACGAGTTCGGTCTCGCGATCCAGAGCCACCTTGCCGAATCGAAGATCCAGGCGGTGGTGGGCATGCGCAAATACGCCCGCACCTTGTGCGCGCACCTCGACGATCTCGGGATCATCGGGCCCGACTTCACCGCCGCGCACGCGGTCTGGGTGGACGAAGACGACATGCGCCGTCTCGCCGACCACGGCGCCTCGGTCGCCCACAATCCCACCAGCAACCTGCGCCTCGGCGCCGGCGTCGCCCGGGCGCGGGCGATGATCGACGCAGGCGTCAACGTCGCCGTCGGAACCGACGCCTGCACGTGCTCGGATTCGCTCGACATGTTCGGCGCCATGCGACTCGCCTGCACGCTGAGCCGCATCTGCTCGCCCGACCCGGGGCGCTGGCTCACGGCCGAAGACGCGCTCCGGATGGCGAGCGAGGGCGGCGCGCGGGCGCTCGGATTCGAGGGCACGATCGGGCGCCTAGCCGCCGGCTACAAGGCCGATCTCGTCTTCCTCGATCTGTCCCACGTCCGGTATGCGCCCTTGAACCACGCCGCCCGCCAGGTCGTCTTCGCCGAGACCGGAAGCGCCGTCCGCCACGTGATGGTGGGCGGGCGCTTCATCGTCGAAGACGGCCGCGTTCTCACCGTGGACTTAGAAGCCCTTCGCGCCGAGGTGGAGCAAGCGAATGAGCGGCTGCGTCGCCAAAGCGCCGACGCCGCGCGGCTGGTCCAGCGTCTGGAGCCGGTGGTGGCGGGCTTCTGCGCCGGTCTCGCGATGGAGCCATACCACGTCCATCGCTACGCGGACGCGTGACGGCGCGGCTCAGGCGCGTTTGGCGATGGCTCCTTCGAGGACGCCGTTCTCGACCAAATCGGCGGCCAGCTTCGTCTCGGCCTCGGGGCCCAAGGCCCGGACCGGCGCCCGGGGAACCCCTGCCGGCAGCCCGAGCATGTTGAGCGCCGACTTGATGCCGGCCGGCGAGGTCCCGGCGAACGAGGCCGCGAGGATCACCGCGCCCCAGCGGGTGTGGATTTCCATGCGCTCGTCCGGCGTCATGGTGTGAGCGTCGAAGACCCGGCGCGCGCCGGCGCCGAACAGCTCCGGGCCGGTGCCGACGAAACCGCCGGAGCCCAGAAGCAGGCACGGCACGAGCCCCCGGGCGAGCCCGATCAGAACCGGGAAGCGATGCCCGAATGCCCCGATCACCTCGGTGGCGTGCTCGATCACGCCGTTCCCTTCCTTGAGGACGTTGACCGGCGCCACGTTGCAAATGGCCTCGAGCGTGTCGGTCGTGATGTTGATGCCTGTGTGCTTGGGGCAGTTGTAAACCATCACCGGCAGCGCCACCGCCTTGGCCAGCGCCTCGTAGCGGAGCACGATCTCGTCTCGGGTCCCGTCGCCCAAGTAGGAATGCGGCGTCAGACAGATCCCGTTGGCGCCGGCGTCCGCGGCGGCGCGGGCGCGGGCGATGCTTTCATCGGTCGAGATGCGGCTGACGTGCACGTAGAAGGGAAAGCGTGCGCCGATCACGCGCGCCGCCGTCTCCGTCACCTGGGCCAGTTCGTCCTCGCTCAAAACGTAGCCTTCGCCGTTGTCGCCGGCGAGCAGCATGGTATCGGCGCTGGTGTCGAGGTGATAGCGCAGCATGTCTTCGTACGCGTCGAGCATCAGATCGCCATTCGCGGAGAACGGCGTCACCGGCGCGGGACAGTGGATCTGCCCGCGGAATTCGGACTGCGTATAGCTCTTGTCGATCACCATCGGTGCCTCGCCCTTCGCGTTTGCCGGACATCGGCGGAAAATTCCATCTCGGCGCCAGCATAGCCGCGCACCGGCGGATTCGTCCACCGTTCGCAAATTACCTCAGATGCCCGCGAACCGTTCGATCGTGAAGGGCGCCAAGTCGAGCGCCGGAGGTTTGCCCATGAGGTGATCGGCGAGCAGGCGCGCCGAGAACGGTCCCGACGTACAGCCTGGCCCGGCGGGAACCGCAACGTACAGGCCTTCGGTGCCGGGAACCGGCCCCAGAACCGGCGGGCCGTCCGTCATGAACCCGATGCCTGCCCAGGTACGGACGATCCGCAGGTGGCCGAGACGGGGAACCACGTGAAGCGCGATTGCGACGTTGCCTTCGATGCTCGTGCGCAGCACACGCACGAACCCGGTCGCGGGGTCGAGTTCCGCCGGCCGGCCGCCGCCGATGATGACGTGGCCGTCCGCGCCCTGCTTCAGGGTGAGGCGTCCGCCGGCGTGCTGGACCAAGTGGTCCATGAAGTGCTCGACCGGTTCCGAGACGTTCATGTGCTGGGGCATGGAAACGCCGGGAAGGCGCGCGCCCGCGCGGTTGAGAATCGCGTCCGTCCAGGCGCCGGTCGCGCAGACCATGCGCTGACACCGGATGTCGCCGCGATCGGTCTCGGCGACGATGGCGTCGCTCTCGCGCCGGAACGATGTCAGCGTTCGGTGCCGCGCAATCCGGGCGCCGGCCCGTACCGCACCCCGGGCGAGCGCTGGGGTCGCCGGCAACGGGTTAACCTTGCCCTCGAGCGGGCAGAACTCGGCGCCGATGATGCTCGGCCCCAAATAGGGCGCGATCGCGCGAACCTCGTTGACTCCCAGAAGCTCGACTTCGAGGCCGACGCGGCGTTCGATTGCCGCCTTGCGCTCGAGGCCGCGCATCTCGTCGTCCGTCTCGGCCACCATCAGCCCGCCACCGACATTGAGCTCGACGTCGCAGTCGAGCTCTCGGCTGAGCTCGCGCCAGGTGGCGATGGATTGGACGAGCACCGAAATCATGGCCTCGACGGCGCGCTCCGCATCCGCCGGCGCCTCCTTGTCCAGATAGCTGGAAGTGAGCTGGACGTGCAGGCTTCCGGCGTTGCGCCCAGACGCCGCGTTGTTGACATCGTCGCGATCGATGAGAAGAACGTCGACGCCTGCGCGCGCGAGGTAATAGGCGAGGGCGTTTCCGACCAGGCCGCCGCCGACCACGAGGACGTCCGTCCGCTCCACCCGACGTGACTCCGTCACTTCCGGAAAAGGGAACTTTCGGCTTTTATGGGCTCGAGCGCGCCGCGGCAAGCCCCCCGAGGGGCACCTGCGGGTTAATCGAGCGGAGGGTCTGGTCATGGGAACGCAATTGGAGGGCAAACGCGCCCTGGTCACCGGCGCGGGCGCCGGTATCGGCGAGGCGATCGCACGCCGGTTCGCGGGAGAAGGCGCGTCCGTACTTCTCGTCGACCGCGCGTGCGACGCGTGCGAGAGCGTGGCCGGCGCGATCGGTGGGCGCGCGTTCACCGTCGACGTGAGCCGCGAGGACGAGGTCGCCCAGCTGTTTCAAGCCTGCGACGAGGAAGGCGACGGCCTCGACGTGCTCGTCAACAACGCCGGAATCGTGCCGCCCCGGGTCGACGCCGAGGCCATGGACATGGCGCTTTGGGACGCGGTCCAGGCGGTCAACGTGCGCGGCGTCATCCTTTGCACCAAGTACGCCATCCCGCTTCTGAAGAAACGTCGAGGCACCATCGTCAACATGGCCTCGCTCTCCGGCCTTCAGGGCCGGCGCGGGCACAGCCCCTATTCGGCGAGCAAGTTCGCGGTGCGCGCGATCACCGAATCGGTCGCCCAGGAGGTGGGCGGTTACGGAATCCGGGTGAACTCGCTCTGTCCGGGAACGGTCGGCACCGCGTCCATGCACACGCGCATCGCCACCCGCGCGGCGAAGGAGGGACGCGATCCCGACGAGTTGCTGCAGACGGAGTTCGTGGGCGGCGCCGTGTTGGGGCGCGTGATCGAACCGGACGAGATTGCCGACGCCGCATTGTTCCTCGCTTCCGACGCCGCCGGCGCAATAACCGGCGAGCATTTGCGGATCGACGCCGGGCGCCGGTGAGCAGACGTCCTAACCGTCGAGCGGATCAGCGCCGGCGCCGGGGCCCGAGGCCGCGTTCCCGCCATCCGCCGAAAGGCTCGTGCCGGTGACGTAGCTGGCGGCGTCGGAAGCGAGGAACAGTACGGCGCCGGCGATATCATCGGGAATCGCGACCCGGCCCAAGGGCGTCCGCGCGCCCATGCGGCGAAGACCCGCATCGACCGTCTCGCCGCTTTCGTGGATGCCGCGCTCCAGCATCTCGGTCCGCGTGATTCCGGCGCAGACGGCATTGACACGGATGCCATGCGGCGCCAGGTCCAGCGCCATGGCGCGGGTCATATGGATCACCGCGGCCTTGCTCGCGCAATATGAGACCTTGCCTGCATGGGCATAGAGGCCGAGCTGCGAGGCGATGTTGACGATTGACCCCCCGCCCCCGGCCTTCATCGCGTTCGCGGCGGCGCGGCTCAGGAAGAAGACCGCGTTCACGTTGACGGTCATGGTCTCGAGCCAGTGCGCGTCGCCGGTCTCGAGGGTTCCGAAACGATGATGGACGGCGGCGTTGTTGACGAGAACGTGAAGGGCACCGAAGTGGTGCCGGGTCCGCTCGACGACGGTTTCGCAAGCCCCCGGATGGGCCAAATCCGCCGCGACGAAGTCGGCGACGCCGCCCGCGTTCCGGATCTCTTCGACGACGCCCTGGCCTCGGCCCCGGTCGCGCCCGGTGATCATCACCGACGCGCCGGCATTTGCGAAGGCGCGCGCCAGCGCCGCGCCGATTCCCCTGCTCCCGCCCGTGATCAGGACCGATTTCGCCGCGAAGGTTTTGGGCACCTGCGCACCGCCGCCGCGCTCAAGCTCATGCACCATATTTGTCCGCGCACCGCCGCCAAGCGGCCTCAAACCCTTCTTCGAGGGTGGCGTCGGCGCCGCGGCAACCGTCCGCGACCGCGCGCGCCCACGCGAGGTAGTGCCGCTTGCGCTCGGGCGACCAGTCGGCGGGCGGGCTTTCGAGGATAGAAAGAAGATTGCTCGTAAAATCTGCGAGCTTCAGCATCTTCGCGCGCTTCGATTTCGTTGCCACGTGTTTCACTTGCAAGCGCTTACGCTCGACCCACGGAATGGACTTGTCGTCGGTGACCTCGGCGACGAGGGCGGCGATGTCGGAACCGAACTCGGCTTCAATCTCGGCCAGCGTCGCGTCGGTGTCCTCGATCGCGTCGTGCAGGAGGCCGGCGGCAATCAGCGCCGCATCCCTACCGCCGGTCGCTTCGGCCAGCAGCCGCGAGACCTGCGCCAGGTGATTGATGTAGGGCTCGCGCGATTCGCCTTTGCGTCGCTGGTGGACATGCTTGCGCGCCGCGAAGTCGAGCGCTTTCGCAAAAAGAAGTGTGGCCCCGGTCATCGGACTGGCATGAATTCCTGTGGTTTGACGAACGCGTTGTCCCGATCTGATAGCTTACCCGAACGCGGCCGCGCGTCCACGGCGCTGAGAACGCGCGAACCTGATCGACGGATAAGGATGACGCCATGAAGACCATCATCGAGCCGTTTCGCATCAAGTCCGTCGAGGCCATCGCAATGACCACCCGCGACCAACGTCAGCGGTACGCCAGCGAGGCCCACTTCAACCTGTTCGCCCTCGATTCCGAGAACGTCCTGATCGACCTGCTCACCGATTCCGGAACCTCGAGCATGAGCGCCGATCAGAGGGCGGCGGTCATGCGCGGCGACGAATCCTACGCCGGCAGCCCGTCCTTCGACCGCTTCGAGGCCGCGGTCAAGCACCTGATGCCGTTCCGGCACGTGATCCCGACACACCAGGGCCGGGCCGCCGAAAGGATTCTTTTCTCGATCGCCACCAAGCCCGGCCAGCACGTCCCCAACAACACCCACTTCGACACGACGCGCGCCAACGTCGAGGCCCAGGGCACCCATCCCGTCGACTTGGTCGTGCCCGAGTCCCTGCACCTCGATTCGGACGGTCCCTTCAAGGGCAACATGGACATCGACCGGCTTCAGGCCTTCATCGCCGATGTCGGCCCCGCGGCGGTGCCGCTCTGCATGCTGACACTCACCAACAACGCCGCCGGCGGCCAGCCGGTCTCGATGGAGAACATTCGCGCCACCAAGGACGTGTGCGCGCGCCACGGCATCCCGCTCTTCATCGACGCCTGCCGTTTCGCCGAGAACGCGTACTTCATCAAGCTTCGCGAGCCCGGTTACGCGGACGTCCCGGTCACCGACATCGTCCGCGAGATGTTCTCGCACGCCGACGGCTGCACCATGAGCGCCAAGAAGGACGGCCTCGTGAACATGGGCGGTTGGCTGGCCCTGAATGACGACGCCTGGGCCGCGGAATGCGGGAATCTCCTGATTCTGACCGAGGGCTTCCCCACTTACGGCGGTCTTGCGGGCCGCGACCTCGAGGCAATCGCGGTCGGTCTCGCCGAAGTGGTAAATGAGGATTATCTCACCTACCGATTGGCGCCACCCGATACGTGGGCCGTCATCTCATCGAGGCCGGGGTCCCCATCATCCGCCCGGTCGGCGGGCACGCGGTCTATCTCGACGCCCGCGCGTTTCTGCCCCATATCCCGCCACTTCGATATCCCGGCCAAACCCTCGCCGTCGAGCTTTACGTTCACGGCGGCGTCCGCGGCTGCAAAATCGGCACGGTAATGTTCGGGCGAAGGCCCGACGGGAGTGAGGAAGCGCCGGACTTGGATCTGGTTCGCCTCGCGATTCCCAGGCGCGTCTACACCCAAAGCCATATGGACTACGTGGTCGAGGTGATCCGCGAGGTGTTCGAACGCCGCGACAGTCTGCGGGGCATGCGAATTGACTGGGAGCCGCCGAGCCTTCGCCACTTCACCGCCCGCTTCGCCTTCGTGGACTGACACGCGACGATGGATGGGCTTCGC
Source organism: Rhodospirillales bacterium (assembly GCA_030746935.1). Taxonomy (GTDB): domain Bacteria; phylum Pseudomonadota; class Alphaproteobacteria; order Rhodospirillales; family JASLLV01; genus JASLLV01. The sequence goes on along the minus strand of JASLLV010000066.1, from coordinate 3,555 downwards.
GTGATGAGATGGGGGCCGCGGCCGAGACCGGGCCGCGTCCTTGCGGCGGCGATCGTGTTCATAGTTCTGGGCGCCGGGCACTCGGCCAAGGGTGAAGCGCCCTATGTGCTCTACCACCATGTATTCGGTGAGTGGAGCGTCACCTGTTGGGAGGGGCTCCTCACCAAGGCGCGGTCGTGTTCACTCGGAGCACCCGTGCCAGCCCTCGATGAGACCGTGCGCCGGAGCGTCGTCCAAATCGAGGAATCGGGCGACGGCGCGCTGAAGCTCAGCGTCGTGGTTCGCGGCGAACCGACACGCCGCATGGACGTCGTGCTCCGCGTCGACGGGGCCGACCGGCATTCGGGACGAACGGACGACGCCGGCCGGGCAATCTGGACGGGCGCGGACGCGCAATCAATCGTCGCTGGCTTGCGCGAGGGCAAGAGCCTATCCCTTCGCATCCGTGACACCGGTACGCCGCGCGACGAGGTCTTCGCGCTCGCCGGCTTCGCGGCGGCGCTGGCCGACTATCGGGCCAGGGGCGCGGCCTTCGCCGCCCAACCGGCCCGCTAGCCGGGATCGTGGTCGCCTGAAATTGCTTTACCCCTACTGGGCCGGCTCCAGAACCTTGCGCCGCTGCTTGCGCAGGGCGTCGCTGGCGGCGGCGTCGATTTGTCCCTCCGCGCCGACGACGCAGCCGTAATCGCTCTCGGCGCCCTGGGGCGTGACATACTCGCCATCGAGATCGCTCTGAACCTCCGCGTACGGCCGGTCCAGGGGATCGCCGTAACCCGAGCCGCCGCCAAGACGCATCTCGGCGATATGGTCCGCGGTCCTGAGGGCAACCATTCCGCCGGCGCCGAGGTCGCTGAGTTCGCCGCCCTCGGAATCGACGACCCGCGCTCGCGTCGACCCGCCGGGCTGGCCCTTGAACAGTCCCGGCGTGTCGATGCCGACGCCGATGGGATAGAGCCGCGCCTCGGCCGGCGTACCGTCGTCGTGAAGCTTGCGGCACTGGATCAACTGGCCGAGCCCGCCCCGATAGCGTCCGGGGCCCCCGGAATCGGGAATGTATTGGCGGGTAAGCACCAGTGCCGGGGCGCGGGTCTCGAACAGCTCGATCGAGGTGTCCGAAGCACTGGTCGGCCACAACAGCCCCGACTTGCCGTCATGGCGCGACGAAGCACCCTGGCCGCCGCCCTGGAACAGGTGGTCGTCGTAGTACCGACCTTCGGCGTCGCGACCATAGAAGAGCTGCGAGGTCGGGAGGCCCGTGAACGCCTGCACCTGTTCGGGCGCGGCGTCCGCCATGGCCATGAAGATGTTGGCCGAATTGAACCATCCCGTCCGCGTGCGCAAGTTCACCGCCGCCGGTTTTTTCGCATTGAACAGGCTTCCTTCCGGCGCCTTGATGGCGATCGGCCGGTGGCAGCCGGCGTTGCCGGGCACTTCGGGCGTCAGCATGCATTTCAACGGATAGGTGGTGTGGGCGCTGATATAACCGAAGGTGCAGTTCGCGGCCCCCTTTTCGGCTTGCGGCGGCACACCTTCATAGTCCACCTCGATCTCGTCGCCCTGGATGGTGATCTTGATCGGATAGCGCTCGGGCGTTCCCATCCCGCTCCCCCAGACCACGTTCTCGTAAACGCCGTCGGGGAGGACGCGGATGGCGTCTCGCATCGCCTTTTCGGCCCGGTCCTGGACCACGGTGGTCAACGCCTCGAGGTCCTCCATGCCGTACTCGTCCATGAACTCGACGATGCGTTGGGCGCCCGACGCGTTGGCCGAGACCAGGGCGTGCAGATCGCCCAGCACCTGCTCGGAGCCGCGCACGTTCTCGGCCAGCAGCGTCATCAGGTCCTCGTTGATCTCGCCCTCGCGGAACATCTTCATGGGCGGGATCTGGAACCCTTCGTCGTAGAGCTCGCGCGCGTTCAGGCTGTCCTTGGTGCCGCCGATGTCGGTGACGTGACCGACGGTGCCCATCAGTGCGACGACGCGGCCCTTGCGGAACACCGGCGTCGCGATCGCGATGTCGAACAGGTGGCCTGCGCACAGCCACGGATCGTTGGTGATCAGCACGTCGCCCGGCTTAAGGGTCTCGACCGGGAACTTCTCGATCATCGCGTTGACGGCAATCGGAAGCGTCAGGTTGAACACCGGCATCGCCCGGTTGGAGTGCGCGAGCTGCTTGCCGGTGGCGTCCAGGACTTCGCAGGCGAAGTCCTGGGCCTCGCCGATGATCAGCGAGAACGCGGTGCGGATGACCGTGTCCCAGGATTCTTCGGCGACGTTGATTAGTCGCCGCCACATGATCTCCAACCCGATTGGGTCGTTCTCGATCCGCGCCACCGCTTCGGCGAGCGGCATCCCTTTGGGCACCACGGTCCCGAGCCGGGTCGTGCGCTCGATCGTGAGGCGCAGGTTGCCGTGCTCGTCCACCGTGACCGTGTCCCCCGGCGAGACCACGGTCGAGGCCTCCCATTCCTCGATGATGGCAGGGCCCTCGATGCGCTTTCCGGTGGCAAGCGCGTAGCGGTCGTAGATCGGCGTTTCGGTGAACCCACCCGCTTCCGGAAAATACGCTTTGCGCGTCCCCTTCTGCTCGGTCCCGCCGCCCGTGTGGCCTGCGTCGCGGGTGGCGTCCAGCGCCGGCACCGGCCCCGAGCACAACACCCGCCAATGCAGCGCCTGAATCTGGGCGCCCTCGTACAGATGCGTGTAGCGCCGCGTGTACTCCTCGGCAAACGCGGTCTTGATCGCGGCGAGATTGCTCTCATCGAGGGGCTCGTTCGGAAGCGTCACCGTGATCTCGTGCATCTGGCCAAAGAGGCGCATGTCGGCCGTCCGCGTCACGATCACGTCCGCGGGCGCCACCCCGGCCTCGGCGATCAAGTCCCGCCCTTCGGCCTCGAGCTCGGCAAGGAGTGCGTTGACTCCCTCATAGTCCAGCTCGCCCAGCAGCTCGGGCTGCGAGCGAAGACGCTCAAAGCTGATCGGCGCGATCAGGAAACCCAGCGCCGACGCCGCCCCCGATGCGGGCGGGATGATCACCTCGTCGACACCGAGGATCCGCGCCACCCGGCCCACGTGCGCCGGTCCTGCCCCGCCCATGCCGACGACGGCATAGCGGCGCGGGTCGCGCCCCTTTTCGACGATGTGCCCGCGCGCCGCGGCGGCCATGTTCTCGCACACGATCTCGTGGATCCCCCATGCCGCCTCGATGGTCGAAAGCGAAAGCGGCTTTCCCACGCTCGCGACCGCGGCTTCGGCGGCCGCGGCGTCCAGCTTCATGCGCCCGCCGAGGAAGAAGTCGGCGTCGAAATATCCCAACAGCAAATTGGCGTCGGTCACGGTCGGCTCCGTGCCCCCCAGCCCGTAGCATGCCGGACCCGGATTGGCGCCGGCGCTGCCCGGTCCCACCTTCAGAAGGCCGAGCTGGTCGACCCGCGCGGTGCTGCCGCCACCCGCGCCCACCTCGATCATGTCGACGACCGGCGCCTTGATCGGAAGCCCGCTTCCCGACTTGAACCGGTGCACGCGGCCCGCCTCGATCTTGGGCGCGATGTCGAC
>JASLLV010000065.1 GCA_030746935.1 Rhodospirillales bacterium | reverse complement strand
CCAGGCTGCCGAATCCGGGGCGCGCACGGTAGGGTCCGTCCTGGCCAAAGCCCGAAATGCGGATCACGATCAGGTTCGGGTTTTCCGCGAGCAACACGTCGGGCCCCAATCCCATGGACTCGAGCGTGCCGGGACGGAAGTTTTCGACCAGGACCCCGGCGCTCGGCAGCAGGCGGAGAAGGAGGGCGCGCGCGTCGTCGGAACGCAGGTTCAAAGCTACGCTCCGCTTGTTGCGCCCCAGCATCTTCCAGTGGGTGGGCACGCCTTCGACGCGCCAGTCGCGCAAAGGGTCACCGCGCTCGGGCGGCTCGATCTTGACCACGTCGGCGCCGAAGTCGGCCAGCACCATGGTCAGCATGTTGCCCGCGATCAGGCGCGTGAGGTCGAGCACCCGGACATCGTCGAGGGGACAGCTCTTCTCTGGTTCGAGCGGGATCACGGCGTGCTTCGGCTCATGGTCGTTTCTGGCTCCGCGCACGCTGGCGCCGGCGCCGTCTCGACCATGTGTGCAATCCGTACGTCTGTCAATCCGACCGCCGAACGCGACCGGTTGGCGGCTGGCTTGTCGAGCGGATATCCTCGCCCGCCGGATGCGAAGATGGTGGGAGCGACGGATATGGGCGAGATTCTCTACCGCGGCTACGACCGCGCCGGGCTCGACGCGCAGTACGACAACCGAGCCAAGGTTCCGGACTTCGAGGAATACAACGCGCGCCGCGCAACTCTCAGCGAAGAAGTGCGCGGCGCATTCGATTGCCGCCTCGACGTCGCTTACGGGCCATCTCGGGCCGAGCGCCTCGACGTCTACCCGGCAAGTGGGCCTGGGCCGGTACAGGTGTTCTTTCACGGCGGCTATTGGATGCGCCATGACAAGCGCGACTACGGCTTCATCGCCGACGCCTTCGTGCCCGCAGGCGCCGCCTTCGTGAACGTCGACTATGGGCTGGTGCCTTCGGTCAACTTCGACGAACTCGTCCGCCAGTGCCGCGCGGCGCTGGCCTGGGTGTGGCGCAATGCCGACAGCTTCGGTGCCGACCGGACGCGCATCTTCGCGAGCGGCAACTCGGCCGGCGGCCACTTAGCCGCCATGATGGCGGCGACCGACTGGCCGGCGTTCGGCGCCGATTTGCCCGCCGATTTGATCAAGGGGGCATGCGGAATCAGCGGGATCTACGATCTCGAGCCGATCCGGCTCTGCTTCCTGAACGACACCTTGGGCCTCGGTCCGGGCGACGTCGCGCGCTTGAGCCCAATCGCGCTTGAGCCCCGCGGCGCAGGCCCCACGCTGCTCGCCGTCGGCGATCAGGAAGGCCCTGAGTTCTTGCGCCAGGCCGAGGATTTGGCCGCCGCGTGGCGGTCTCGCGGCGCCCAAGTTGAGGTACGCGTGCTTGCCGGAATCGATCATTTCTCGATCCTGGTTGAGCTCGAGGATCCCGCGAGCCCTCTGAGCCGCGCCATCCACGCCCAGACGGGGATCGCCTGAGCCGATGCCGGCAATAAACGCCCCCGAGGCACCCGCGCCGATCGGCGATCGCGCGGGCGATTCTGGCCGCGCCGCCACCCTTCGGGGCATGGCCTACATGGTGGGCTCGACGGTTTGGTTTGCGATCATGATGGCGATGATCCGCGATCTTTCGGCGGCGATTCACCCGTTCGAGATCACCTTTTTTCGCTTCCTCTTCGGCCTTGCGTTCCTCTCCCCCGTTTTCATCCGCCGCGGGCTCGAGCCGCTTCGGAGCCGGCGTCCGGGACTTCAGATCCTGCGCTCGTTCCTGAACGTCGGCATGACGCTGACGCTCTTTCTGGGTCTCAGCCTGACGCCGCTCGCCAAGGTCTCGGCGCTGGGTTTCTCGGCGCCCCTATTCGCGAGCCTGCTCGCGTTCGTGATGCTGCGCGAACCCCTGCGCCTTCGCCGCGTCGCAGCGCTTGTGTTCGGGTTCTCCGGTGCCCTCGTCATCCTGCGCCCAGGCGTGGTCGCCATCGATCCCGGCGCCATGCTGGTGCTTTTCTCGACCGTCCTGCTGGCCATGATGATGATTTCGGTAAAGGTGCTTTCGCGCACCGATTCGAGCCTGACCACCGTGCTCTATTCGGCGATCGTGGTGACCCCGGTCGCGTTCGTCGCTGCGCTCTTCGTATGGCGCGCGCCGACGCTCGACGAGCTGGCCCTACTCGCCGTCATGGGCGTGCTGGGCACGCTTGGCCAGTTTTTCATGGCCCAAGCCTTCAAGGAGGCCGACGTGACCGCGGTGCTGCCGATCAATTTCCTTAGCCTGATCTGGGCATCGATCATCGGATATCTCGCCTTCGCCGAGGTCCCCGACATCTGGACCTGGGCGGGCGGTATCATGATCTTCATCGGCGCCACGGCCGTCGCCCTTCGCGAAACGCGGTCCGAGCAGCGGTGATTGCGGCTAACGGTTGGCGATTGACTCGGCGTGGTGGGAGACGATGATACTTTCGCCGCACCGAAAACCGGTGCCAACCACGGATGCCGGACCATGCCCGGCGCAATAGTCCGCGCCCATCGGGAGGAGACCATGCCGCAAAAGATGTCGTGGCCGCGACCCCATCGCCCCAACGTCATGGGCACCCGACACGTCATTTCGGCCGGCCACTACCTCGCGGCCGAGGCCGGATTCCGAATTCTCGAGGCAGGCGGCAACGCGATTGACGCCGGCGTCGCTGCCGGGATCGCGCTCAACGTCTTGGAATCGCAGATGTGCTGCTTTGCGGGCGTCGCGCCAACGATCATTTACCTCGCCGCCAGCGGCGAGACCGTCTCCATCGACGGCCTCGGCACCTGGCCCAAGGCGGCGACGTGCGCGTATTTCAATGAACATCACCCCGGACCGGTGCCCGAGGGCATCCTCCAGACCATCGTGCCGGCGGCGCCCGATGCCTGGATCACGGCGCTCGAACGGTACGGCACCATCACTTTCGGTGACGCGGCGGCGGCGGCGATCCGCTTGGCCCGCGACGGCTTTCCCATGCACGCGCAGATGTCGGCTCGGGTTAAGGCCCGCGAGATCGACTTCATCGACCAGCCGGAAAGCGCCGCCATCTTCTTGCCCGGCGGGCGGGCGCCCGAGCTCGGCGAGGTTTTCGTGCAGGCCGACTTGGCCAAGACGCTTCAGTTCTTGGCCGATGAGGAGGCGGCGAAGGGCGCAAAGGGCCGCGAGGCCGGGCTTCAGGCGGTGCGCGACGCCTTTTACAAGGGCGACATCGCCGACGCCATCGTTCGTTTCCAAGCGGCGAACGGCGGGCTTCTCACCGCCGAAGACATGGCCGGCTACCGGGTTACGATCGAGCCGCCGCAGCACTATCGATTCCGAGACGTCGACGTCTTCTCCTGCGGGCCTTGGTGCCAGGGGCCGATGCTTTTGCAGGCGCTGGCGCTGCTCGAAGGCTTCGATCTCGCAGCGCTCGGCCACAACTCGGCCGATTATGTCCACACGCTCGTCGAGGCAATCAAGCTCGCGGCCGCAGACCGCGAAGCCTATTACGGCGATCCCAAGTTCGTCGACGTGCCCATGGACCAGCTCTTGTCGCGCGCGTACGCGGATTCGCGCCGCGCCATGATCCGCCCGGGCGAGGCATGGCCGGAAATGCCGCCCGCGGGCGATGCCGGCGCCTCGGCCCAAGCGGGCGCCCCGGCGGCGGCTGCCGGCCGGCACGTCGATCGGGCGTTGGACACCACATATCTGTGCGTGATGGACGGCCAGGGGAACGCGTTTTCGTGCACGCCGTCGGACGGGGTGATGCGCAAGACCCCGGTCGTTCCGGGAACCGGGCTCTATCCGTCGGGTCGCGGCAACCAGTCGCGGACCGAGCCCGACCACCCGTCCGCAATCGCGCCCGGAAAGCGGCCCCGGCTGACACCGAACCCGGCGCTGGCCATCCGCGAGGGCAAGGAAGTCATGCCCTTCGGCACCCCCGGCGGTGACCAGCAGACCCAGGTGATGCTGCAAATGTTCCTGAACCGCTACGCCTTCGGAATGGACCCCCAGACCGCGATCGACGCACCCCGATTCGGATCCATGAGCTTTCCCGATTCGTTTTCGCCCCACGATTACTTCCCCGGGCTGCTCAAGCTCGAGCACACGTTCGACCAGGCGCTGGGCGAAGATCTGGCAGCGCGCGGCCACAAGGTGGAGTGGTGGGCAGAGGACGAGTGGCTGCCCAGCGGCGTCTGCGCGGTCGCGAAGGATTTGAAGACCGGCGTGCTTTGGGGCGGCGCCGACCGCCGCCGGACCTGCTACGCCCTTGGATGGTAAAGGGCCAAGCCGCGAGGAGGGAGCGATGGACGAGCCCGGACAAACCACCACCGCGGTCCCGCCGCCCGATCCCATGGACGAACGCGGGCTTGCGGGCTTCGCCGACGATCTGCGCGCGAACCGCACCTCGATCGCGGCGACAACCGAGGCCTACCTCGCACGCATCGAGGCGCTGAACCCCCGCCTCGGCGCCTATCAGCATATTGACGGCGATCGCACGCTTGCCCAAGCCCGGGCGCTCGATGCGCTTCTTGCCGCAGGCACCGATCTGGGTCCGCTGATGGGTGTACCGGTCGCGATCAAGGATATCGTGGTGGTGGACGGCATGCCCACCACGAACGGCTCGAATTTGGACATGAGCGACGTGATGGGACCCGAGGGCACCTTCGTGCGTGCGCTCAAGCACGCCGGCTGCGTCATCTTAGGAAAGACCAAGACGGTCGAGTTCGCCATGGGCTCGACCGGCATCAACCACGTTCGCGGCACGCCCTGGAACCCGTGGGACGCTTCGATCCACCGCATCCCCGGCGGGTCGTCGAGCGGCTCGGCGTCGGCGCTCGGCGCCGGTCTTTGCGCCTTCGCCATCGGCACCGACACTGGCGGTTCGGTCCGCATGCCGGCAGCCGTCTGCGGCCTTTTCGGCCTCAAGACCACCAAGGGCCTATGGCCCACCGACGGGGTCTATCCCCTGTGCCCGACGCTGGATTCCATCGGTCCCCTAACGCGAACCGCCGCCGATGCGGCATTCGTCTTTGCCGCCCTGCAGGATTGCCCGGCCCCGCAGCCGGCGCCGCCGCGTGGCATCAGGCTGGGGCGGCCGCAAGACCACTTCCTGAGCGGCGTCGACGCCGATGTCGAACGGTGCGCGAGCCAAGCTGTCGACGCGCTTGCGAACGCCGGCGTCGAGATCGTCGACATGGAGATTCCGCACTCGCAAGAGCTTCGCGAGCTCATGCTCCCGCTGATCGCTTCGGAGGCGGTGGCGGTGATCAGCCGCGAGCGCTTCGTCCGCGCCGAGAACATCATGGACCCGAGCGGCTGGGGGCGCATGAAGAAAGGTCTCGAGACGCGCGCCGACGAATACCTCCGGGCGGCGGGCCAGCACGAAAAGCTGGCGCGGATCGCGGATGCGGCGCTGGCCGACCTCGACGGCTGGGTGACGCCCACGGTTCCGCTCTCGCCCCTGGCGGTAGACCAGTTTGAGACCCGCGACGGCATCGAACGGCTCGATCCGATGATGCCCATGAGCACCCGGATCGCCAGCTACTTCCGGCTCTGCGCCATCAACTCGCCGATCCAGATGCTGGGCGCGCCCCTGCCCGCGGGCCTTCAGATCATCAGCCGAGCTTTTAGCGAGGCGCACGCCCTTTCCATCGGCCTGATGCTGGAAGAGATGAACGGCCCGCCGCCGCGCGCAGACGTGGGCGGATTCCTTTAGGCCGCGGAGGAGGCAATGGCGAACATTCCACCGGATCCGCTTGGCGAGGGAGGCATCACGGGCTTCGCGGACGAGTTTCGCGCCCGGCGCGTAACCTCCGAGGCCGTTACCACGGCCTATCTCGCGCGCATCGAGGCCCTCGATTCGCGCCTCGGCGCCTACGAGCACGTCGCCGGCGACCACGCGTTGGCCCAGGCCCGGGCACTCGACGCTTTGTTCGCGGCCGGCACCGACTTGGGGCCGCTGATGGGAGTTCCGGTGGCGATCAAGGACCTGGTCGCGGTCGAAGGCATGCCGACCACGGCCGGGTCAAACGTCAACGTCGAAGATCTGATCGGTTCCGAAGGACCGTTCGTGCGCGCGTTGAAACGCGCCGGCTGCGTCATCCTCGGCAAAACAAAGACGGTCGAGTTCGCCATGGGCGGATCAGGTGTCAACTTGGTCCGCGGCACGCCGTGGAATCCGTGGGACGCGAGCACGCATCGGATCCCGGGCGGATCCTCGAGCGGCTCGGCGGCGGCCGCCGCCGCCGGGCTCTGCGGCTTCGCCATCGGCTCCGACACCGGCGGCTCGGTGCGGATTCCCGCCTTCAGCGGAACGTTCGCTCTCAAGACCACCAAGGGGCTGTGGCCCACCGAGAACGTCTCCAGCCTGGCGGCGAGCGTCGATACGCTCGGCCCCATGACACGTACGGCGGCCGACGCAGCAAGCGTGTTCGCCGCCCTTCAAGGGACGCCCGCGCCGCAACCGAGCCCGCCCCGGGGTCTTCGTTTGGGGCGCCCGACCGACTACTTCTTCGACGACCTGGATGCGGACGTGGGGCGCTGCGTGGACGCGGCCTTGAAGGCGCTGACCGAAGCGGGCGTCGAGATCGTCGACGTGGCAATGCCGTTCGTGCATGAGCATCGCCAGATGATCTTCACCCTGTGCACGGTGGAGTTCATCGCCTGGTTCGGCCGCGATCGCTTCATCGCATCCCGCGACAAGATGGACGGCGACGTCTGGGCCCGGCTTGCGCCCGGGCTGGACGTTGCCGCCGACGACTACATCCGGGTGTTGTGGGCCCTCGACGACCACCGGCGAATGGCCGCCGAGGCGATGGCCGGCCTCGATGGGTTGGTCATGCCCACCAACGACAAGGTGGCGATGGCGATCGCGGACTTGGCCGCGCCGGATCCGGCCACCGGACGCACCTACATGGACCAGATGGGGCGCAACACGTACTCGGCCAACATCTTGGGGCTTTGCGCGACGACGACGCCGGTGCACGGATTCGGCTCGAACCTTCCGGTGGGCCTGCAACTCATGTGCGAAGGCTTCGCCGAATCGCGCGCGCTTTCGGTCGCGCTTTTGATGGAGGATGTGTTCGGCCCGCCGCCGCCGCCCGAGTTGAGCGGCTTCGCGGAATAGGACGTCGGGCGATCGCCCAAAAAGAACGGGCCGCCCGGTTTCCCGGGCGGCCCGAACGACTGAGAGTCGAAGGTCCCTTTATTCCTCGATGTAGATCGAGGTGAAGTCCTTCGACCAGTGGATCTCGGGAACGTATCCCTTAACCTTTTGGTCGGCAGCGTGGACGTTGATGTCGTACGCCACCCATAGCCAATAGGCCTGGTCGACAATGCGCTCGTGGGCCTTGGTCAGGAGCTTGTCCTGCTCCTTCGCATCGAAGGTGACCATGACCTTCTTCAGAATGTCGTCGACCATCGGGTCGTCGACGCCCCAGTTCACGCCGCCCTTGCCGCGGGCGATCTTCCAGGACGCGAACAGTGTTTCGAAGCCGCTCGCCGCGTTGGCGGTGCCCCAACTGTTGTTGACTCCGTCATATCGGTCGTTGCCGGGGTCGAACGGGCCCTTGTTGCGGACCGCGCGCATGGCCTGCCACTCCATGACCTCGAAGTCCACCTCGATGTTGCATTCCTTCAAGTTCTGCTGGATGAACTCGTTCATCGGCAGGGGCTGCATCTGGCCCGAGCCGCCGTGCGAGATCGCCATGGTGAACTTGGCCGGATTGCCGGGACCGTAACCGGCCTCTTTGACGAGCTTGCGCGCACCGTCGGGATCGTAGCTGATCTTGAACTTCGGGTTCCCGTACCACGGGCTGTCGGGCAGCACGTGGCCGTACGCCGGCAGCGCGTACCCGTTCAGCATCTGGACGATGCCTTCACGATTGACGCAAAGGTTGATCGCCTTGCGGATCCGCAGGTCCGTCAACGGTGTCTTCTTATTGCCGCCGACGCGCAGGAACCACGGCCAGATGTGGGGGTACTTGTTCTTGATGATCTGCATGCCGGCCTGTTCGAGCCTCGGGATGGTGTCCGGGGGCGGCACCTCGATCATATCCACATCGCCCGAAAGCAACGCCGCGGCGCGGGCATTGTGGTCCGGAATCGGGATCAAGATCAGCTTGTCGAGCTTCGGAATCTTGTCCTTGTTCCAGTAGTCCTTGTTGGGAACCAGGACGGCGCGCTCGCGCGGCACGATCTCTTCGACCTTGAAGGCGCCCGAACCAACGGGGTTCTTCAGGAACTCGGCCCAGCTTCCCGCTTTCTTCCAGGCCGTCGGGCTCGCCATACGAACGTACGGAAGCCGGTTCAGCGAGTACGAGTTGGGCACGCCGGTATCAAGCTCGAACGTCCACTCGTCGATCGCCCGGTAGCTCTTCAGGTTCATCATGCAGCAGCCGTTGGCCCCGACCTGGGTCTTGTCGTACTGGGGCGCGTCGGTGTTGTGCAGCTTGTCGAAGTTCCAGACCACCGCTTCGGCGTTGATCGGGGTTCCGTCGTGGAACTTGGCGTCCCGGCGCAGCTTGAACACCCACTTCGCCGGATTGTCTTTGAGCACCTCGTACGACTCGGCGATCCACGGGATCTCCACCGGGATCGTGTCATTCTGGTTCATGTCGTAGTAGAGAAGGCCGTCACAGATGGTCCAGCCCATGAACCGGAATCCCGAGCCGCCGTGGGTCGGCGTACACGTCGCGGCCGGGATGTCCGAAAGGTTGATCCCGAAGCGAAGCGTGCCGGCCGCCTCGGCGGACCCCGGGGTCATCAAGGCAACGAAGGCAAGTGCAGCCACGCCACCCAATAGATTGCGAACGAAGGAATACATGCATGTCTCTCCCACAATAGGCTCCAACTAGTCGCTCCACGCCCCTTGATCGGGGTCTCCACCCCTTCTCGGGGCCTGGGTTGGCGACGTTTTCAGCGCGGTTGCACCCCGCGTTCCGTTGAGTGAATAAATTGAACCACACATTCCGCGGTCGGGTAAAATGGAATCTTCGACCGGCGCCGCGCCGTCCGGTTGGGGCGACGGGCCGTTTGCAGATGCGCCGCCCCACCCGAAGAGGAGGGAACCTGACCATGCGTAGCTGGATCACCGCCGCGGGTTTGCTGCTTGGGCTCGCCGGTTTCGTGCACCCGGCATTGGCCGAACCCCAATCATTGCTGCTGGTGGCCGCGGGCGACGTGGAACTCGTGTGCGACGGCGCCGAGTGCGCCGCCGACGCAACCACCCTTTGCCTTCAGCCCGACCGCGACGTTCCGAAGAAGGGGACGGCCTACGAGGTAATGCGCGAGGCCGGGACCCCGCCTGCGCTTGCGTTGATCGGCGTCCAAGCGGACGGCCGCGAGATCGTGCTTCCCGATATCGTTCCGATCGGCATCACCGCCGAGCGCCGTTTCCTGGCCGTCAGGCTGGCGGTCGCCGCCGACGTGCGTGCCCGTTTCGGCCTCGCGGGATTAAAGGTCCGGGTCCGGGAATCGGTGATGCTCGTGCCGGCGACCGAAGCGGGCGACGAGGCCGCAATGGCGCGCCTTGGCGAAACGCTTCGCGCCCTTCGCCCGGTTGCCGAGACCTACTTGGCCAGAAACGCCGAGCACGTCGCCGCCGCCCGCATGACCCACGACGTGGTCAACGCGCTTCCGCGTGAACGCTTCGTCACATACGACGAGCTCGAGGCCGCCTGGCGACAGGCAACGGCCGCCAGGGCCCGGAACGCCGCGGCGACGACGGAGGCGCGCGTGCGCCGGATCGCCCGCGCGGCGGTGGACGTCTGCGCGCTTCGCGGCAGCGTCGCATTCGCCAGGCGTGAATGCATGGGCGGCATGCACAACCGCATCATGCAGGACGTCAATTACGAATACTGGGATGTGGTGAAGCCGGGAAGCTGAGCGGATCGGGGCTTCCCGACCGCGTCGCCGACGTCCTCAGGCGGGGTTGACCCGTATGCACCGCGCCATCCGTTCGGGCGCGGCCTGAACCGGTTCCGGCACGCCCTCGCGGCAGGCGTCGCGGACGTGCGGGCACCGCGGCACGAAGCTGCACGCGTCGGGCAACTTCTCGAGATTCGGCGGCGCGCCCTCGATCGCCTGCAAGCGTTGGCCGCGCATCGAGCCGTGGACGGTCGAGGACAAAAGCCCCGCGGTATAGGGATGCAGCGGCGCGCGCATCACCTGGGTCACGGGGCCCGTCTCCACCAGCCGTCCGGCGTACATGATCGCCAACCGGTCGGAAATCTCGCCGGCCACGCCCATGTCGTGGGTGACGAAGATGACCCCCATTCCCAGCTCCTTCTGCAGCTCGCGAAGGAGCAGCAAGATTTGGATCTGCACGGTGGCGTCGAGCGCGGTCGTCGGTTCGTCCGCCAGCAAGACGCTCGGCCGGCACGAGAGCGCCAGCGCGATCATCGCCCTTTGACGGAGTCCACCCGAAAGCTCGTGGGGATAGGAATTGAGCCGCCGCTTCGGCGACGGGACCTGAACTTGCTCGAACAAATCCAGTGCCCGGACGTCGGCTTCGCGCCAGCTACAGCCCTCGTGGCGGATTATGGTCTCGGCGATCTGGTAGCCGACGGTGTAGACGGGATCGAGGGCCGTCATCGGCTCCTGGAAAATCATTGCGATCGTACCGCCGCGGACCGACTGGAGTTCGCGCTTGGGCAACCGGAGCATGTCGTTGTCACCGACGACGACGCGGCCCGAGACCTGCGCCCGGTCCTCGGGCAAAAGTCGGATAAGCGCCCGCAGGGTGACCGTCTTGCCGCACCCCGATTCGCCGAGGATGCCCAGGACCTCGCCGGGTGCGAGCGAGAAATCGACGCCATTGACGGCGTAGACGGTGGTCTCCTTCGTAACGAAGCGAACCCGAAGGTCGCTGACCCGGACCAGGTCTGCATTGCCCGTTGCCGGCGTTGGTGTGCTCACCACCGCTTCCATCACTGAACGTCCCTTCCTCAGCTCGGCGCCGGCGCGTCCGGGTGCCCCGATCCGGGGCTCAGCATGTGGCACGCGATCTCGTGGCGGGTATCGTCTCCGAATGTGGAAAGCACCGGTGACGCCCGCGCACAGACCTCGTTGGCGAAGGCGCAGCGGGTATGGAAGCGGCATCCCGAGGGCGGGTTGATGGGGTTGGGCGGATCGCCGCTCAAGGGCGGTTCCGTGATCCGAAGCTCGGGATCCATCGATGGCCGCGACGACAGAAGCGCCCGCGTATAGGGGTGCCGCGGGTTGGCGTAGATCTCGTCGACGGGGCCGATCTCCACGACCTGGCCCAGATACATCACCAGCACCCGGTCGCTGACGTACTGCACGACGTTCAGATCGTGGGAAATGAAGACGTAGGTGAGATCGTATTCCTGCTTGAGGTCAAGCAAGAGGTTGAGCACCTGCGCCTCGACCGATTTGTCGAGCGCCGAGACCGCCTCGTCGAGAATCAGGATGCGCGGCTGCAGGGCAAGCGCGCGCGCCACGTTGACCCGCTGGCGCTGACCGCCCGAGAGCTCGTGCGGATAGCGCTTCATGAACCGGGACGCGTCGAGACCGACATCGTAGAGGAGCCTTCGCGCGCGTTCGCGCGCCTCCGGGCGCGGAATCCCGTGAACGATGGGACCGAAGGCGACAGTCTCCTCCACCGGCAGGCGCGCGTTGAGCGAGGAGTACGAATCCTGGAACACCATCTGCACCTGGCGGCGCATCTCGCGGATCGGGATTCCGTTGTCGGCGCCGATCAGGCGGCCGTCGAAGTGGACGGTTCCCGAATCGGGCTCGATCAGGCGCATCAGAAGCCGCGCGGTGGTCGACTTGCCGCACCCGGATTCGCCGACGATCCCGAGCGTCTCACCCTTGGCGACATCGAAGGAGACGTCGTCGACCGCCTGGACGTTCGCGATCGTGCGGTTCAGAACGCCGCCCTTCACGGGAAAGTACTTCTTGAGGCCGCGAACCTCGAGGAACGGGTCGATGCGCTGGCGCGCAGCGGTCGCCGCGGCGCCGGGGGACGAACCGTCGGTCACATGCCCTCCACGATCCTCAGAACCGCATGTCCATGGCGTTGCGCATGCCGTCGCTGAGGAGATTGAAGCACATGGACGTGATGAAGATCATCAGCCCCGGCAGGACGGCGACGTACGGGTTGACCCAGATTGTCGTGCGCAGCGTCGCCAGCATCAGGCCCCAGTCCGCGGTCGGCGGTGTGACCCCGAAACCGAGGAAGCTGAGGCCCGCCGAAATGATGATGCTTACGCTCACCAGGCTGGTCGTATAGATGAGGATGGGCCCGAGCACGTTACTGAGCACGTGCACGCGGATGATGGTGAAGGTGTCGGCGCCGCTCGCCCGCGCCGCTTCGACGAAGTCGAAGGCGCGCACCTGCGTCGTCACGCTCTCGGCCACCCGGGCAATGGGTGGGCTCAGGATCACCGTGATCGCGATGAGAAGGTTCCTGGACCCGGCGCCGAGCGCGCCGGTGAGCCCGATCGCGAGCAGCACGGTCGGAAATGCGTAAAAGACGTCCATGACCCGCATGATGCCCATGTTGACCTTGCCGCCCAAAAAGCCGGCCGTGACCCCGAGCGAGCCGCCGATCAGAAGCGCGAGAAACACCGGCGTCAGGCCCATGAACAGCGACACCCGGGCGCCATAAAGAAGGCGCGACAGCATGTCGCGGCCCAACTCGTCGCCGCCGAGCATGTAGCTGGGCGTCCCGATGACCGCGAGGCGCATCGTCATGTTCGCCTTGTAGGGGTCGTGCGGCGCCAGCACCGGCGCGAGGATCGCGGCGAGAAAGATCAGGATCAAGACGACGCCAAAGGCAATGGTGACCGGATCCTGACTCAACCGATAAGCGACCGTGCTCCAGTAACCGCGCGCATCGATCGCGCCGATCGGGACCTCGGCCTCGGCGCCGGGCCTCAGTGTCGCGACCTCAGCCATGGTCGGCTCGAACGATCGCACGTTGCATGGTCGTCACCGGTTCACCCTCGCTTGATGCGTGGATCGAGCCACGTCTGGACGATGTCGACGATCAGGTTGATAAACACGAAGAAGATCGCGAGCACGGCGATGGTGCCCTGAAGGACCGGAAAGTCGCGCCGGTAGATCGATTCATTCAGCAGATATCCCGTTCCCGGCCAGACGAACACCGTTTCGACCAGGATCGAGCCGCCGAGAAGATGGCCGAACTGGATGCCGGTGGCCGCCAGCACCGTCGGGGCCGCGTTCCTGACCACGTGCACCAGGACCCGCTTCGACGTGATGCCCTTGGAATGCAGCGCGGGCACGAACTCCTGGGTCAGCATCTCGAGTACACAGGCCCGCGTGGTGCGCGTGATGATGCCCACGGGAATCGCCGAGACCGCGATCACCGGCAGGATCAGGTAACGCAGGTGGACCAGATCCCACTCCCACTGGCCCGAGCCGCGCGGCCCCATGCCCACGGCCGGCAGCCAGTTCAACTCGACCGAGAAGATGACCACCAAAACGATCGAGAGCCAGTAGTTCGGCACGCTGACCCCGATCACGGCGGTTCCCGTGAAGATCCGGTCCATCCAGTGGCCGTTGTGATAGGCGGCGAGCACGCCGAGAACGAAGGCGATGGAGAACGCGAACCCGGTGGCGACCATCGCCAGCATCATCGTTTTGCGAAGCGCGGGGACCACCTCGTCGATCACCGGCCGGTTGCTCTGCAACGAGACGCCGAAGTCGCCCGTAAGCGCACGCTTGAGCCAGATGAGGTATTGAACCGGGATCGGCTTGTCGAAGCCGTATTGCTTCTTGATCATCTCGATGACTTCGGGTTCGGCGTCGTCCGGCGTCACCGCCATCAGCGGGTCCACCGGTCCCATGTAGACCAGCGAGAAGACGATGATCGTGACGCCGATACCGATCGGAATCGCATAGAAGATGCGCCGAAAGATATAGTCCATTCCGCAACCGGTGGAGACGGCGGCCATCGCGTGCCGCAAGGGCGCGCAGATACCGGCGTTATCCCTCCCTGATCCTCCGCCTGATATGGCGCAACAATGCTAACCGCGGGCTCGAACCCTGTCGAGTGTGGCGATCACGGGACCCGGCTCGATGCTAGCGCGCGCCGACGCTGTGCCGGAGCGATTGCTCCGAGACTCAGTTTGCGAAAGCAATCGATTGTGCTATATTTCGATGGCCGATGATGTTGCGGCCAGAGTACCGCGACCACGTCTG
>JASLLV010000064.1 GCA_030746935.1 Rhodospirillales bacterium | reverse complement strand
GGGGATCGGGTGTTCTTCGATTTCGACAAGTACAACCTGAAGCCGGACGCGCGCGCGATCCTCGAGAAACAGGCGGCCTGGATGAAGCAGTTTGCGTCTGTCACGGTCTCGATCGAGGGCCATTGCGATGAGCGCGGCACCCGCGAGTACAACCTTGCGCTCGGCGAGCGCCGTGCGAATTCCGTCAAGGATTTCCTGATTGCGCTAGGTATCAGTCCGAGCCGGGTCAAGACCATATCCTACGGCAAGGAACGCCCGGTCGCTCTCGGCTCAGACGAGCAGGCCTGGACGCAAAACCGCCGCGGCGTAACGGTAGTCACCGGCGGATCGCCCAGCGGCTAACCCCAGCGAACGATCGCTATTGCGAAATGGCGCCGCCCATTCGTTCGCGAGGCGAATGGGCGAGCGCCAAATTTTTGCCTTGAATGGCTGTTACGGTGCGCGCACCAACCCGGCAACGGAGGACATTCTTCGAGCCCGGATCCGCGCCCGTGGCGCGTGTCAAGAGACGAAGGAACGTTCCATGACGCCCTGGTTCCGAGGTCCGACCCGCAACGCCCGAATGAGCCCGAGGCGCGTCTTCGGAACGGCTTCGGTTCTGGCGCTCGTGATCGTTGGCTCGCTCCCGGCGCAGGCCCAAGATTCCGATATCGGGCGGCTCCTCGATCGTATCGACCGGCTGGAGCGCGATATCCGCACCCTGAATCTTCAGATCGTTCGCGGCGCGACGACGCCTGCTCCGACCGGCACCGCACAGGCCGCCGGGTCGGCCGCGCCGGTGACGGGAACCGCGACCCCGGCGATCGCCCGGCTGGAACAACGATTCTCGGAGCTCGATAGCGACATCCGGGCGGCCACCGGCCAACAAGAGGCCCTCGTCCACCGTTTGGACGAGACCAACCGGCGCATCGACGAGATCGGAAAGCGTCTCGACAAGCTGGTGGGCGACGTCGATTTCCGCCTGGGGCGGATCGAGAGCGCGATCGCGGCGTCACGCGCGTCCGGATCCGAGCCGTCCGGGATCGCCGCCGTCCCGCGCCCGCCGGCGGTCGAGAGCGCGGCCCCGCTTCCGGGGAGTGCGGGTTTCGCCACCCCGCCGGGAAACCTCGGAACTGTTCCGCTCTCGGCGCTGACACCGGGCGCGCCGCCGGCCGCGACGGCCAGCTCCCCGCCGCCGGCCGCGGAAACGGCGAGCATCCTTCCCGAGGGCTCACCGAGCGAGCGCTACGGCTTCGCTCGCGGCCTTCTCGTCAAGAACCGCTTCGACGAGGCCGAAAAGGCGCTACGGGCGTTTCTGACCGCGCATCCGGATCATCAACTGGCGGCCAACGCCCAGTACTGGCTGGGCGAGACCTATTACGTCCGGCGCGACTACCACAGCGCGGCGCAGGCATTCATGGAAAGCTATCAGAAGTACAAGGACGGCCCGAAGGCCCCGGATAGCCTTCTCAAGCTGGGGATGGCGTTCGCCAACGAAAACCGCCAGCGCGAAGCCTGCATCACCTTCGCCGAACTTGATAAGACTTTCCCGGACGCTCCCGCCTACATCAAGGATTTGGCGCTGCGTCAGAAGGAACACAGCGGCTGCAGTTGAGTGCGCACGCGCAATCCGCGGGCGGACGCGCGAAAGCGCAGCGGCCGCGCCGCGAACTGGCTGTATCGGAACGGCTTTTCACGGCGTTGATGGAACCGCTCGGACCCTTCGAAAGGGCCCCCGCGCTCGCCGTCGCCGTTTCCGGCGGTGCCGATAGCCTTGCCCTCGTCTTGCTCGCCGATCGATGGGCGCGACGCAGGGCCGGCGCGGCGACGGCGCTGACCGTGGATCACGGGTTGCGGTCTGAATCGGCACGCGAAGCGCGCGATGTGGGCGGTTGGCTTGCTGGCCTCGGTATCTCCCACCATGTCTTGGATTGGCGCGAGCCCAAACCAAGCGCAGGCATTCAGGCAGCGGCCCGGGCGGCGCGATACGACCTTCTCACGTCTTGGTGCCGCCAGGCGGGCGTGCTTCACCTTCTTCTTGCCCACCACCGCGATGACCAGGCGGAAACCTTTCTCATGCGACTTGGGCGCGGAAGCGGCGCATTCGGGCTCGCATGCATGTCGGCGGTGGTGGAAACAGCGGATTTGCGAATCCTGCGCCCGCTCTTGAGCATTCCGCGAGAGCGGCTCGTGGCGTATCTGAAGAAAGGGCGCGCGAACTGGATCGAGGATCCGTCGAATCGCGATCCGGCTTACGCGCGAATCCGAATCCGCACCATGCTTCCGGCGCTTGCCGATGCCGGACTTCCGCCGGCGGTGTGGGCCGATGCCGCCCGCCGCACGGCGCGCTCGCGGATCGCGGGCGAAGACGCGTGTGCGCGCCTGCTCGCGCGCTCGGCAACGATTCACCCCGCCGGTTACGCGATCGTCGCGGCGTCAGAAATGGCGAGCGCGCCCAGAGACGTATGCTTGCGCGCGCTTTCCAGACTATTCCTTTGCATCGGTGGCGGCGAATTCGGGCCGCGCGAGCACCGGCTTGTCCGGCTTCACGGGCTTATCCTTGACGATCAACTGGGCCGCGGACGGACGCTGGGTGGTTGTCGCGTCGTCCCCTTGCCGGCAAAGACATACGGCGCCAACCGGATCCTGATTTGCCGCGAAGCACGCCCGGCGCCCGTGCCGATGCCGGTGCGCACCGGCGGCCGCGTCGTGTGGGACGGATGTTTCGTCGTCGAGCTTGCGAGCCGCCGCCGGCGAGGGGTGCCCGGACTGTGGCTCGCGCATCTAGGAATCGATGGCTGGGCGAAGATCGCGCGCAAGGCGCCGTTGCCCCGAAACGATCCGATTCCGCCGCCCGTCCGGTCCGTGTTGCCGGCGCTCGTGGACCGGGACGGCGTGGTTCAAGTGCCGCACCTGGATTACGCCCGCGCAGGGACCGAACGGGTGCCCTTGCGGATCGAACGCATCTCGTTCCGGCCTCGCCATCCGCTGTCCGATACCGGGTTTTTCCTTGCGTAAGTGGGTTTCAGTATTATTTCATGGGTGCGGCCGGGCGGCGCGCAGCGCCGTTGGGTCACGGGAACGCGCGTCGGGGACCGTTGGTGTCCTGCGACCAATAGGATCGAGCGGGTGAATTTCAGTAGAAACCTGTTGTTGTGGATCGTCATCGCGCTGCTGGTGCTGGCGCTGTTCAACCTTTTCCAGGGCGCTCCGCAGCGCGGTCCGCACGCGAGCCCGGCTTACTCGGAGTTTTTGGCCGAAGTCGACAGCGGCCAGATCCGCGAAGTGACCATCAAGGGCAACGAGATTACCGGCAAGTACCAGGACGGCCGCGGTTTCGTGACCTACGCGCCCAGCGACGACAATCTGATTCCGCTGTTGACGGAAAAGGGCGTTGGCATCCGCGCCGCCCCTGCGGAAGACGGCTCGCCTATCTGGTCGATCCTGCTGTCGTGGTTCCCGATGCTTCTGTTGATCGGGGTGTGGATATTCTTCATGCGCCAAATGCAGGCCGGCGGCGGCAAGGCCATGGGGTTCGGCAAGTCGCGGGCGCGCCTGCTGACCGAGAAGACGGGGCGCGTGACATTCGAGGATGTGGCCGGAATCGACGAGGCGAAACAGGAACTCGAGGAAATCGTCGAATTCCTGCGCGACCCGCATAAGTTCCAACGCCTCGGCGGCAAGATCCCCAAGGGCTGCCTGCTGGTGGGACCGCCCGGCACGGGTAAGACCCTTCTCGCACGTGCGATCGCCGGCGAGGCCAACGTTCCGTTCTTCACCATCTCGGGCTCGGACTTCGTCGAGATGTTCGTGGGCGTCGGCGCGTCCAGGGTGCGCGACATGTTCGAACAAGGCAAAAAGAATGCGCCCTGCATCATCTTCATCGACGAACTCGACGCGGTCGGGCGCCACCGTGGCGCCGGCCTCGGCGGCGGCAATGACGAGCGTGAGCAGACCTTGAACCAGCTCCTCGTCGAGATGGACGGCTTCGAATCCAATGACGGCGTCATCTTGATCGCGGCGACCAACCGCCCCGACGTGCTCGACCCGGCGCTGCTTCGCCCCGGACGCTTCGATCGCCAGGTCGTGGTGCCGAATCCCGACATCCTCGGGCGCGAGAAAATCCTCAAGGTCCACATGCGCAAGGTTCCCCTAGCCCCGGACGTCGATGCCCGGGTCATCGCCCGCGGCACGCCCGGTTTTTCCGGCGCCGATCTCGCCAACCTCGTCAACGAGGCGGCGCTGTTGGCCGCGCGCATGGGCAAGCGGGTCGTCACCATGGCCGAATTCGAAGAGTCCAAGGACAAGGTCATCATGGGAACCGAGCGACGCTCCATGGTGATGACGGACGAGGAAAAACGCCTTACCGCCTATCATGAGGCGGGGCACGCGATCGTCGGCATGCACACGCCCAAGCACGACCCGCTTCACAAGGTCACCATAATCCCGCGCGGGCGCGCGCTGGGCATGACCATGTCGCTGCCCGAGCGCGATCGCTACGGGTATTCGCGCACCGAACTGGTCTCGTTGCTGGCTTCGCTGTTCGGCGGCCGGGTGGCCGAAGAGCTCGTCTTCGGACCCGATCAGGTGACGACGGGCGCCAGCGACGACATCCGCAAGGCGACCGACATCGCGCGCGGGATGGTCACCGAATTCGGATTCAGCGAAAAACTTGGGCCGCTTCGCTATTCCGACAACGAAGAGGAAATTTTCCTCGGCCATTCTGTGACCCAGCGCAAGAACGTCTCCGACGCCACGGCCGAGTTGATCGATCTGGAAATCCGCCAGTTGATCGACGAAGCGGAAGGCACCGCGCGGCGAATCCTCGTCGATCATCGCGAGGATCTGGAGGTCGTGGCGAAGGCCCTTCTCGAGTACGAGACGCTTACGGGCGAAGAGGTTCAGGCGCTGTTGCGCGGCGAATCCATCATTCGGCCCGAAGAGGACGACCTCGCCCCCGATGGGGGACGGCGCGCATCGGTCCCAACCAGCGGCAAGCCCAAGGATCAGCCCGGCGGCGGGTTCACGCCCAAGCCGCAACCCGAAACTTGATGGCGCCGAGCGCGCGTCGCTCGACCGAAGGCGCGCGCGCGGCCGGGTCCGGTCCACCCATGCGGCCGCGCCTGGGTGCAGCCGCCGATCCCGTCCGGAGTCTCTATCTCCGTCCCATATTCGGCGATGACGCCGGGCGAACCCCACGCGAAACCTGCGAAGTCATTATCCGTTCCGCCGGCACCGTCGGCGTCAGGCGGGTCACCACGTCCGTCGCCGAGGCATTGGACTGGGCCCGATCCCAAGGGCGGGACGCGCACGCACGCGTGAAGGCGCTTGCCGGACGCCTGCGACGGCCGCCCGAGCGGTTCGCCGGCCTGGCGCTCGACAGGCCCTTGATCATGGGCGTGATCAACGTCACCCCGGACAGCTTCTCCGACGGCGGCGAGACCTATTCGCCGGAAACGGCGATCGCCCGCGGACGCGCGCATGTAGAGGCCGGGGCCGACATCCTCGATATCGGCGGTGAATCGACCCGTCCTGGCGGCTCGCCGGTGCCCGAGGACGAAGAGCTGGATCGCGTGCTTCCGGTCGTTCGGGGACTTGCCGAGACCGGGGCCGCGATCTCCGTCGACACGCGGCGCGCGGGCGTCATGACGGCGGCGCTCGATGCGGGAGCCACCATCATCAATGACGTCACTGCGCTTCGAGGAGACGCGGGCGCCATGGCGATCGCCGCCGAACGCAAGGCTTGGGTCGTTCTGATGCACATGCGGGGCGAGCCGCGAACGATGCAGGACGATCCCCGCTACGATGACGCGCGGCTGGACGTATACGACTTTCTGGAAGAGCGGGTTTCGGCGTGCGAGGCCGCAGGGATCGGGCGCGACCGGATCGCCGTCGATCCCGGAATCGGCTTCGGCAAGACCGTCGACCACAACCTCGAGATTCTCGAGGGCCTGGGCATCTATCGGGCCATCGGTTGTCCGGTCGTTATCGGCGTCTCGCGAAAAAGCTTTATCGCAAAGCTGAGCGCCGAGGAATCGCCGGACCGACGCCTGGCGGGCTCGGTCGCGGCGGCGCTCGCCGCCGTCGCGCGCGGCGCCCACGTCGTGCGCGTCCACGATGTCCGCGAAACGCGCCAGGCGCTGGCGGTCTGGACGGCGATCGCGGCTGGTACCGCGGCGCGCTCGGCAACGTAGGAAGGTGTGATATTTTTTTAATTCGCTTGGGCGAATGATTGTATAAGGGATCGCACCGCGCGAGGCCCTCGTTCGTCGCGCAAGCGGGGCGACATTCGGCAATGGCCCGACGAATCTTCGGCACCGACGGCATCCGCGGCAAGGCCAACACCGAGCCCATGACCGCCGAGACTGCGCTGCACGTCGGCATGGCGGCGGCGCGTTTCTTCACCCGTGGCGGTCACCGCCACCGCGCGGTCATCGGCAAGGACACCCGGCTATCGGGCTACATGATCGAGCCCGCGCTCACGGCCGGTCTCATTTCCATGGGCATGGACGTGATACTGGTCGGCCCGTTGCCGACACCGGCCGTGGCCATGCTGACCCGCTCGCTCCGCGCCGATTTCGGCATCATGATCTCGGCGTCGCACAATCCGTTCGAGGACAATGGGATCAAGCTGTTCGGTCCCGACGGCTACAAGCTGTCGGACGAAGTCGAGGCCGAAATCGAAACGAATATCGACGACCGCCGGTACGAACTCGCGCCGCCCGAATGGCTCGGCCGCGCCACGCGCCTGGACGACGCCCAGGGCCGCTATTCGGAATACGTCAAACAGACCTTTCCCAGGGGGCTGACCCTGGAAGGGCTCAAGATCGTCGTCGACTGCGCCAACGGCGCCGCGTACAAGGTGGCGCCCGAGATTCTGTGGGAGCTCGGGGCACAGGTCATTGCGGTCGGGGTTCAACCCGACGGTTTCAACATCAATCTCGGCTGCGGCTCAACCTGTCTCGAGACCATGCAAGCGCGAGTCCGCGCCGAAGGCGCAAACCTCGGAATCGCACTCGACGGCGACGCCGACCGTCTGCTGATCGCCGACGAGAACGGCGCGATCGTGGGCGGCGACCAGGTGCTCGGCCTGATCGCCCAGCACTGGGCGGCAAACGGGGCGCTGCTGGGCGGCGGTGTGGTTGCCACCGTCATGTCCAATCTCGGCCTCGAGCGATTCCTCGAGGGACTCGGGCTCCATCTCGTCCGGACCCAGGTGGGCGATCGCTACGTGGTCGAGCGGATGCGCGCCGAAGGCTACAACCTGGGCGGCGAACAGTCGGGGCATGTAATCCTCGGCGATCATTCGCGGACCGGAGACGGCCTCATCGCCGCACTTCAGGTGCTGGCCGTTCTCGTCGAATCCGGACGTCCGGCGGGTGAAGCGTGCCGTGTGTTCGAGCCGCTGCCGCAAATGCTGCGGAACGTAGCGGTGAACGGCGGCGAACCGCTTGCGGCGCGCGCGGTCCAAAAAGCGATCGCGTCCGGCGAAGAGAAGCTGGGGGCGACGGGACGCCTTCTCGTCCGCGAATCCGGGACCGAACCCGTGGTGCGGATCATGGTGGAGGGCGTCGACGAAACGCTCATCGGCGTCGTCCTCGACGACATCACGGACGTGATCAAGCGAGCCGCGGGCTGAGGGATCCGCGCCGCGGCGGACAGGAATCAATCGTGCAGGGACGCGTGCTCGTCATCGCCGGCTCCGATTCCGGGGGCGGAGCCGGTATCCAGGCCGACATCAAGACGGTCACCGCGCTCGGCGGATACGCCATGACGGCGATCACCGCGCTGACCGCCCAGGACACCCGAGGCGTAGCCGGGATCCACGACGTGCCGCCCGACTTCGTTGCCGCCCAAGCGCGCGTTGTGCTCGCCGACATCGGTGCCGATTGCGTCAAGATCGGCATGCTTCATACGCCGGACGTGATCGAAGTGGTGGCTGTGGTGCTCAAGGCGGAGGCATCGGGCATTCCAGTGGTGCTCGATCCCGTCATGGTCGCCAAGGGGGGGGCGCGGCTATTGCAGGCGGATGCAGTGGAACGCCTGCGCGAGACGTTGCTTCCCAGGGCCACGGTGCTGACGCCCAACATCCCCGAGGCCGAGGCACTGGCCGGCCGGTCGATCCGCGATCGCGGCGACATGGAGGCGGCGGGATTGGCGTTGCTCGCGCGCGGGCCGGACGCAGTTTTGGTCAAGGGCGGACATCTTGCGGGCGAGGTGGTGTGCGACGCGTTGGTCAGCGCAGATGGTACGCGATTCTTCGAAAGTCCCCGCATCGCAACCTCGAACACGCACGGGACCGGTTGCACGTTGGCGTCGGCGATCGCCACCGGCCTCGCCCAGGGGATGGCGCTCGCCGATTCTGTCGCCCGCGCCCGCGATTACGTTATCGAGGCGATCCGATCGGCTCCGGGGTTGGGCCACGGCCACGGACCCTTGAACCACGCACTCACGGTCCGGCCCTTCGGCATTCAGCGTTCGGGTAACGCTCACGACACCAGTGACGGCGGGCCGTCCGCATAAAGCTTGAGCAGCGCGTACGCCGCGCGGTGAAAGGGCGTGTCGACGCCCGACTCCTCGCCGAGCCGGGCCACGGCCCCACTCAGGTGTTCCACCTCCATCCGGCGGCCGCCCACCAGGTCGCGGTACATGGAAGTATTGACGTCGGGGCCGTATCTCCCGATCGCCGTCATGTGCTGGGCGACCACGTCAGCAGCCAGGGCGACATTGCGGGCGCGGGCGACCGCCTCGACCTCGCGCATGGCGGTTTCGCACAACGCGAGCGATTCCGGATCACCAACGATCGGGCCATAAGGCAGACGCGCGAGGCAGGTGATGGCGCTCATGGACGCGAGAATGACGAACTTGCGCCACAGTTCGGCCGTGATGTTGGTGGACAAATCCGCGTCGATGTGCGCGGCCTGCATGCACGCAAGAAGCTTTTCCGTGCGTGCGCTCGCGTGCCCGTCCAGCTCTCCGAACACGATTCGAGCGAGTCCGCCCATGTGGCGGATGACGCCGGGCGCGTCGATGGTCGCGAAAATGTAAGTTGCGCCGCCGATCACCCGGTCCTCGCCGACGATCGGAGCGATCCGTTCCGCGGCGTCGACGCCGTTCTGCAAGGCAAGCACCATCGTCTCGGCACCGAGTAGTGGCCGGATCGCATTGGCCGCTTCCTCGACGTCGTAGAGCTTGACCGCGAACAGGACGGCGTCCACCGGTCCGATCGCGCCCGCATCGTCGGTGGCGATGGTCGGCTTGAATGTGACATCGCCGCTGGGACTGTTGACCACGATCCCGCGCTCGCGGATGGCCCGCAAGTGATCGCCGCGGGCGATGACGGCGACGGGATATCCGGCTTCGGCAAGCCGGGCACCGAAGTAGCCGCCGACGCCGCCCGCCCCCATGACCGCGAACCGGGTGGTGCGCTCCTCTCCCATGACGGGATACCCCTAGCGTTGTTTCGTCGTGATCGGTTCGGATCATCCCCGCCACGACGCGCCGGGTCAACGCGCCACCTTGACCCCGCGATCGACGGCGCCGAAGCTGCGCTCAGTGAACCCCGTTGGATGGCGCCGCCCGTGAAACCGAGTCTCGAAGACATCGAAGCCGCCACCAAGCTCGTCTACGCCCACACCCGGCCGACTCTGCAGATCCCCTGGCCGCTTCTCGCCCGACGGTGCGGCGCCGAGGTTTGGGTCAAGCACGAGAACCACACCCCCATCGGCGCGTTCAAGGTGCGGGGCGGTCTCGTCTACTTGGATCGGCTGCGGCGCGAGAGGCCGGACGTCGAGGGCGTGGTTACGGCGACTCGCGGCAACCACGGCCAGAGCATCGCCTATGCCGCCCAGCGGTTCGGCCTGGCTGCGACAGTGGTCGTGCCACACGGCAACAATCCCGAGAAAAACGCCGCCATGAAGGCGTTCGGAGCCGAGCTCGTCGAACACGGCCGCGACTTCGACGATTCCTGTACCCACGCCCAGGAATTGGCGTCCCGGCGCGGGATCTTCATGCTGCCGTCATTCGACGTCGGGCTCGTGTGCGGTGTCGCCACATACGGGCTCGAGCTGCTGCGCGCGGTACCCGATCTCGACACCGTCTACGTACCCATTGGACTGGGATCCGGGATTTGCGGAATGATTGCGGTGCGCGACGCGCTTGGACTTGCCACCCGGATCGTCGGCGTCGTCGCCGAGCGTGCGCCAGCCTACGCGCTCTCGTTTGCGGCCGGTGAGCCGGTCGCGACCAATGCCGCCGATACGTTGGCCGACGGCGTCGCCGTCCGGGTGCCCGACGTGGACGCGCTTCGCATCATCGGTGCCGGCGCCGAGCGTGTCGTCACGGTCACCGACGAGGCGATCCTTGCCGCCATGGCGCACCTGTTCACTGACACCCACAATCTCGCCGAAGGCGCCGGCGCGGCGCCTCTGGCGGCGCTTCTTCAGGAAAAAGAGGCCATGGCGGGAAAGAAGATCGGATTGGTGCTGACCGGCGGCAACGCGGACAAGGCGCTCTTCAAACGGGCGCTCGAGGCCCAATAAAAAGCGCCGCCAACACTTAATGCTGTTTCCGACCGAACACGTGAATCTGGTCTAGGCGCGGTTCGCTCAGCCGCGATACCCGCCCGCCGAAGTCCCGGCAACGGCGGACGGGCCGCGGTAAACGATTACTCGATGTAGAGCGGATACAGATCGAGCTCCGACGTTTCCATCACGGGGCTGAATTCGAAACCCCCGACCCAGTCGCGATACATGATCATGCGCTCGCGCATCATCCCGTACACCTCGGGCTGGCCGTCGACCAGAATCTGTTGGATCTTGCGGTAGATCGGCTCGTGATCCTTCCAGGCGATGGTACGCCGTCCCTCTTCGATCAGCTGCTTGAGTTCGGGGTTGTCGTAGAAGTGAACCCCCCAGTACTGGCCCCAGGCGTCGGGGTGGTACTGGCCCGCCGTGGCGTCGGGATCGGTAGAGACCGGGGTCACGAATATCGCGATGATATCCGGCGACGTCTCGGCCGTGGCGCCGCGCTGGAGCATGGCCGTCCACGACAGCGGCACCATGTTGACCTTGATGTTGAGCGGTCGCAACGCGTCGATGAGGACGAGACCCATCTGCTGCTCGGCACCGAAGCCGGACACGTAGACGAACTCGAGCTCGATGCCCCCGTCTGGCCACTGCGACTTGGCGAGATACTCCTTAGCCTTGGCGATGTCGCGCCGGGGCATGTTCGGAACGTCGATCTTGCCCTTGACGGCGTCGGCGAAGGGGCTGGTCTGAAGCTTCGCGCGGTTGTTGAAGATCTTGATGAAGGCGTCGTAGTCGTAAGCGTAGGCAACCGCCTTGCGGATGTTGACGTCCGACATGTACTTGGTTTGGGTGTTGAACTTGAGACCGAACGCGGTCAGCGCCGGTTCGGTCGACGCCTTGATCCCCGGAAGCTTGCTGAGTCGGTCGAACGAATCCGGAGTCAGCCCGGTGACGATGTCGATGTCGCCTTTCTCGAGGCCCGCGCTTTGGACCGCCTTCTCGCGGACCATCTCGTAGATGATCCCGTCCAGCGGGCCGTCGAAACCGCGCCAGTAGTCCTCGACTCGTTCCAGCTCCCATACCTTGCCGAGTTCGGCGCGCACCACCTTGTACGGACCGCTTCCCGTGTCGTGGTCGAGAAGCCACTTCGCGCCGTAATCGTCGTCGACCGCGTGGGCCATCGTTTCCTTGGGGTTCATGATGAACCACCACGGAATGAATGAGGCGAACGGGGCGTAGGGCCGATTCAAGGTCATGCGGGCCGTATGATCGTCGACCACTGCGATGTTTTCGGGCGGAAGCACGTCGGCCAGCATCCATGACACGCCTTGTTTGAGCTTCAACGTCCGTTCGAACGACCAGCGCACGGCTTCGGCGGTCACTGGATCGCCGTTGTGGAACTTGGCGTTTTTGACCAGGTGGAATGTGTAGGTCTTTCCGTCGTCGTTCACGTCGTAGCTTTCGGCGAGCCACGGTATCACCTTCGGCGGACTGTCCACGTATTTGAGAAGGGCGTCGTAAACCGCCCGCTGGATGGTCCGGACCGGGGCATCGTAGCGGATGCTCGGGTCGATAACGGGCACGTCGCCGTGCCCGGCGTAAACGAGAATTTTCTTGTCGCCGCGACGCTCGAACCCCGCGGCCGGGTCCGACGCCGTCAATCCTGTAGTCAAGATTGCTGACGCGGCTGCCGTCAAAAAGCATTTCGAAACGATTTTCATGATTCCCTCCCTTACTGGTGGTGCTGCGCGGGGCGGCCGTGACACCCAGTCAAGGGACACGGGTTTCAAAACGTCCGCAATTCGATAAATTTTGGCGCAGTACACCCAGCTGTAGTTAATAAACGATCGCCCGGGCGCGGCGGACGAGCCTCCGGCCCCAGCTTTTTTTACACATGCCCGCACGCGCCCGCGCGACGCAGACGGCGCCGAACGAACCAGGAAAATCGATGCGAGCCACTCCCTCGGCGTCGAGTGTGATGGAGAGGCGTTCGGCGGGGAACCCCTCGCACCCTGGTTACCGGCGGTGGCCAAATCCGAGTCGTGCTGGATGAAGTTGTTTGATTGACGTGTCGCTGGCGTTCGCCACGGCCCGAATTTGTCGAACCCGGACATATGATTGGGCCCGGGATAGCTTTTTTCGGGGGTCTTCATTAAGTTTCCTGGGCTCCGGAAAAGGACGCTGCCGATGACCGAGGAGTTATTCCGCGAAGACCCGTATGCGCGATCGTGCGAGGCGATCGTGACCGCGCTCGACGGCGATGGCATCCGCCTCGACCGCACCGTCTTTTACGCCGAAGGCGGCGGACAACCGGGCGACGGCGGACGGCTCAGGACCGCCGACGGCCGCGTGGTCGAGATCGTCGATACCCGGAAACACGCGGCCACGGGCGAACATCTGCACGTCTCCGCCGAGGGCGGGCCGGTGTTGTCGCCCGGGGACGTCGTTACCGCCGAGATCGACTGGGAGCGCCGCCACCGGCTGATGCGCGTCCACACCTGCCTCCATCTTCTGTGCGCGGTCGTGGCGGGAGGCGTGACGGGCGGCTCGGTCGGCCCGGGCAAGGGACGGCTCGATTTCGACCTTCCGGAAACGACCCTGGACAAGGAGCGGATCGGAGTCGAGCTCAACCGCTTGATCGAAGAGGATCATCCCGTGGGCGCGCGCTGGATCGGCGACGACGAGCTTGCCCGGAACCCCGAACTGGTTCGGACAATGTCGGTCCAGCCGCCGAAGGGACAAGGACGGGTCCGGCTGATCGATGTCGCCGGCGTGGATTTGCAACCGTGCGGCGGCACCCACGTGCGTTCGACCGGCGAGATTGGGCGCGTCAGGATCGGCAAGATCGAGAACAAGGGCCGCCATAACCGGCGCGTCAACATCGCGCTCGAAGAATGACGCCCAATTTGTCCGACGGGGACATCGTCGCGGGCGCCGAAGCGGTCGTCGTCGATCCTGCCTGCGGGGCGGCCGATCTCGCGCACGTGCGGGCGCTGTTCCGCGAGTACCAGGAATGGCTCGGAGTCGATCTCTGCTTCCAGGGCTTCGACGACGAGCTTCGCGGGCTTCCGGGACGCTACGCCCCACCGCGGGGGCGGCTGCTGCTCGCGCGCGCCGGTTCCGCCGTCGCCGGCGGGGCTGAACCGACCGGTGCCCGGCACCGAACAGATTTCCGGCCGCTTGCGTGCGATCGGCCGCGCACTCGAGATGCGCGCCATCACGGTCTCCCAGCATGGCGCCGAGCGGGCCATGATCCTCGATGCGCTGATGCCGGCGGCCCCTTCGGTGGTGGCGAATCCGGGGGCGCCGCCACAAGGTTTGATGGAGGCCGCCGACGCCGTACGCCGGCTCGAGGTGTTGAACCAGGAGACGCTGATCGGCACCGACGAGTACACCCGCGAGCGCACCGCGATCGAACGCGCCATGCAGCCCGAACCCATGATGCGGACGTCGGCTGCCGAGGGCCCGCAGGCGTTGGCCGCGCCGGACCAGGCGGCGGCACCGTCGGGGCCGAGCCCGGCAGTCCACCTCGCGTCCTATCGCTCGCAGCAGGCGGTGGACCGGGGATGGGCGTAGTTGCGCCGCGCCTACCGCCAGGACCTGGGCGAACTCAAGCACGAGATTACGCGGGTCGATTTGGGTCCCGGCAAGGGCGTGTTCTACCGGCTGAAGGCCGGGCTCTTGGAAAGCGACAC
>JASLLV010000063.1 GCA_030746935.1 Rhodospirillales bacterium | reverse complement strand
ACTTTCTTCTCAGCCATATGCATCGCCGCTTTCGTCATCTTCTATCTCAATCAATGAGTCCTGAGCCTAGTCTCGGGCCCCGGCAACGAGCGTGAGCGGGATCCCCGCCGTGGCAGACGTCCCCAAGTCCATCATGTCCAATGCGAATCGCTCGGCACCCGAGCGCCGATGAAATTTCCCGATCCCTTGATTCCCGGCACCCTCGTCAGGCGCTACAAGCGGTTCCTGAGCGACGTCGAGATCAAGGACGGCGCCGTCGTGACCGCCCACTGTCCCAATCCCGGCTCGATGCTGAGCGTTGATGAACCCGGATCGCGCGTGTGGCTGTCTCCGAGCCGCAATCCGGAACGCAAGCTCCGCTACACCTGGGAGCTGATCGACGTCGCCGGCCAATTGGTAGGCATCAACACCTTTCACCCCAACGGACTGGTCGCGGCCGCCGTCGCCGAGGGCGCCGTCAGCGAGCTTGGCGGCTACGCGAGCATCCGCCGCGAGGTCCGCTACGGACAAAACTCGCGCATCGATCTCCTGCTCGAAGGCGACGGGCGCCCGCCCTGCTACGTCGAGATCAAGAACGTCACCATGCGCCGGGGCCGGGACGCGGACGCGCCGGCCGAGTTCCCCGACTCCGTCACCGCGCGCGGCACCAAGCATCTCGGAGAACTCGCCGAGATGGTGCGCCAAGGCGGACGCGCAGTAATGTTCTATCTGGTTCAACGCGGCGACTGCCGCCAGCTCGCGATTGCCGCCGACATTGATCCGCAGTATGCCGAGGCCTATTCGCGGGCGGTCGCTTCGGGCGTCGAGGTTGTGTGCTACGGGTGCCGGTTAACGCCAGACGAGATCACGCTTTCGGCGCCCTTGGCCATTGCCTGAGCGCGCGCACGAACCGGCGAGATGCTATGATCGCGCACGAATGGCATAATTGACCGATGCACGACGAGATCAGAACCTTCCGCACCACCGACGGCCGCCGGATTGTGATCCACGACGCGCATGATTTCGAGGGCATGCGACGGGCAGGCAAGCTCGCCGCCGAGACCCTCGACCACGTCACCCCGTTCGTAACCGCCGGGGTCACGACCGAACGCCTGGACCGGTTGTGCCACGACTTCATCGTCGCCAACGGGGCGACGCCGGCGCCGCTCGGCTACCGTGGCTTTCCGAAATCCGTCTGCACGTCGATCAATCACGTCGTCTGCCACGGGATTCCCGGTGACAAGCGGCTTGAGGACGGCGACATCATGAACATCGACGTGACCGTCATCCTCGACGGTTGGCACGGCGACACCAGCCGGATGTTTTTCGTCGGCGCGACGACGGTCAAGGCGCGGCGTCTGGTCGAGGTCACGTTCGCCGCGCTGTGGGAGGGGATCAGAGTGGTTCGCCCAGGGGTCACGATCGGCGATATCGGCCACGCGATCCAGGATTTCGCTGAATCACACCGATTTTCCGTGGTCCGCGATTTTTGCGGCCACGGGCTCGGGCGCGTTTTCCACGACGCCCCCAACATCATGCACTTTGGTCGCCCGGGCGAGGGGCCGGTGCTCCGCGAAGGAATGTTCTTCACGATCGAGCCCATGATCAACGCGGGGCGCTACGGCGTGAAAATCCTCGGCGACGGGTGGACTGCGGTCACCAAGGACCGCTCGCTTTCGGCGCAATTCGAGCATTCGCTCGGCGTGACCGCCGACGGCCACGAGGTTTTCACGCTCTCGCCGACCGGCCTCGATGCGCCGCCCTACGACACCTCGGGCCGTGGCTGAGCGGGCCGACCACCTCGGTCACCGCCAAAGGTTGCGAGCGCGGTTCCTGAAGGGCGGCGCCGAGACCATGCCCGACTACGAGATGCTGGAGATGCTGCTCTTCGGCGCCCAATCGCGTCGCGACGTCAAGCCGTTGGCCAAGGAGCTGCTCAGGCGTTTCGGCTCGTTCGCCGAGGTCATCAGCGCCGAGCCCGAACAGCTGCGCCAGCTCGACGGCATCGGCGAAGGCGCGGTGACGGCGCTCAAATCCGTCCAAGCTGCGGCCCAGAGGCTGCTTCGCGACGGGGTCATGGAGCGCCCGGTGCTCAGCAATTGGGAATCGCTCATGGATTATTGCCGGGCGAGCCTCGCGTACGAGAAGACGGAACGCTTCCAAATACTGTTCCTCAATCGCAAGAACGTGCTCATCGCCGACGAGATCCAGCAGAAGGGGACCGTCGATCACACGCCGGTCTATCCGCGCGAGATCGTGAAGCGGGCGCTGGAGCTGGGGGCGACGGCGCTGATCATGGTCCACAACCACCCGTCTGGGGACCCGACGCCGTCCGAAGCCGACATCGCCATGACGCGCGAGGTCAGGGACGCTGGCGAGAAGCTGGGGATCGTACTCCACGACCACGTGGTGGTCGCCAAGGGCGGCTACCAGTCGTTCAAGACCCTGGGCCTGCTTTAGCCGCGTTCGTCGCCGTTCACGGTGGCGGCGCGAACACCTCCGATTCCTCGCTCACGCCCGCGAGCCGATGACGGCCGAGGTTCTCCCACTCCAGCGGCACGAGCCGAGCGAACGCCGCCGAGACCACCAGCGACCGTTCCAGCGACTTGGTCAACCCTTCGAGCCGGCTCGCTTCGTTCGCGGCCCGGCCGATCACCGAGAATTCAATCCGCTCCGGGACGCCGATGTTGCCGAACAGAAGCTCGCCGAAGTGAAGCCCTACCCCGAACGCGATCGCGTCCGCTCCGTCGGCGGCACGGCGCGCGTTGACGGCCGCCATGCGCGCGCTGGCGTCGCGCGATGCCGCCAGGGCCATGCGCGCGGCCCGCTCGGGTCCGCCGGGGCCTTCGATCGAGAAGATGGCGAGCACGGCGCCGCCGATGAAGCGCAGCACTTCGCCGCCGTGGTCGAGCACCGATCCCGCGGCGCACTCGAAGTAATCGTTCAAGACGTCGAGGAACGCGTCCGCGTCCAAGCGCTCAGAAATCGCGGTTGAATCGCGCAAATCCGAGAACCAGATTACGGCGGGGATCGTCTCGACGTCGCCGAGGCCGATCTGGCCCTTGAGCACGCGCCGGCCCGCGTGCGGGCCGAGGTAGGCCGAGACCACGTTGATCGCGGTCTGCTCGCGGGTCGCGATCTTGACCGCGACGCCGAGCCTCAATTGCAGCCTTTTCAAAGCCTGGACGTGATGCTCGGCGAAACCGCCCGGCCGGTCCGTGGCCCACGACGTGATCATTCCGTCGCGCCGACTGGCGGCCCCGAGGACATCGGTAAAGGGCGTCACGAACGCCAGGTAATCCGTCGCACCTTGGTCCGCAAGCTCTTCCCACAGCGGAAACCGCGAGTGTTCCTTCGCATCATCGAGGCGCGCCCGAAGCTCGGCCATGTCGTTCTTCATCATGTAGGCGGGCGGACTCCTCTGCCATACCTCCTCGACACTCGCGCCGCGGCGGAAATGGGTGATCTCGGCTCCGCCGTCGCGAAGCCACGAAAACGAGGTGGCCTCGAACATCGGATGAAGCGTGCTCATTGCGAGAAGGCCACGCATGACCGGCACGCCGGCGTCGACGAGCCGCTCGCCGAGTTCGCCGAACAAGGAATCGAGCCGGATGTGACCTAACGCCTGCGCGATCAGCCAATCGCTGACCCCCTGGACGGCAGCGCCCGAGCGCATCATGTCCACGGTCGGCGAGTCTTGCGTCGTCTTTTCGGCCGACATCCGATACAGCGTCCCTCGGTCCAATCGGGGAAGCGCAATCCTGCCACATTTTGCGTTTCCGAGAATCCGTTATTATCGTGGTCGTTCTGCCGCTTCGATCCCGCCGCCCCGGAGTGGGCGAGGGTGCATCGCCCTCGCCCACGGAAGGCCCACTTCGCATGGTCGTCCTTCGCGTCTTCGTCCCGTTCGCCTTCGCCTATTTCCTGAGCTATCTCTTCCGCACCGTCAACGCGGTGATCGCACCCGATCTCGTGCGCGACGTCGGCCTTGATGCGGCTCTGCTGGGACTGTTGACGAGCACCTATTTCCTGACATTCGCCGCCTTTCAGCTTCCGCTCGGCATCTGTCTCGACCGTTTCGGCCCGCGCCGGACGGAATCGAGCCTTCTCTTGATCGCGGCCGCCGGCGCCGTGGTTTTCGCCGTCTCGTCGAGCGCGCCCGGCCTGATCTTGGGCCGTGCCTTGATCGGGCTTGGCGTTTCGGCCTGCCTCATGGGCGCCTTCAAGGCCTACGTGCTCTGGTTTCCGGGTATCCGGCTGCCGACCATCAATGGAATTCATCTGGCGGTGGGCAGCGTCGGCGCCATGACGGCTACGGCGCCGGTCGAGGCGGTCCTTCACCTGACCGATTGGCGCGGCGTGTTCCTGGGCCTTGCGGCGCTGACCGGGGCGGCGGCGGTGTTGCTGTTCGTCGTCGTTCCCGAGCGCGAAGGCGACACCACGCGCGATACCCTCAAGGAACAGCTCAAGGGCACGCTGGCGGTCGTCAGCCACCCCTTTTTCCTCAGGATCGCGCCGCTCACGTTCACCGCGCAGGGCACGTTCCTCGCGTATCAGACCCTGTGGGCGGGGCCGTGGCTACGCGACGTAGCCGGCTTCGATCGGACCGGGGCGGCCAACATGTTGCTGCTTATCGCCGGCGCCATGCTGGTGGGGTTCATCGTCCTGGGCTGGACGGCCGAGCGCCTCGAGAAAATGGGCCTCAATCCCATCATCGTGCCCACCGTCGGGATGAGCTTGTTCATATTCATCCAAGCCGGCCTCGTCCTCCAGTGGACCGCCATCTCGGTTCCGCTTTGGCTGATCTTCGGTTTCTTCGGGACGACCGGCATCATCTTCTATCCGGTGCTGACCCGCGCCTTCCCGTCCACGCTCTCGGGACGGGTCGTGACCGCCATCAATCTGCTGGTTTTCGTCGGCGCGTTCGTCTTCCAGTGGGGCGTCGGCGAGGTCATCGACCTCTGGCCGCCGACCGAGGACGGCTATGCGCCGGCCGCCTATCGCGTCGCCTTCGGCGTTCTGCTGGCGCTCGAGGTCCTGAGCCTGGGCTGGTTCTTCGCGGTCCGAAGGTGGTTGCCGGTCACACGGTAAGGAGGGCGGTAGCAGGGCCGTCCGCCTCGAAACCGCGGACCACGAGCGTGCCGGACCGCGCGTTGGCCACCGCTGCCAGCCGCGTCGTCGCGTTCAGGATCGGCGGCACCAGCCAGGACATCTCGTCGCCCGCTTGGGGGGCGCGCGCCGTCATCTCGGCCAGCCGTTCGACGCTGTCGGCGCCGCGCGGCCAACCGCCGAGGCGCGGCTCGAGCCAGTGGTTATCCGCCGCGATCGGGCCGGCGTGCACGAAGGCGTCATCGCGGGTGCGCTCGATGACGCAGCCGTCCCCCTCGTCGATTCCGCTCAAGGTGAAGAACGCAGGCACGCATATCGGCGTCTCGACGAGCTTCGTTTTCGCCTCGGCAAAACTGCGGCAGGTTTCGAAGACCTCTCGCAAGAGATGGGTCGGCGGAAGGGCGTGACGGCGCCAGACCACAAACCACCCGATGAGCCAGTCGAGCGCCGGCGAGGATGTGAACTTGCGCATGGGTGGTTGGTTGATGGCAGCGCTGAAGCGCATCGGCGCCATGGCCGTCGCAACGCCTGAGAAGCCGGGCCACGTGCAGCTCAGGTACGGGCCGGCATCCGCTTCGTGGCGGGCGACGACGAGATTGCGGCCCAAGCCGGCAAGCGGCCAGTCCAAGGACCGGAGCATCCGGTTGCCTGCGCGGATCGGATCGGCCCCGACCGCCGTCGTGCAGGTCCACTCGTAGGAGAGATTGAGAAGATATATGCCCGGGGTTCCGACGTGTTCAGCAAGGCTCGCGATTTCGCGCCCGTACGGATTGGCCGCGTGTCTCAGCCACCGGCGCGACAGGGCGTCACCGATCGTCAACGCCGTCGCGCCGTAATAGCGCTGCCCTGAGAGCAGGAGGTCGTTCGCTTTTTCTGGTTCCGCCTCGAGCACGGCGAGCGGACCCTTTCGTCCCACGTCCACGAAGGGGATCGCGGTGAGCGTCCGGTCCTCGGCTAGCGTCGCTGCGTCCATGGCTCGACCATTGAGCGGCCTTCGCAAGCATAACAGGTCGTTGGCGCCCGGCGTAGGCGCGAAACACCGCCCACCGGCGCCCCCCCGGGGCCCCAGGCCGGATCGTGGTGGGTATGAATCGCGACGCGGTTCCGATCAGGCGCGATCCACGCTGCTCGGCAAGCGGCGTTGCCCGAGCCGAACCCCTGCTGGTAACGTGCGATCGACGCGCGCCGGGGCTTGACGAGGACCGAGACGATGATTCCACGCTACGCCCGACCCGAGATGTCGGCGATCTGGGAGCCGGAGGCGAAGTTTCAGATCTGGCTCGAGATCGAGGCCCACGCCTGCGACGCGCAGGCCGAGATCGGAGTCATCCCCAAGGCCGCCGCCGAGGCGGTGCGAGCGCACGGCCGCATCGAGGTCGAAAGGATCGCCGAGATCGAGGATGAGACGCACCACGACATGATCGCCTTCCTGACGAACCTCGCCGAGCACGTCGGACCGGATGCGCGCTTCGTCCACCAGGGCATGACGTCGTCTGACGTGCTCGACACCTGTCTCGCCGTCCAGCTCGCCCGCGCCGCCGATCTTCTCGTCGCCGACGTGGACGATCTGCTTGGCGCCCTTCGCCGCCGGGCGATGGAACACAAGGGGACGCTGTGCGTCGGGCGCAGCCACGGCGTCCATGCGGAACCGACCACCTTCGGGCTCAAGCTCGCGGGTCATTACGCCGAGTTCGGGCGCGGGCGCGAGCGCCTGGTCGCGGCACGCGAGGCGGTCGCCACGTGTGCGATTTCGGGCGCGGTCGGCAATTTCGCGATGATCGACCCCCGCGTCGAAGCCTACGTGGCCGAGAAGCTGGGGCTCGCGGTGGAGCCTATCTCCACCCAGATCATCCCGCGCGACCGGCACGCCCAGTACTTCGCCACCCTCGGGATCGTCGCCGGCGGCGTCGAGCGGCTGGCGACCGAAATCCGCCATCTCCAGAGGACTGAACTGCGCGAGGCCGAGGAACCCTTCGCGGCCGGCCAGAAGGGCTCGTCGGCCATGCCGCACAAGCGCAACCCGGTGCTGAGCGAAAACCTGTGCGGACTTGCCCGCGTGGTGCGCGCCGCCGTGATCCCTGCGCTCGAGAACGTGGCGTTGTGGCACGAGCGCGACATCTCGCATTCGTCGGTGGAACGCATCTTCGCGCCCGACGCGACCATCGCCCTCGACTTCGCGCTCGCGCGCACGGCGCGTCTCGTCGACGGCCTCCTCGTTTACGCCGACACCATGCGCGAGAACTTGGATCGGCTCGGCGGCCTCGTCTACTCGCAGCGCGTGCTCCTTGCCCTCATCCAAGCCGGGCAGAGCCGCGAGGACGCCTACGCGGCTGTCCAGGAATGCGCGATGGCGGCCTTGGCGGGAGGGGGCGGGTTCTTCGAGCTCCTGAAGGCGGACGCGGCGGTGAGCGAACGGCTGAGCGCCGCCGAACTCGACGGGCTACGCGATCCAGGATTCTACGCGCGCCACGTGGACACGATCTTCGCGCGCGTCTTCGGCGAAGCCTAGCCCGGCCCGCGGAGACCTAGCGCCGTCAGTCGGGGACCGTGAAGAAAAGTCCTTCGCATACGCTCAGCGTATTTTTCTTCAATTTTTGCAATGAGAAAGGCAGGTTTGGGGCGGCCCGCCGAACCGCCCCAAGGGCCGATTTGGCCGCATTCCAACCGGGAAACGTACACCGAGCCAAGGGCGCGGGACTTTTTCACGACCGACTCAATCGCCCACCCGTTCGTGGTCGGGGCCCAGAGGATCGGGGTACTCGGCGTCCACCTCGGCGGTGGCGACGCCGAGCAGCCGAACGAGTTCCGCGCGGATCTCCTTATCCGTGATCGGAACCTCTCGGCGCGCAAACTCGTGCATGACCATCTGGATGCAGTCCTCGAAACCGGGCTCCTTAAGATCCGCAATCACGACGGCCTTGCACAACGCCTCGCTTTCCGCGCTCGTCATGCCGAGCTTCCGCGCGGCCCATTCCCCGAGCATCCGGTTCCGACGCGTCTCGGCCTTGAAGCGCTTTTCCTCGTCGAGCTTGAACTTCGCCTCGTAGGCCTTTTCGCGTTGGTGAAACGTGTCCTTCATCGGGGAGCCTCCCGTTGACGCCTGGGGGGAATGTAAGGTCCATGTCTGCCTCGCGCAACGATGGCGGTGACGCTTCGGGGACCCGACGCCGGCCCCTGGTCACGCATCGGCGGACCGGATATGAGGGGGCATGTGCACAGTCGTGATCCTGCGCCGCCCCGCGCATCCCTGGCCGCTTGTGTTGGCCGCGAACCGCGACGAGATGGCGGACCGGCCCTCGCGCCCGCCCGGACGTCATTGGCCCGAGTGCCCGGACGTGGTCGCCGGACGAGACGAGACCGCGGGCGGCACCTGGCTTGGGTTCAACGACTCGGGCCTCGTCGCCTGCGTCCTCAACCGTCCTGGCAGCCTCGGGCCCGCACCAAGCCTGAGAAGTCGGGGCGAGCTGCCCTTGGCGGCGCTGCGGCACGCGGACGCTGCGTCGGCGGCGGAGGCGGTGGCCGCCATCGAGACGCGCGACTATCGGTCGTTCAACCTTGTCGTCGCGGACCGGGCGAACGCCTATTGGCTTTGCTCGCGCGAGGGCCGCGACGATTCGCCTGATCCGTCCGCCGTCGAAGTGGTCGCGATCCCAGAAGGGCTGTCAATGGTCACGGCACACGATCTCAACGACGACACATCGCCCCGATGTCGGCGCTACCGCCCCGCCTTCGCGGCCGCGCGCGCCCCCGACCCCGAGACCGACGATTGGCGGTCGTGGACCGACTTGCTCGAAAGCCGCAGCTTTGATCCGGACGCCGGACCCATGGGCGCCATGACCGTGATTACCGACACCGGCTTCGGGACGTTGTCGTCGTCGTTGGTCGCGCTTGCGGCGCAGACGCAAGGCGCGGCGCCCCGTGGTGTGGTCTGGCTTTTCGCGCCCGGCCGGCCGGGCGAAGTGCCCTACGAACCCGTGGCCATCTGAGGGCGCGGATCGGCACTGCGGGTGGCGTTGTGTTTTGGCGGTGGGATTGATATATCTGGCGCGAACGCGCCGCTGGGCGCGCTCCGTCCCGAGGGTGCTATTCTCACCCCCAACTTTATCCAATGACATGGCAAGGCGCAGGCAGATTTACGAAGGCAAGGCCAAGGTCCTCTTCGAAGGGCCCGAGCCGGGAACGCTCGTCCAGTACTTCAAGGACGACGCGACCGCGTTCAACAACAAGAAGCGCGGCACCATCACCGGCAAGGGCGTGCTGAACAACCGGATCTCGGAATACCTGATGGTCCGTCTCAACGAAATCGGCGTCTTCACCCATTTCGTGCGCCGACTGAACATGCGCGAACAACTGGTCCGCGAGGTCGAGATCATTCCGGTCGAGGTGGTTGTTCGCAACGTCGTCGCCGGCTCGCTCGCCACGCGATTGGGCATGGCCGAGGGTACGCCGCTGCCGCGCTCGATCATCGAGTACTACTACAAGAATGACGAGCTCGACGATCCGATGGTCAGCGAAGAGCACATCACCGCCTTCGGCTGGGCGACGCCCCAGGAGCTGGACGAGATCATGTCCGTGGCGCTCAGGATAAACGATTTCCTGACCGGGCTGTTCCTCGGGACCGGCATCCGGCTGGTGGACTTCAAGCTCGAGTTCGGGCGGCTTTGGGAAGGCGAGC
Organism: Rhodospirillales bacterium; assembly: GCA_030746935.1. GTDB lineage: Bacteria > Pseudomonadota > Alphaproteobacteria > Rhodospirillales > JASLLV01 > JASLLV01. Next base: position 4,643 of record JASLLV010000063.1, on the reverse strand, counting down.
AGATGCGCATCGTGCTTGCCGACGAGATCAGCCCCGACAGCTGCCGGCTGTGGGACAGCAAGACCAACGAGAAGATGGACAAGGACCGCTTCCGCCGCGACTTGGGGCGGGTGGAGGAGGCCTACCAAGAGGTGGCACGGCGCCTCGGAATCCTGCCCGAAGGCGGACCCCGCGACATGCAGGGCCCCAAGGTCATGCATTAGCGGGCGCGCCCGGCGTGAAGGCGGTAGTCCACGTAACGCTCAAATCGGGGGTCCTGGATCCCCAGGGAAAGGCAGTGCGCCACGCGCTTGGCGCATTGGGCTTCGACGGCGTCGGCGATGTGCGCCAGGGCAAGTACCTCGAGATCGATCTCGCGGAAAATGACCCCGACCGCGCGCGCGAAAGCGTCGAGGACATGTGCAAACGCCTGCTCGCCAACACCGTCATCGAGGACTACGTCATCGAGATCGCAGGTTGAATGGCGACCTTCTTCCTGGCCGAAGGCGATAAACCGCCGAGCAAACACTGAGCGAGGACGCGTGCGCGCCGCCGTCATCGTCTTTCCCGGATCCAACTGCGACCGCGACATCCAGGTCGCGCTGAGGCGCGCCGCGGGTGCGCCCCCGGTCATGGTCTGGCACAAGGAGACCTCGCTTCCTGCGGTCGATTTGATCGTGCTGCCCGGCGGATTCTCGTACGGCGACTATCTTCGCTGCGGCGCCATGGCCGCCCATTCGCCGGTCGTGGCCGAGGTCGCGGCCCGCGCCCGCAAGGGCGTTCCCGTCCTCGGAATCTGCAACGGCTTCCAGGTCCTGACCGAGACGGGGTTGCTGCCCGGCGTGCTCATGCGCAACGCGCAACTCAGGTTCGTCTGCCGGACCCAGCACCTAAGCGTCGAAACGACGCAATCGCTGTTCACCGGCCTCTATCGGCCGGGCGAGGTGATCGCCATGCCGATCGCCCACATGGACGGGAGCTACTTCGCCGACGACGACACCTTGCGCTCGCTCCGCGACGAAGACCGGATCGCGTTCCGCTACTGCGACGCACGCGGAGAAGGCGGCGCCGACGCCAACCCCAACGGCAGCCGCGATCGGATCGCGGGAATCCTGAACGGCCGGCGCAACGTGCTGGGCCTGATGCCGCACCCTGAGAGGCACGCAGACGCGCTTCTCGGCGGCGTCGACGGCGCTGCGCTGTTCGAGGGGCTGGTGCGGGCGCTGGCGGCGTGAGCGCGATCACGCCGGAGATGGTCCGCGAGCATGGGTTGAGCGCCGATGAATACGCCCGCGCGCTTGCGATCCTGGGGCGCGAGCCGAACTTGACCGAGCTCGGCATCTTCTCGGCCATGTGGAGCGAGCACTGCTCGTACAAGTCGTCGAAGCGGTGGCTGAGGACGCTTCCGACCGAGGCCCCGTGGGTGATCTGCGGTCCCGGCGAGAACGCCGGTGTGGTCGACATCGGCGAAGGTCTCGCGTGCATATTCAAGATGGAGAGCCACAACCACCCCTCGTTCATCGAGCCCTACCAAGGCGCGGCCACTGGGGTCGGGGGAATCCTGCGCGACGTCTTCACCATGGGCGCGCGCCCCGTCGCCTCGCTCAACGCGCTCCGGTTCGGCGCGCCCGCCCATCCCAAGACTCGGCACTTGGTCGCCGGCGTGGTGGCCGGCATCGGTGGCTACGGCAACTGCGTCGGCGTGCCGACGCTCGGCGGCGAATGCACCTTTCATGCGGCGTACGACGGCAACATCTTGGTCAACGCCATGACGGTCGGCGTCGCGGATGCGGCGCGGATCTTCTATTCCGCGGCCGCCGGGGTGGGTCTAAGCGTGGTCTACGTCGGCTCCAAGACGGGACGCGACGGCATCCACGGCGCGACCATGGCGTCGGCCGAGTTCGCGAGTGATTCGGAGGCCAAGCGGCCGACGGTCCAGGTGGGCGATCCGTTCACCGAGAAGCTGTTGCTCGAAGCCTGCCTCGAGCTGATGGCGACCGACGCCATCGTCGCCATCCAGGACATGGGGGCGGCCGGTCTGACGTGCTCGACGTTCGAGATGGCGTCGAAAGGCGGGGTCGGAATCGAGCTCGACCTCGATCGCGTGCCCATGCGCGAAGACGGAATGAGCGCCTACGAGCTGATGCTGTCGGAAAGCCAGGAGCGGATGCTGATGGTGCTGCGCCCGGGGGGCGAGGCCGAAGCGCGGCGCGTCTTCGAAAAATGGGAGCTCGACTTCGCGGTCATCGGCCGGACTACGGACACCGGGCGGTTGGTCTTGAGGCAGAACGGGACTCCGATCGCGGAGCTGCCGGTCGACCCGCTCGCCGAAGCGGCGCCGGAATACGACCGGCCGTGGATACCCGCACCCGGCGTGGCCGTGATTCCCCCCGCCGCGGTTCCGGCACCCGACGATCCGCTCCAAGCATTGGAACGCCTGCTCGGGTGCCCTGATCTCGCCTCCAAGCGCTGGATTTGGGAGCAGTACGATCAAACCGTCATGGCCGACACCGTCCAGGGACCCGGCGGCGACGCCGCGGTGGTGCGCGTTCACGGGACCGCCAAGGCGCTCGCCATCACCAGCGATTGCACGCCCCGATACTGCGCCGCCGACGCGCGCGAGGGCGCCCGCCAAGCGGTCGCCGAGGCGTGGCGGAACTTGACGGCCGTCGGCGCCAAACCGCTCGCGATCACCGATAATCTGAACTTGGGCAATCCCGAAAGGCCCGAGATCATGGGCCAATTGGTGGGATGCGTGGAAGGCATTCGCGACGCGTGCCTGGCGCTCGACTTCCCGGTCGTTTCCGGGAACGTCTCGCTCTACAACGAGACCGACGGCGCCGCGATCCCGCCGACCCCGACCATCGGCGCGGTCGGGCTGATCGAAGATGCGACCGGCGCGTGTACGCTTGCCTTCAAGGCCGCGGGCGAGGCCGTGGTGCTGATCGGAACAACCGCGGGCCATCTCGGGGCCTCGCTTTACTTGCGCGAGATCGCGAGCGCCGAGGATGGCGCCCCACCCCCTGTCGATCTGGCCGCGGAGAAGCGCAACGGCGATTTCGTCCGCGCCGAGATCGCCGCCGGGCGGATCAGCGCCTGCCACGACGTCTCCGATGGCGGGTTGCTCGTAGCGCTCGCCGAGATGGCGCTCGCCGGCGATATCGGCGCCGAGATCGCGGTGCCCGAGGATGCGCCGCCCGCACATGCCTGGCTGTTCGGCGAAGACCAGGGCCGCTACCTCGCGAGCACGGCCGACGCCGAAACGGTGCTTGAGGGCGCGCGTGCGGCGCGCGTTCCGGCGATGGTCATCGGGCTGACGGGCGGCGGGCGGTTGACTGTGGGTGGAAGACACGCCATATCGATAGCCCACTTGCGCGCGGCCCACGAGGACTGGATGCCGCGCTACATGTCGGCGCCTTGACGCGCCGCCGAGATGAGGTCCGGTTCATGGCCATGGAATCGTCCGAGATCGAACATCTGATCAAACAGGCCATCCCGGACGCACGGGTCACCATCGAGGACCTGCGCGGCGACGGCGACCACTACTCGGCCTACGTCATCTCGGCCGAATTCGAGGGTAAATCCCGCGTGCAGCAGCATCAGATGGTCTATCGGGCGCTCCAGGGCAAGATGGGAACCGCGCTGCACGCGCTCGCCTTGCAGACCGGAGTGCCGGAGGGAGCCTGAAGGTTCAGGTTCGGAGGGAGAATCGCATGGATGAGAACGCAACGTTCGCGCAGATCCGGCGCGAGATCGAAGACAACCCGGTGGTCCTGTTCATGAAGGGGACGCCGGTCTTTCCCCAGTGCGGCTTTTCGGCTGCGGTCGTTCACGCGCTCAGCCAGCTCGGGGTCAAGTTCAAGGGGATCGACGTGCTCGTCGATCCGTCGCTTCGCGATGGGGTCAAACAGTTCTCGCAGTGGCCCACCGTTCCCCAGCTTTACGTCAAGGGCGAATTCGTGGGCGGCTGCGACATCGTCCGCGAGATGTACGAATCGGGCGAGCTGAAGACGATGCTCGAGGAAAAAGGTGTCGAGTACGCGGGCTGACGGATAAGCGATCCGCGCCTGGCCCGAGGGCCGATCGCGCCCGAATGAAACCGCGATGCGGTCGCGATCAGGCGCGCCGGTCCGCTCGATTTCGAGTAGGAGTGAACGAATTACGCCCTCGATGGGCTCCGCCAGGCGAGTCCGGCCGCCGAGGCGGCGAAGATGCTCGGTCCCGTCCCGCCCAAACGTATGAAGGCCAAGCGGCTGCGCCGGTTGGTCAACTCACCATAGAAAGATCACTTCGCCGGCATCGTTTCGTTGGCGGCCGGATCTTGAGCCGGGGAACCGGAGGCGCTCGTCGGCAACAACGGAGCGTCGCCTAGGCGGATCCGGCGGCCTTCCTCAAGGCATTGAGCTTCTCGGTCGTGGCGCCGCACAGTGCGTTGACGTCGCCGGTGGCTATCAGGAGTCGCGCACCCCGCGCCGCCCACTCGATCTGCACGTCCGGCGAAAAGGGAATCCCGAGGCAACTCGGCAAGCCCACCGCCGATGCCGCGGCGCACGCTTTGGCCATGGCATCCTGGACGGCGGGGTGGTCGAGCTGAAGCGGAACCCCCGCCGAGCCGGAAATGTCCACAGGCCCCCCCCCCCACGCGCGCCGCCGCGTCAGCCCTG
>JASLLV010000062.1 GCA_030746935.1 Rhodospirillales bacterium | reverse complement strand
CTATGACCATCACCCAGATGAGGAAGGTGTATCGCAGGGGGTGGTAGCCGCCCGGCTCGAACTGCAAGACGTTGGTGGCCAACATGGCGCCACCGACGCCAAGCAGGAAGGAGCCGAGGATGAACACTTGGCGATGCCGCCTGGTCACGTCCTTGCCCATCGCGTTGGCCGCTTCCTCGTTGTCGCGAATGGCGCGCATCATGCGACCCCACGGAGAATTCAGCGCGCGGTGGGCCAGCCACAGGAAGATCGCCAAAAACAATGCGATGATGGCAACGAACAACAGCTTGTTGACAATCAGGCTGGCGTCGGCCGCCAGTTTGTAGGGGTCGATTCGCAACGCCGTCACCGAGGGCACCGGCGAGGGCAGACCCGTGACGTTCAGGACACCGCGGGTGAGCCAGCCCTCGTTCTTCAGGATCGCGATCACGATCTCGGAGATGCCGAGTGTCGCGATCGCTAAGTAGTCCGATCGCAGTCCGAGCGCGATCCGGGCGATCAGCCATGCCGCCAGGGCCGCCAGCAGTCCGCCGGCGCACCAGGCCAAGAGGATCGGCAAGCCAAGGCCGCCTAGGTACTTGCTGTCGTCGCCGAAGCCGGTCGATTCAATGACCTTGATAGCGGGCTCGAAACGATCGTTGAACAACACCAGGCTGATTCCGAGGATGGCCAGTGCAACCAAGGCGCGCTTGAAACCGGAAAAACGCTTGCGCAGCAAGCGATTGACGACCCAGGCGACAATCGCGCCTAGACCGCCGACCATCCATGCCGACCACAGTTGACGCTCGGCCGCGAGGCGGCGGGGCAGGTCCCGCTGGAGCTTCTCGATGGCCTCCGCCTTGTCCGCGGGATCGGCCAGCATCAGCTCGAGACTGTGCACCATTTCGGCCGTGACCCACGGCATCGACACCAGGACGCAGGCGATTGCGCCGATGGCCACGAAACCCATGACGCCGGCGTTGAACTGTCCCGCGTATCCCCACTGGATGTTGAGACCCAGCGCCATGACCGCCGAAATCAGTCCCACGGTCAGAAGGCTGAGCGCGAACGACCAGCTTTGCAGGGCTCCGGTCAGCACCATCAGCAGCGCCAGGAGCGAGAAGACGATCCAGTAGCGTCGGTACGTCACCACGTCACAGCACCCTGCCCTTGAAGATTCCGGTGGGTCTGAACAGAAGCACGACGACGAGGATCAGAAACGACACCCCGAATTTGTACTCGGTTCCCAGGAGCTGGAGATTGCCGGCCATCTCCCAGCTTTCCGGCACCAGGTAGTTCACGACCTTCTTGTAGTTGGCGGTGATGACCACCTCGGTGAACGCCACCAGATATCCGCCCAGGATCGCCCCTTGGGGATGACCTATGCCGCCGACAATCGTGGCCGCGAAGATTGGCAACAGCATCTGAAAATATGTGAACGGCTTGTAGCCCTTGTCCATCCCGTACATGGTGCCGGCGATCGCCGCCAGCGAGCCGGCGATCAGCCATGTAACAGTGACCACCCGTTGCGGATCGATTCCCGAGAGCCGCGCTAGGTCTTCGTTGTCGGAGAATGCCCGCATCGCCTTGCCGGTGCGGGTTCGGGACAGGAACCAGTAGAGGCCGAGAAAGACCGCGACCGCCAGTACGACGGTGAGCACTTGGATGAGGTCGAGCCCGAAGCCTTCCGCGAGGCCGGTCGCCGCCTTGAACTCGGCGACGTCGAAGAACACGAGCTCAGGTTCGCTCACCTGTACGAATTTCTCTTGCGTCGCGAAATCCGATTTGACCGCGACCGCCTTTTCGCCGAGCTGATCGGCCAGGGCCGCGACGTCCACCTCGCCGACGTCGAAGGTGCGCCGCGCGTTGAACGGCGTGAGTCCCACACCCTTTATGAGCCGGGTGATGCCGTTCAAGAGAAACATCACCCCGATCGACGCCATCACCACCACGACCGGTGGGCTCTTGATCCGCCGGTAGTAGCTAAAGACGAATTTGTCGAGCGAGATGGCGAGCAGGCCGGTCATGGCCATGGCCACTGGTAGGAGCAGCAGACCTGCCGGCACTGGGTAGGTGAAGATACCGTACCGATTTAGCAACTCGACGCCGATCAGCGTCACCATGGCGCCGAACGCCATCATGTCGCCATGAGCGAAATTGGCGAAGCGGAGGATGCCAAAGACCAACGTCACGCCCAGTGCCCCGAGCGCCAGCGCCGAGCCATAGGTGACGGCCGGCAGGACCAGGAAATTGAAAATCCACAGAAAGGCGTTGAGGAGGTCGGTAACCAACGGCATCTATGCTAGCGGGTTGATGACGCGTTCAACGGCGCCGGGCGCCGAGCGCCGAGGCGCCCCCTCTCCTGCCCTTGCGCCACCGGCTAACCACCGATGAACGTCCTCCGCACCTCGGGGTCGGCAAGCAGCGCCGCGCCGCTGTCGGTGTAGCGGTTTTCGCCGTTGACCAGAACGTAGCCGTTGTCGGCGATCGCCAACGCTTGGCGCGCATTCTGCTCGACCATGACGATGCCGATACCGGTCTGCTTGATTTCGAGTATGCGGTCGAACAGCTCGTCCATCACCAGCGGCGATACACCGGCAGTCGGCTCGTCGAGCATCAACAGGTTTGGCTCCGTCATCAACGCGCGGGCCACTGCCAGTTGCTGGCGCTGGCCTCCAGACAGCTCACCCGCGGCCTGGCGGCGCTTTTCCTTGAGAACGGGAAACAGGGCGAAGACCTGTTCCACGGCCTGGCTTATGTCGTCGCGCCGCAGATAGGCGCCCATTTCGAGGTTTTCCTCAACCGTGAGACTCGTGAACACGTTCTGGGTCTGCGGCACGAATGCCATTCCGCGGCGAACCCGCATCTCGGGCGCAAGCGCGCCGATATCCGTGCCATCCAACAGAACCGATCCGGCACGCAATTGCACGAGCCCAAAGATCGCCTTCATTGCGGTCGACTTGCCGGCCCCGTTCGGGCCGACGATCACCGTCACCTCGCCCCGGTCCACCGCGATCGAGCAGCCGGACAGGATATCTGCCCCACCATAGCCACCCGACATGTCGCCGGCGTTAAGCAGTTTCACTGGATGCCTCTTCAGTGGGGGCGAGACGCCGCTTCATGCCCGAACCAAGATAAGCTTCGATGACAACCTCATCGGCCTTGATCGCCTCTACCGTGCCTTCCGTCAGCACCTTTCCATCGGCCATGACGATCACCCGGCTGCACAGTCGGCTTATGAAATCCAGGTCATGTTCGATCATGAAGAAGGTGTAGCCGAGTTCCTCATTGAGGCGCTGAATCACATAGGCGATTTCACCGAGTAGCGCACGATTGACGCCGGCGCCGACTTCGTCGAGCAGGACGGCCTTGCCGTTCAGCACCATCATCGTCCGGCCAAGTTCGAGCAGCTTCTTCTGGCCGCCGGAAAGGTTGCCCGCGGGCGTATTGGCAAGATGGCCAAGATTAAGGAACTCGAGCACCTCGCGCGCCTTCGCCAGGACCACGGCCTCTTGTCGGCGAACGAGAGCCGGTCGCACCCAGGTCGACAACAGATGTTCGCCGGTCTGCGCCGCCGGCACGACCATCATGTTCTCCAGGACCGTCAGTTTGCTGAACTCATGCGCTATCTGAAAGGTACGCAGTAGTCCCCTGTGAAAGAGCGCATGGGCCTCGAGCCCGGTGACATCTTCGCCATCGAACAGGACGCGACCCGACGAGGGCCTGAGATTGCCCGCAACAACGTTGAAGAGCGTTGTCTTGCCGGCGCCATTGGGACCGATCAGCCCCGTGATCGAGCCCTCGGCGATTTGCAGACTGACCTGATCGACCGCCATCACCCCGCCAAAGTGTTTGCTGACGCGCTCGACCTCGATCATCGGGAGCCCCTGAGCAGGTGCGCATCGCCCGCGCGCCGGCGTTTGGCGATGACGTATGCGAGCTTGCGCACGGCAGCGCGCTTGGGGACCTCCCTGCCCGCCTTGGGATCGCCGACGAGCGAGACCTCGATCGCGGTCTCGGGATCGATTGCGTTGACCTGAATCGATTTGCCGACGCGGCGGAATTCGATCAGGACCTCGCCGCGCTCGATGTCCTTTTTCGGCACCGTTGCTCTCTATTCGGGCCCAGAAACGGTTCGCCGCGCGAAGCGGTCCGGCCATCGTAGCACCGAACCCCGTCGGCCGGGCCAAGATAAGGTTTTGGCATCGCGGCGAACGGCGATATCCTTAGTTCCCTTGAGGACGCGGCAATTCAATCGAGGACGGGGCCATGCCTTGGGAAGCAGATACGAAGCCGTTGTGGGCAGAGACGGCGCGGGAGCGCAGCCACGGCGCCGGCGCGTTTCCGACGGTCCGTATGCGGCGCAATCGCAGGGCGCCGTGGTTGAGGCGCCTGGTAGCCGAAAACCGGCTCTCGGTGGACGATCTGATCTGGTCGATCTTCGTGGTCGACGGCGAAAATCTGCGCGAGCCCGTTCCTTCCATGCCCGGCGTCGATCGGCTTTCGGTCGATCGCCTCGCCGACGAAGTGGGACGTGCGGTCGATCTCGGCGTGCCCGCGGTCGCCGTCTTCCCGTACGTGGATCCGGCAGTGAAGACGCCGGACTGCCGCGAGGCGGTCAATCCGGGAAACGTGATCTGCCGAGCCGTGCGGACGCTGCACGAGGCCTTTCCGGGTTTGGGCGTGGTGTGCGACGTGGCGCTGGATCCCTTTAACAGCGATGGTCACGACGGTCTCGTCAAGGATGGGATCGTGTTGAACGACGAGACCCTCGAGGTGCTTTGCATCCAGGCGGTCGTCCAGGCGGAGGCCGGGTGCGATGTGCTGGCGCCGTCGGACATGATGGACGGCCGGGTGGGCGCGATCCGCGCGGCCCTCGACGAGGCGGGGTTCAAGGACCGCTTGATTCTTTCGTACGCGGCCAAGTACGCGTCCGCGTTCTACGGGCCCTTTCGCGACGCGATCGGATCGTCGGTCGCGCTCAAAGGCGACAAGAAGACCTACCAGATGGACCCCGCAAACAGCGACGAGGCCCTTCGCGAGGTGGCGCTCGACATCGCCGAGGGGGCCGACATGGTGATGGTGAAACCGGGCCTCCCCTACCTCGATGTGGTGCGTCGCCTGAAGGACGCCTTCGGCGTCCCCACGTTCGTCTACAACGTGAGCGGCGAGTACGCGATGCTCAAGGCGGCGGCCGCCCAGGGTTGGCTCGACTACGACAAGGTGATGATGGAGGCCCTGCTCGCCTTCAAGCGGGCCGGCGCCGACGGGATCCTGACTTACGCGGCCATCGAGGCGGCGACGCTCATGAAGAAGGGCTGACGGCCGCGCCGCCACTAAGTCTTGACGTCGAGCAGGCGCTCGACGTTGAGGAGCACCATCACCTTACCGTCGAGGCAGTAGACGCCGTCTGCGAATTCCCTCCACGGGGCGCTGATCGTGGCCGGGTTGTTCTCGAACGTCCCGGGCGAAAGCCCGACGCCGCCGTCCACCCGGTCGACGAGAAGCGTGTAGAGCGCATGGTGGTGCTCGATTGTGACGCCCATGCCCGCCACCTCGTCGGGACGATGTTCGAGGCCGAGGCGGACCCGGACGTCGATCACCGTCGCAATCCTGCCGCGCCGGTTGATCGAGCCCTTGACCTCCGAAGGCGCCAGTGGGACGGGCGCGACGCTCGTTGGCGAATGGATGTCCTGGACTTGAAGGATCGGCACGCCGAAAAGCTGCTCTGCGATCACGAAGGTGACGAAGTCGCTGAGGTCCCCGCTGGGCAGCGGGTAGAACGCCTGGTTTCCGCTCGGCGATACCGGTCGGGTCACCGCCCTTCTCCGCATTCCGTTAGAGCGGATCGCCACAGGCGAAATCGAGCGACCGCGATCCGGTCTTGGTTCACGAACCCTCGCCCGAGGCGGGAGCGGGCGCGCCGACACGCATTATCCGATATGGGGTGACCGCGCGCCATTGCGATGAAAAAAACGGTTTCCGTCTTCGTGGCGGCCCGATCCGCTAACCGATCGGCATGGGGGACGCGCCGGCGATTGCGAAGGGGTCTCGCGTTTGATAGGAAGGTCGCCCGCCATCACCGATCCACCGGAGCGATCACGCGTGCCCAAATCCGCAGCCCTCGATGGCGTCACCGTGCTCGATTTCACACGGATTCTGGCCGGTCCCTATTGCACGATGATCCTCGCCGATCTGGGCGCCGAGGTGGTCAAGGTCGAGCGGCCGGGCTCCGGCGACGACACGCGCCGGTTCGCGCCACCATATTTCGCCGATCAAGACGGCAACGAAACCTCCGAGGCCGCTTACTTCCACGCCGCGAACCGCGGCAAGAAATCGCTGACGCTCGACCTCGGGCAACCGCGGGGACAAGAGATCGCACGCACGCTAGCGGGCCGCGCCGACGTGATTGTCGAGAATTTCAAGACCGGCGACATCGACAAGTTCGGCCTCGGCTACGATGCGGTGCGCGCATCGAACCCGTCCGTGGTTTATTGCTCTATCACCGGCTTCGGTCAGACCGGTCCCTACCGCGCGCGGGCCGGCTACGACGCCATGATCCAGGCGATGGGCGGAATCATGAGCGTCACCGGGCAAACCGAGGGTGAGCCCCTGCGGGTCGGCATCGCGATTTCGGACCTGCTTTCAGGCCTTTACGCGACCATAGCGATACTCGCCGCGCTCGGCCACCGGCAACGCACCGGCGAAGGACAGTCGATCGACATAGCACTCCTCGATTCGACGATCGCGACGCTGTCCTACCAAGCGACGAACTTCCTCGCCACCGGCGAAAACCCACCCCGGCACGGCAACGCGCACCCCAATATCGTCCCCTACCAAGCGTTCCCCACGGCCGACGGCAGCCTGGTGCTCGCCGTCGGCAACGACACCCAGTTTGCGCGGTTCTGCGATATCGCCGGGCGGCCCGATCTGGCCGAAGACCCGCTTTACGCCTCTATTGACGGTCGGGTCCGCAACCGTGCCGCACTGGTGCCCGTGATTGCCGAAATCATGAAGACGCGAACCAGCGCCGCGTGGTCGGAGGCGCTGGAATCGGCGGGCATACCGAGCGGCCCTATCAACACGCTCGCCGACGTCTTCTCCGATCCTCAGGTCATCGATCGGGAACTGCGCATCGCCCTCGATCACCCGACGCTCGGGCGTGCGCCGTCGGTGGCGAGCCCGCTGCGCCTTTCCCAAACACCGGTCGCGTACCGCCACGCGCCTCCCGTTCTCGGCCAGCACACCGACGAGATCTTAGGCGCGCTCGGGCTCGCGGCCGGCGAAATCGCCGAGCTTCGCGAAGCCGGCGTGATCTAGCGCCGTCGCCAGCCCGCCGCTTGCGAACGGCGTGGACGACCCATCCATGAGCGTCACCATCGCAGACATTCGCCGAGCCGCCCGCCTTCTCGAAGGCGCGGTGGTTCGGACCCCGAGCGTCGCCTCGCCCAGCCTTTCCGAGCTCACCGGCGCGCGCGTCGTTCTCAAGCTCGAAAACTTCCAACACACCGGATCCTTCAAGGACCGGGGCGCGTTGGTCAAGCTTGCGAGCCTCGGCTCGGGGACCGCGAATGGGATCGTCGCCGCCTCGGCGGGAAACCATGCCCAGGGTGTCGCCCATCACGCCCGGCGCCTCGGCATCAAGGCGATCATCTACATGCCGAAAAATACGCCATTCACCAAGGTGGCCCGGACCGAAAGCCTGGGCGCCCGGGTCGTCGTTCACGGAGAGAGCTTTGCCGAGGCGCGCGAAGCGGCGGCAAAGGCGGCGCGCTCCGGGAACCTCGCGTTTGTGCATCCTTACGACGACGAGGCAATCATCGCGGGCCAGGGAACCGTCGGCCTGGAGATGCTGGTGGATGATCCCGACCTCGACGTCCTGGTGGTTCCCGTCGGCGGCGGCGGTTTGATCTCGGGCGTTGCCCTGGCGGCGAAGGACACGAATCCCGAAATCTCCGTGATCGGCGTGCAGGCGGCCGCTTTCCCGTCGATGTACGCAGCGATCAGGAACGAACCATCGGGCGGCGGGGGACAAACGCTGGCGGACGGGATCGCGGTAAAAACGCCGGGAACTCTGACCGAAAAGATCGTCAAGGATCTGGTCTCCGACATCGTCTTGGTGGACGAGGCCGATCTCGAAAGCGCGGTCGAGGCCTTCGTCCGCGCTCAGCGCGTGGTCGCCGAAGGCGCCGGTGCCGCGCCGCTCGCCGCCCTCGTACGCCGGAGAGACCGATTCGCGGGCCAGAAAGTGGGCCTTGTCGTCTCGGGCGGCAATATCGACGCCCGGCTCGTTTCCTCGATCCTCATGCGCGGCTTGGTCCGCGAAGGCAAGCTGGTGCGCTTGCGCGTCGAGATTTCGGATTCGCCGGGAACCCTGGCCGAGGTGACCAGCCGAATCGGCGCCGCCGGCGGGAACATCGTCGAAATATTTCACCAGCGGCTATTCCAGGACGTTCCGGTGAAGCGGGCCGAGGTGGACGTCGTCGTCGAAACCTTGGACAGCGATCACGTGCATGATTTGATCGAGAGTCTTCGCGAGTCGGGGTTTCCCACCCGGCGCCTGAGCGCGACCGCCGACACCGACACCGACACCGACGCCGAGGCCGGCTGAGCTCTGTCCCATCGCCGTTTTGCCGAAGATACAGCCTGGAAAGTGTTCCCCGCTCGGACTATAGGTATCAGGGCAGGCTCGACGCGCATCTCCGGCGGCACCGACGCGAGATTTGCTGGAACCGGCGAACCCGCCAAATTATAAGAATAAGACGAATGCAAGTGCCGGAGCCGGTGCGTCTCGGGCGCTTCGTCGCACGGTCACGGTCGAGGTGCGGAATGTTCTTCATCGTCGGAGTCGTCGTGGTCTTCGGTTCGGTTCTCGGCGGCTATATGGGGGCCGGCGGTCACCTGGACGTTTTGTGGCGGCCGTTCGAGGGGGTCATCATCTTCGGCGCCGGTATTGGCGCCTACATCATCTCCAACCCGAAATCCGTTCTCGGCGGCACCGCCAAGGCGTTCGGCCCACTATTGCGGGGTCCCAAGTACAACAAGGCACACTATCTGGAGTTGTTGGGCGTTCTCTACGCGCTGTTCAAGTTAGCGAAAACCAAGGGTGACCTGGCGCTGGAGACGCACGTGGAGAAGCCCGACGAGAGCCCGGTCTTCCAGCAATATCCGACCTTCGCGAGCGATCATCACGCGATCGTATTCCTCTGCGATTACCTCCGCCTGTTAACGCTTGGCACCAGCAATTCCCACGAAATGGAGGCGGTGATGGACGAGGAGCTGGAGATCCATCACGCCGAACAGCACGCCGTTTCCGGGGCCTTGCAGACGCTGGCCGATTCCTTTCCAGCGCTCGGGATCGTCGCCGCGGTGCTGGGCGTGATCCACACCATGGGCTCGATCACCGAACCGCCCGAGATTTTGGGCGGATTGATCGGCGGCGCCCTGGTCGGCACCTTTCTCGGCATTCTGATCTCGTACGGCTTGGCCGCGCCGGTCGCTAAGTCCGTTGAGCAGACCTTCGACGCCGAATCGCGGTACCTGCAATGTGCCAAGTTGGGCATCATCGCCCATGTGCAGGGGTACGCCCCCCCAGGTGTCCGTCGAGTTCGCGCGAAAAGCGCTCAATTCAAACGTCCGACCCACTTTCACGGAGGTCGAGGAAATGATCCAGGGCCAAGGCGATACAGAGGAGTGAGCCATGGCAGAGCACGGACAAACGATCATCATCAAGAAGGTCAAAGGCGGCGGCGGGCATGGCCACCACGGCGGCGCCTGGAAGGTGGCATATGCGGACTTCGTCACCGCGATGATGGCCTTCTTTCTTCTGCTGTGGCTGCTTAACTCCGTCACCCAGGAGCAGCTCGAGGGCATTTCGAACTACTTTGCGCCGGCCAGCATCGCGGTGACGACCAGTGGCTCGGGCGGAATGTTCGGCGGCACCGCCGTCACGGCGGATCAAGGCGCGGGGCTAGCCGAAACGTCGAGCCCGACGGTCACGCTGGATTTGCCGCCACCCGAGGCGGGGTCTGGGCCGACGGAATCCACCGAGGATGCGGTCAGCGAGGACCAGGCTGAAAAGGTTCTGGCGGAAAAGGAGGAGCAGCAGTTCGACGATGCGGCCCGCGAGATTCGCGAGACCCTGGAGAAGCTGCCGCAACTCAAGGAAATCGCCGGCAGCCTGGTGATCGATCAGACCGCCGAGGGGCTTCGAGTCCAGGTCGTCGACCAGGAAGGCGTCGCCATGTTCTCGAGTGGCAGCGCGACCATGCTTGGCCGTACGCACCGAGCCATCGACCTGGTGGCGAAGGTGATCGCGAAGCTGCCGAACGAGATCTCGATCACCGGCCATACCGATGCGGTGAAGTACGCCGGCGGCGAGACCGGCTACACGAACTGGGAGCTATCGGCGGACCGCGCCAACTCGACCCGACGGGCGTTGATCCAGGCCGGCGTGTCTCCCGAACGCCTCGCAAAGGTGGTCGGCGCCGCCGACCAGGATCCCTTGGTATCCGACGATCCCAGAAACCCGCGCAACCGCCGCATCGCGATCGTGCTGCTTCGGGGGACGGGCCAGACAGTCGAATAGGGGAACGGGCCCGCCATCCATGCGCCACCCTGGGTTTCCCTCGCGAGCGACGCGTTCACGGGGTTCCCCGCATCGCATCCCGGCGGAAACTCTGGCGATGCCGCTTCGGAATACTGGCCCGTGAACGTGCATTCGCGAGGCAGCGCGCGGTTCTTCTTTGTGACTGGAGCGATGCCGTGTCCATACCTGAAGGATCGGGCCGAACGACGGGTCGTGACCGAACTTGCCGCGGCAGACGCGGAACGCGCCTACGAGACGCTCTCGCGGGCGGGCTTCCGGCGTTCGCACGGTTTCGCCTACGCGCCGGCATGCCCTGAATGCAATTCCTGTGTCCCGGTCCGGGTTCGGGCGCCCGAGTTCAAGCGCTCGCGCTCGCAAAGACGGGTCTGGAATCTCAACGCCGATCTCCTTGCCGAGACGCTGACGCCTGTTGCCACCACCGAGCAGTTCGCCCTTTTCACCGCCTACCAAACATCTCGTCACGGCGACGGAGACATGGCGAGAATGGAATTTTTCGACTATCAGGCGCTGGTCGAGGACACGCCGGTGCCGACCGACATCATCGAGTTCCGCGAACCCGAAGGCCGCCTCCTCGGCGTCTCTTTATTGGACCGTCTCGCCGACGGATATTCCGCCGTTTACAGCGTCTTCGACCCCAAGGAATACCGACGAAGCCTCGGCCGCTACATGATCCTGTGGTCGATCGAAGAAGCACGAAAATTGGGTCTTCCGTACGTCTATCTCGGGTTCTGGATCGCCGAAAGCTCCAAGATGGCGTACAAATCGTCGTTTCGTCCCCTGGAAGCACACGATGCCTGCGGATGGCGGACGATCGAAAACACCGACGAATTCACTCAACTTGAGCCGGTTTCGTAGATTCGCTCCGCCTGCGGGCAATCGAACCATCACCGGGACCGCCCGCCGCCGCCTGCTCTCTTCGGGCGTCATGGCGTTGGGCCGAACGACACCGATCCGGTAAGATTTTCGCGGCGGGGCGGTCGCTCTTTGGCCTTAAGGCCGCGCCCGAAAAGCGAATCAAATCAAAGGTGTTCGAGCACGAACCTGGATGGGAGGATCAAAAACATGAAACGTCGGCAATTCATGAAGCGAACGGTGGCCAGCGTCGCCGGCGCGGCGGCGGTTAGCTCCGCACTTCCCAAGCCCGCGATCGCGTAAGGCGCGCGCGCGTTGAAGCTGGTCATGACCGGGCCAAAGAGTTTGCCCGCGCTCGGATTGCTTGCCGCGTTTCCTGCCTTCGCGACCTGGCTGCCGCGGCTTGCGCTCGGGTGAAGGCGCCCGCGGGGGCCGCCTTAATTCGACCGGTGCCCGAGAAACTTCCAGCAGGCGGGCAGAAGCGCGGTCCCGAGCGCAATTTTGATGCCGTCGCCTAGCAGGAACGGCAGAACGCCCGCCGACATCACACGCTCGTAACCGATGACCGTTCCCAACCAGGCGACGCCGCAGACGTAGATAACCAGATTGCCGGCCACCATCGCGGTTGCGGTGGTGATTGGCGAGCGGTCCCACCCCTTTTCCGCCAGAAAGCCGACCAAAGCTGCCGCCACCACGAACCCGACCAGGTAGCCGCCCGTCGGTCCTGCTAGGTAGGCGAGACCGATTCCTCGCTCAGGCGTTCCGGAGAAGACCGGAAGCCCGATCGCTCCTTCGGCGAGATAGAGGAGGAGCGTGGCGCTGCCGAGTCGAGGGCCGTAGGCCATGCCGATGACGAGGACGACCAGCGTCTGCAAGGTCAGCGGTACCGGCCAGAAGGGAATGTGAATTTTGGCCGAAAGCGTCAGGATCAGGGAACCGGCGATTGCCAGGATCACGCCGTGGACCCAAGTCTGTGCGCGCCCGCGCGTCGGCCAAAGGGTCGCGGCGAGGGTTTCGCGGGATGTAGCGATTTCGGACATGTCGGAAACGCTCGGTATCATGCGAACAGGTACGGAAGGGCCGCTAAGTATCACCCTTTTCGGGTCAAGTAAATCGGTTGGACTTCGCGAATCCCCGGGGCGCAATTCGCCCGGCTTGGCCCCGATTTCCGAACCATTCGCCGAGATCGGTCTCGGTTCGAGTTCGTCCCAACCCGGCCGACCACCCTAGCCCGGTTTGGGACGAGAACGTGCTCGCATCCGACAGCCCGCCGCCGCGATAACGCTGGAGGATCACGCCGCGCCCGCGGCTCATGACCGGCGTTTGTGAAAGCGCAAAGACCAGAAGCTTCCGGTTCTCGCCGATGACGGCCACCCGATCGTCCCCTTCGCCGATGGGCGCGCAGGCGGCCGCCTCCTCGCCGGCCCCGAGGGTCAGCACCTGCTTTCCGTTGCGGGTCTGGGCGACGACATCGGATTCCGCGACCACGAACCCGCGTCCCGCGCCCGACGCCACCAGCAACCGTCCGTCCGGCCGGTGCACGAACATGGCAAGCGGATCGTGATCGTTGGGAAGTTCGATCATCAGCCGCAATGGCTCGCCGTGGCCACGGCCGCCGGGAAGCTTGTCGCAGCCCAAAGTGTAGAATCGCCCGTTGGTGGCGAAGACGATCAGCTTGTCGGTGGTTTCGGCGCGGATCACGAACTTGGCCCGGTCGCCTTCCTTGTATTTCAGTTCGCCTGTGTCCGCCACGTGGCCCCGGACCGCCCGCATCCAGCCCTTTTCGGAACAGACGACAGTGGTCGGCTCGCGCTCGACCATGGCGTCCGGCGGCACATCGACGTTGGGCGGCGGCGGCCCGATCTCGGTCCTCCGGCGGCCAAGCTCGGTCGACTTGGAAAATCGTTTCCGCATCTCAACGATCTCGCCCGCGATTACACCCCAGCGCCGTTTTTCGGACTTCAGGATTGCCGTGATCTCGGCACGTTCGTCCTCGAGGTTGCGATTCTCGTCGGCAATCTTCTTCTCCTCGAGCCTGCGCAACTGGCGAAGCCGCATGTTCAGCACCGCGTCGGCCTGGGTATCGTTGATCCGAAGGGTCTTCATAAGGGCCGGCTTCGGCTCGTCTTCGTCGCGGATGATCCGGATCACCTCTTCGATGCTGGCGTAAACGGCCATCAGCGCGGCGAGGACCTCGAGGCGACGCTCGATTCTGTCGAGGCGGTGGCGCTTGCGGCGCAACAACACTTCGTGGCGGTGATCGAGAAACGCCGCCAGCGCCTCGCGCAGGCTCATCACCCGTGGCGTCCGCTTACCGTCGAGCACGTTCAAGTTGAGGGCGACGCGCACCTCAAGCTCGGTCTGGCGAAACAGCTGTTCCATCAGGATTTCGGGCGCGACGCTTCGGTTACGCGGCTCAAGCACGATTCGCACCGAAGCGTCAGATTCGTCCCGGATATCGGCCAAGAGCGGCAGTTTTCGGGCGAGCAGCAGCTCCGCGATCCGTTCCACCAGGCGTGACTTTTGAACCTGGTAGGGAATCTCGCTCACCACGACCTGGTATACGCCGCGGCGCAGCTTCTCCACCGCGTATCGGGCCCGCACCCGGAAGCCGCCGCGGCCGGTGCGATAGGCCTCGACAATACTTTCGCGCGCCTCGACCAGGATTCCTCCGGTCGGGAAGTCGGGACCCGGAATCAGCTCGACCAGCTTCTCATACGTCGCCTGCGGCCGTTTAATCAGGTGAATGAGGGCGTCGCAGATTTCGGCGACGTTGTGCGGTGGGATGCTCGTGGCCATGCCGACCGCGATCCCCGTAGCCCCGTTCGCGAGCAGGTTGGGAAGGCCCGCCGGAAGGACGACCGGCTCGTCGTCTTCGGCGTCGTAGGTGGCTCGGAAATCGACGGCGTCTTCATCGATTCCGGCGAGAAGCGCCTGGGCGGCGATCGTCAAGCGGGCCTCGGTGTAGCGCATGGCGGCGGCGTTGTCGCCGTCGACGTTGCCAAAGTTCCCCTGCCCTTCGACCAGCGGATAACGGGCGGCGAAGTCCTGCGCCAAGCGCACCAGCGCATCGTAAACGGCAACGTCGCCATGGGGGTGGTAGCGGCCGATCACGTCGCCGACGACGCGGGCGCATTTCTTGAAGCCGGCGTCGGGATCGAGGTGGAGCTGGCGCATCGCGAATAGCAGACGCCGCTGCACGGGTTTCAGGCCGTCGCGCACGTCGGGGAGCGAGCGCGCCATGATGGTCGACAGCGCATACGAGAGATAGCGCTCGCCAAGGGCCTCGCCGAAGGGTGTCTCGCGGATCTCTCCGCCGGAAACGATTTCGTTCATGGGCGTTGAAGGGGCGCTCACACGGGCAGCGAACTAGATATAGTAGTTACGTGGCGTTTTTCGTCAATAAGTGCTGTGGCAAGTGCTGTGGCTCTAGGCTCAGGACTCATTGATTGAGATAGAAGATGACGAAAGCGGCGATGCATATGGCTGAGAAGAAAGTGTG
>JASLLV010000061.1 GCA_030746935.1 Rhodospirillales bacterium | reverse complement strand
GCCAAGGTGAAAGACGATGTCTTCAGTGTTCCCGATCAGATGGTCGCACGATGCGTAGTACTTGAGATCGTAATAGCCCCCGAGCCGGCCCACGTGGACGAAGTCGCCGCGCGGACACATGGCGCTCGCCCGATTCATCCAACTCAACACCACGTCGGGCTGGAAGTTGGCGATCTGGCGCTTGAACTGGATCGGCGTGTAGATGTCGAGGGCCCCGCCGAAGGGAAGCTCGACCACGTCAAGATCGGCAGCGCGCAATCCCCGGGCGCGGTCGGCGTTGCGCCGGATCACGACTCGCTGTTCAACCCCGGCGCGCCCGAGCGCCGGAACCAGACGCGAGAAGAAGGCCTCGGCGCCCCCCATTGCCGCACCGGCCATCGCCTGCAGGACGCGCATCAGGGAATCAGGCTTTCGAACGCCGCCGCGGCCTCCGGCCACCCCCAACGGCGCTGCTTCGCAAGCGCGCCTTCGTGCAGCCGCCGCCACAGCGCGTCGTCGAGAAGGATCCGGCCGGCCGCGTCCGCGAACGACGTTTCGTCCGCGGCGACGAAGCCGGTTTCGCCGTCGATCACCCGCTCGGCGACCGCGCCTAGGTTCTGTACCACCGCCGGAACACCCATGGCCTGCGCCTCGCCTACGGCCGAGCAAAATGTTTCGTTGAGATCGCCACGGTAAAGCATCGCCCGCGCGGCCCGCAACTCCGCGATCAGGCGCGGCTTGGGCACCGGGTCCCGGACCACGACGCCGAGTGCCGATAGCGACCGCGCGCGAGAGAGAACCACGTCCATCGCCGCCGACTTGGCGGCTCCCACCTCGCCGTAGGTCGCAGACCCGGCAAACAGATGCAGCTCGGCCTTGGGTACGCGAGCGTGGATTCGCCCGGCCCACACGTCCAACAACCAGTCGAGAGACCGCAAGGGGTTCGACGCGAACACCGCGCGTGGCGGCGGCGGATCGTGGGATGCCTCGGCGTGAAGGAACGGTTCGGGAATGCCGTACGGGATGACGACGCGCTCTCCGCCCGGGGCCCAGCGGGGATAGGTGGAAAGATGATAGGTGCCGATGAATACGATCGTCGGCTTGAATCGCCAGAGCTTGGAAAGATAGCGGGCCTTCAAGAGATAGCGGGCGGGATTGTGGATCCAAAAGACGCGACGTCTGGCGGTGGGGACGAGCCCGATCAGCTTGTCGCCCCGGTTTGCGACGAAAAGATCGGCGCCATCGGGAACGCCGTCCTCGATTGGCGTCCAGCGCACCCCCTCGTGTACGAGGGGCCTGTCGCAGCGATTGTAGACGCGGATATCGTGCCCGCGGTCGGCGAGCGCACGAGCGAGGTAGACGACCGCCGACTCTACCCCTCCCAAGGGGCGCTCCTCGACCGTCCTGCCGTCGAAGCGGATGCCGTCGTCGGCGATGATGATGCGCGCCATGGGCGCTCAGTCCTCGAGGCGCGCCTTGAGATGCGACAGCAACGGGTACAGACCCGCGAACAAGGCGACGAGCAGGCCGTAACCGCCTTCGCGATAGCCCTTGCGCATCACGTAGCACTTGAAAAACCGCGAGAATAGGCGGCGCAGGTTCGCACGCAGCGTCCCCATCTCGCCGCTTTCGCGAAGGTCGCGCGCGTGCGCCGTCGAGTACGCATCGAGGCGCCTGATCATATCCGAGATGTCGCGGTCGACGTAGTGTTCGGTGCGGTTCTCGAGCATCGGGCCCTTACGGCCCGACCACTCGAGTCGCGGATGGACGCGCTGATCGCCCCAGGTTTTGGCGCCCTTGCGAAATAACCCGGGATAGGCGGCCTTGCCGTAGGACGCTCCCCAACCCCAGCGAACCAAGCGCGCGCCTATGTAGTTGTCTACGGGGATCTCGTGCCAGTCGTAACGAGAGCTCTCGACCGTCCGGCGAACCTCACCCGCAAGCGCCTCGGGCACACGCTCGTCCGCATCGACCTCGAGGATCCAAGGGCCCGCGCAGGCGGCGATACCGGTGTTCCGGCGCCCGCCCTCGCGCTCCCACGCGCCTTCGACGATGCGATCCGTGAACTGGAGCGCGATCTCGCGGGAGCGATCCTGGCAATCGTCGAGGACAACCACGATCTCGTCGGCGAACTTGAGCCGTTCGAGACAGGTTGCAAGGCGCTTCTCTTCGTCGTGAACGACGACGAGCGCAGACAGCGCGACGCCGCTCATGCGCCCGCGCGCACGGCCCGGTCCCACAAATCTCGGGCCGCCTTCTCCGCCATGTCCACGGTCAGGCTATCCATGAGGGTGCCGGTGTCGCGGTGGTCGAAATTTTCGGGAAAAATATTCTCGAAGTCGACGCTCGTGCGCACCACGCCGCAAAGGGATCCCCAAGGTGCGTAATGGACCTCGAGGCTGGGCCCGAAGAGCCCGAGAGTCGGAATCCCGGTCGCCGCGGTCAGGTGCATCAGGCCCGAATCGTTGCCGACGTAAAACGCGCAACGCGTCAGGCACGCGTACGCCTCGAGCAAATCGAGCCGCCCAACCAAATCGATGCGGCGTCGGGCTGGCACGGCGTCGATGAGCGCGAGCGCCATCGGTCTTTCGTCGTCGCGCCCGAGTATGGCGACCCGTGCGCCGGGCACGATACCGTCGGCTGCGCACAAGCGCTCGATGAGCTCGGCGAAGTACTCTCCCCGCCAAGTCTTCGCCCGCCAATTGGCGGTCGGGCCGACCGCGAGCACGGGCGGGCCGTCGGGGATGAGATCCTCGGCGACGTGGCGGTGACGGTCGGCGATCCAAAGCTTAGGCGACGGGGGGGAATCGGCCAAATCGAGGACGCGGGCGAGCTGCCGGACCCGATGGACGGGCTCGCGGACCCGTCCCATGCGGCGCCGCGTGCGCGCCGGCAAAAGATATGAGACGGGCGCATTGCGCAAATCCACCACCAAATCCCAAATCTTTGTGGTGCACCTCACCCACAACATCAGCCAGTGGCAGGACAGCACCATCTTGTCGAGGACAATCAGCTTTTCGAGATTCGGCACCGCCGCGAACAAACCGGCGGCCGCGGGTCCGCACGCGACCGTGATTCGGGCGCCTGGATGCTTGGTGATCAGGTGATCGAGAAGGCCGGTCGACAGGATCGCGTCGCCGACCCGGGTCGAAGTGATGAAGAGGATCCGCATCGCGCCGAGTTATACGTCTGCCCCGAATGGTTGCCTAGAGGCGCACCGCCACAAAGGGCGATTCGAAATCCGTGACCGCAAAAGCTGCGGGGAAACGGCGGAGGCTGGAGAGCCTCTCGCCCCCGAACAAACGTTTGACAGACGAACCCGCCTCGGCAATCGTTTCTCGGCAGCGGCAATCGATTCTCGATACCGGCAAACCAGGCAGATCCATGAAAATCGAGGACAAGTTCGCGATCCACGAGCTGATCGCGCGCTACAACCACGCGATCGACGGCGGCGATCCGGACGGCGTTGCCGCCTGTTTTGTGAGCGACGGGACCTTCCAGGGCATCAGCGGTTTCTTCGCCGGCCACGCGGAGCTTCGCAAGCTGGGAATGACGTTGACCGAGGTCCTGATCCCGCGCCATATGGTCAGCAACGTCGTGATCACCGAGGAAGACGGCGACGCGGATGCGGCCCAGGTGAAGTCGCATCTGTTTTATTACGAAGTGACGCCGGACGGGTTCTATTTCAAGACCAGCGGTGTTTACACGGACGTGGTGGTCCGCATCGACGGCGCATGGAAGTATCGCTCCCGCGTCATGACCTTGGATGTCGCGAAGGCGCCGTAACGCCGACGCCCCGGCCCCATGGAACCCCGTGTCACCATGCACTTTTTTTCCTTCATCCGGGCGCGAGCGGAGCGCGATCCGGCGGAGTTCCAGCAATGGTACCTGGAGTCCTTCGGCCCCCGATTGCAGGAGAAATCTCCGAACATGCGCGGCCATCTGGTCAACGTCTGCGTGGCCGGTCCGGCCGAGCTGAAAAACCCCCACGACAGCGTCGATTCCGGGGACCGCTACGACATCGTGGCCGAGACCTGGTTTGATTCGGTGCCTGAGTTTCGCGAATCGGTCGAGGGCGAGCTGGCCCGCGAGCTTGACGCCGCGGCCGACGTTCAAAATCGCTATCTCGTCAGCGACACGGTGGTCATCGACCGCCGCCAGCCGACCCCGCCCCGAATCCAGGGCTACAAGATGATGCGCGAGATCCTGTTTTACGACGATCTGCCGGACGCGGCGGCGAAGCGCCAGTGGGTGCATCACGGAGAGCTGGCGTTGACGGTTCACGTGGGCGTAACGCACTACGTCCAGCATTGGGTCGAGCAGGTGCTGAGCCCGGAAACGCCAAAGGTCCGCGGCATCTCGGAGCTATTTGTCCCCACCAAGGAAGACCTCGTGAACCGCTACTACGATTCGCCGCGCGGGCAGGCCGAGGTCACCCACGACACCGGGCATTTCATTCAGCGCCAGTTGCCGCGGGTGTATTCGCACGAGCACGTACTGAAGGCTTGAGACCGGCACCGAACCGGCCCGGGCAAGCGCGTGCGGTGGCGACATGGGCACGCCAGTGCGAATCGCGATTGAATTTTCTAGAACAGACCAGATTCACGGTCCCGCCGGATCGCCGAAGGCGATTCCGACTGCGCGCGATCTGGTCTATGATCGAATTCGCGACAGGATGCCCGACATGGTCCAATTGAATTACGCGATGCTCGAAGACCGCGGCGTGCTTACGCTCAGCGGCTCCGACCGGCGGTCGTTCCTACAGGGACTGGTGTCCAACGACGTCGAAAAGCTGGGTCGCGACCGCGTGGTGCACGCGGCGCTGCTGACGCCCCAGGGCAAGTACCTCCACGATTTCTTTATCGTGGATACGGGTGACGCGCTCGCCCTCGATTGCGAACGCGCGCGCATCGACGACCTTGCCCGCCGCTTGCGCGTCTACAAGCTGCGCGCAGGCGTATCCATCGACGACGCGACCGATCGCCTTTGCGTGGCCGCCCTGATGGGCGAGGGCGCGGCGCGCGCGCTGCGCCTCGATGCGGACCCTGGGTGCGCGGCGTCGTTCGATGGCGGCGTGGTTTACGTCGACCCGCGACTCGCCGAAGTTGGCGTTCGTGCGCTTTTGCCGCGGGGCGGCGCCGAGCAAGCCCTCGAGAAGGCCGCGTTCGAAGCAGCCGATGGAGGCACATACGACAAGGCGCGGCTTCTGCTCGGCCTTCCCGACGGCAGCCGCGACATGGTGGTGGAAAAGGCGGCGCTACTCGAATGCGGGTTCGAAGAATTGAACGGCGTCGATTTCGAAAAAGGCTGCTTCCTGGGCCAGGAGCTGACCGCGCGCACCAAATATCGGGGCCTCGTCAAGAAACGCCTGATGCCGGTCCGCATCCACGGTCCGGCGCCCGCGCTCGGCACACCGGTGACCCTCGACGGAAAGGAGGCCGGCGAGATGCGCTCGGGACGGGACGGGGTGGGACTCGCGCTAATGCGTCTCGAGCGCTTCGAACAGGCGGCTGCGTCTGGAATCCCGTTCCAATGCGCAGACGCCGTGCTTGAGCCCAGCAAACCCGATTGGGCGCGGTTTTAGGTCACCCGGCCAGCGCGCCCCCATGTCGGTCCGGGACCTGAACGACGCGCCACGCCTTTTAGCGCCCATCGCTGACTATTTCTCGCGGGCGCTCGAGCGCCACGGCGCCACACCCGCCGGCGTCCTGTGGCGCGACGACGCGGGACAGCGACTGCGGTTCACCCAACTGATCGGCATCTTCGACGACGCGGACCGCCGGGGCGGCGTTACGATCAACGATTTGGGATGCGGCTACGGGGCGTTGTTCGATTTCCTCGCCGACCGGCCGGAAATGGCGGGCGGAAGCTATGTCGGTTACGACATTTGCGCCGACATGCTCGCGCACGCGAGGCGGCGCATCACCGATTCCCGGGCGTCCTTTGTCGAAAGCCTGCGCGCGACCCAGCCCGCTGACTACGCGCTGATCTCGGGAACCCACAACCTCAAGCTCGACACCCGGGACGCCGAGTGGGAGGACTTCGTGCACAAGAGCCTGATCGACACCTGGGCCACCTCGCGCAAGGGTCTCGCGTTCAACATGCTCGGCTTCGACCGTACCCGGCGGCCGCAGGCATCCCTGTATTACGCCGATCCGATGCGGTTTTACGATTTTTGTCAGCGCCACCTGTCATCGGACGTAACCCTGGTCCACGACTACCCGCTTGCGGAATGGACTATGTGGGTGCGCGCCTGAACCCGCCCCACCGCCGGAGGGAACCGGAAAGGCGATCCCTTCAGGGCTTCCTCGTCCAGAACTGGTACGTCCCTGAAAAAGTGTCGGGGTGGTCGTCCTCGAACCGGTGCCAGTTGTCGAGCGAAATGAGATCGGAATCGTCCGGGAACGCGGCGCGGTAGAGCGCGATGGGAGCCGGGTTCGCGAGTTCGAATCCGAGGAATTCGAGGTTCAGATCGCCGAGGATTGCGGCGATCTGGGGCAGCGTGAAGCGATGCTCATGGGCGTGGAAGACGAGGTCCCGGCACGACGACGTCGAGTAGAAGTCCCGCATCAGTGTAATCCTGTGGACCGGATGGTCCGCCTCGAGCGCCATGATTTCCCGGCGGAAATCCCTGATGTCGCGAGCGTTCGGCCCGTAGCCGCGTTCCGCCGCGAAGGCCCTGGCCGCAACCACGGGGCGGCGGGCGGCTTCGCTGTAAAGGCCGATTTTCATAAACCCGCCGGGATTCAGGAGCTGCACCAGCGTCCCCCATCCGCGGACCGGATCGGCCATGTGGTGAAGCGTGCCCACGCACTCGACCAGCTCGAACGTCCGCTTCAAGGTGTCGAGTTCGAGGATGTCGCCTTGCATGAACTCGATGTTGTCGGCGCCCAACTCGCGCGCCTTGCGCGCGGCGAATCCAAGGCTCGCCAGGCTTAGATCCACAGCAAGAACCCGCGCGCCTGCGAAATGGCGGGCGCTCTCGATCGCGTGCTTTCCCGTCCCGCAGCCCGCGATCAGGATGGAGGGGGCTTCGAGCTTCCCCAACCCGCCGGGTTCGAGGCGCGGAAACAGCGCCCTCATGCGCGCCGCCGCCGTCGTCGGCGCGGGGTCCTTGACCGACGTCCACCGGGGATAGGGGTGTTCTTCGTACTGGGCGCGAACCGCCTTCGAAACCGGGTCCTCGATGGTTCCGAATGCAGCGATCTCGGCCCGGTTCCGGAGATCTTGGCGGGGCTCGTCGATCTGCACCCGGATTAGCTCGGAAAAGGCGCGATCGCCCGCATCCCGCGCGCGGTGCGAGAGCGCCTTGGCGTTCCCGAGCAGATGAAGGGGGCCATAACACCCGAGAAGCGCGAACTCGGCCTTTTGCCCCCGGTCAAGGTGCAGCGCGCCGTCCTCGTTGCGCCTCTTCAGCCGGTCGACGGTTTCCTCTTCATCGGCGCTCGCCGCATAGACATATTCGTTCAGCGCGCACTGCCCGGCGAGCGCATAGAGGAACGCAAGATGTTCCGAAGGGCGGGCGTGCGGCGCACCCCCCGGTCCGAGCCCATCGAGAAACCACCGACGCAACAGGATCAAGAGGCGCTCGAGTTCGGGATCAGGAATGACGAGGTTCCCCACCGTGGCGAGTAGGAGCGCATCCGAAAGCGGTCCCGTGAGCGAGAGTTCGGCGAGACGCGAGGCGAAGGTCCCTTGGTCGGGATCGCACGATGCGGCGATCAGCGGCTCCAGCAACGGGTCGGTCTTGATGATCCCGGTGCTCGGGTTGCTCAAGGACTGGAGATCAATCTCCGGATAGGAGAAGCACCTGAGCAGCAGTGCCTTGAGCCGTGCGTCGAAACGGACGGGAAAGACGCTCTCTACGGTCGCGGTGAACGCGATCCGGTATCTCGCATCGTCGGGCGCATTCTCGAGGGCACGACCGAAGGCCGCCGCGGCTTCGTCGAGCCTGCCGAGTTCGCGTAGCGCCCGCCCCAAAAGATCGTGCGCCCGCGCACCATCGGGGCGCTTTTCGACGGCGCGACGAAGCGCAATTTCGGCCTCGTCGAAACGCCCGAGCGCGTACAGCACGGCGCCCGCGTTTTCGTGTGCTTCGGGCGCGTCCACTCCCATTTGAATGGCGCGCCCATAAGCCTCGGCCGCTTCGTCGAAGCGTTCCTGTTCTTGAAGGACGGTCGCGAGGTTGTAACAGGCCTGCCCCGATTGCGGCGCGATCGAGAGAGCGCCCTGGAACGCGATTCGCGCTTCATCGAGCTTCCCTTGATCGCGGAACACGTTGCCCAGGTTGTTACGCGCGCCGGCATGATCGGGGCGAATTTCGATGGCGTGCCCGTAGGCGGCCGCGGCCTGGTCCAACGCGCCCATCCGGTGAAGGACGATCCCGAGGTTATAGTTTGCGTCCGCAAAATCGGGCCGCAAGACAATCGCGCGCCGGTACGCAGCGATCGCTTGTTGGTCTCGTCCCTTGGCGCCGAGCACGACGCCGAGCGCGTTGTGCGCTTCCGCGTAATCGGGGTTGCACTTGATCGCCGCCTTCAGCGATGCGGCCGCGCCGCTCAAGTCGCCGGCGCCATGGGCAGCCAACCCGCGAACGTACAACGCCAGGGCGTTCCGGGGCTCGCTCGCCAGGATCTCGGCGCACAGCCGAAGCGCCTCGTTCGCTCGCCCGGCCCGCAAATGAGCGAAAGCGGCCTCGAGGGAGCCGTCGGAACCCTTCGCCCGCCTTGCCATCGCGCGCCACTCCGATCGTTCGTACCAAGGGGGCCGCAGGAATCAGGCGTCGATCTCGACCGCCTCGCCGAGCGCCGCCTGGGCGGCCGCGATCCTGGCGATGGGGACCCGGAATGGCGAACACGACACATAGTCCAGACCGGCGTCTTGGAAGAAGCGAACCGATGCGGGATCGCCGCCGTGCTCTCCGCAGATGCCGATCTTGAGGTCCGGGCGTACGGCGCGGCCGCGCTCGACGCCCACGCGCACGAGTTCGCCGACGCCTTCGGTGTCGATGCTGACGAAGGGATCGTTCGGAAAGATTCCCTTCTCGTGGTAGGAGGCAAGGAAGCTCCCCGAATCGTCGCGCGACAGCCCAAAGGCGGTCTGCGTCAAATCGTTGGTCCCGAAACTGAAGAACTGGGCGCTTTTCGCGATCTCTCCTGCAAGCAGGCAGGCACGGGGGAGCTCGATCATGGTCCCGACGAGATACGGGATTTCGGTCGCGCTCTTCTTCATCACCTCGGCGGCGACGGTATCCACCAAGCGCGCAAGAATCGCGTACTCCGAGGTTACGCTGACCAGCGGGATCATCACCTCGGGCACCACGTTCTTGCCTTTCGCCGCCACCTCGGCGGCCGCCTCGAAGATTGCCCGCGCCTGGATTTCGTAAATTTCGGGGTACGTAATGCCAAGGCGGCATCCACGGTGGCCGAGCATCGGGTTGGTTTCCCTCAGCCGCAGCGCACGAAGCCGGACTTGGTCGGCGGTGATCCCAAGCGCCGCCGCGACTTCCGCCATCTCTTCGGCGGTGTGCGGCAGGAATTCGTGGAGCGGCGGGTCGAGCAGGCGGATGGTGACCGGCAGCCCGTCCATAATCTCGAACAGCGCGGCGAAGTCTTGGCGCTGGTAGGGAAGCAGTTTGTCGAGGGCGCCTCGCCGCTCGACCTCGGTGTCGGCGAGGATCATCTCGCGCATGTGAACGATACGCTCGGGTTCGAAGAACATGTGCTCGGTGCGGCTCAATCCGATGCCTTCGGCGCCGAACTCCAACGCCGTCAGCGCATCCTCGGGCGTCTCGGCGTTGGCGCGCACGCCAAGCGTGCGGATGTCGTCGACCCACCCCATAAGCTTCTCGAAGTCCCCGGTGACCTCGGGCCGAATCGTGCGAACGGCGCCGAGCATCACCTCACCGGCGGCGCCGTCGATGGTGATGCGGTCGCCTTCGCGCACCACCCTGTCGCCCGCCGTGAGCGTCTTGGAACTCGAATCGACGTCAAGCTCGCCGGCGCCCACGACGCAAGGCTTGCCCATTCCACGCGCGACCACCGCGGCGTGGCTGGTCATTCCCCCCCGCACGGTGACGATTCCTTCGGCCACGTGCATGCCGCCGATGTCTTCGGGACTGGTTTCCGCCCGCACCAGGATGACGCGTTCGCCCCGCGCCACACAAGCTTCGGCGTCTTCGGCGCTGAACACCGCGCTGCCGCTCGCCGCACCCGGCGACGCCGGCAGTCCGTGGCCGAGGACGTCGCGCTCGGCTTCGGGATCGAGCATCGGGTGCAAAAGCTGATCGAGCTGGGCGGGGTCGATGCGCCGGACCGCCTCGCGCTCGTCGATCAAGCCCTCGGCGACCATGTCGACAGCGATCTTCAGCGCCGCGTTGGTCGTCCGCTTGCCGCCTCGCGTCTGCAGGACCCAGAGCCGGGATCGCTCGACAGTGAACTCGACGTCCTGCATGTCGCGATAGTGATTCTCGAGAGTCACATGGACGTCGGCCAATTCGGCGAAAGCATTCGGCATGACGTCTTCCATCGACGGCAGCTTCGTTCCGCTCGCTTCGCGCTCCGCGCGCGTCAGGGGCTGGGGCGTCCGGATTCCGGCCACCACGTCCTCGCCTTGCGCGTTGACCAGGAATTCTCCGTACATTTGGTTTTCGCCCGTCGCGGGGTTGCGGGTGAAGCAGACGCCGGTCGCGGACGTGTCGTCCATGTTCCCGAAAACCATGACCTGGATGTTGACGGCCGTTCCCCAGTCCTCGGGGATTCCGTGGAGTTTGCGATAGGTGATCGCGCGCGGGTTCATCCAGCTTCCGAACACCGCGCCGATGGCCCCCCAGAGTTGTTCCACCGGGTCCTGGGGGAAGTCGTGCCCCAAGTGCTCGCGGACCACGCCCTCGTAGGCCGCGACCACTGACCTCCAGTCATCGGCGTCCAGCTCGGTATCCAGCGCGTAACCCTTGTCCTCCTTGTGCCATTGAAGGCGGTCCTCGAAGTGACCGTAATCGACGCCGAGGACCACGTCCGCGTACATCTGGATGAAACGGCGGTAACTGTCGGCGGCGAATCGCGCGTCGCCCGAGGCGCGCGCCAGACCCTCGACGGTCTCGTCGTTGAGGCCCAAATTCAGAACGGTGTCCATCATGCCTGGCATGGATGCGCGCCCGCCCGAGCGGACCGACACCAGAAGCGGGCGTTCGGGATCGCCGAAGCGCGTTCCCATGATCTCCTCGATTTGCCCGAGCGCCTGGGCGAGTTCGGCCTCGAGGCCGTCGGGATAGCCTTGTCCGTGGTTGGCGAAATGGGTGCAGACCTCGGTCGTCACCGTGAAACCGGGCGGCACCGGCAGGCCCAGTTTGCACATCTCGGCCAAATTCGCGCCCTTGCCGCCGAGAAGCGCGCGCATCTCGGCGCCGCCGTCCGCGGCACCATTTCCGAAGGCATACACCCATTTGCTCATCGATCCGTTCCCCACTCCCTCAGCCCTCAATCTTCGAGAAGTCCGCGACCTCGTTCATGACCGCGTTGATTCTCGCCAACAGCCGCAACCGGTTCTCGCGAACGTCCACATCGTCGACGTTCACGGTCACCCGGTCGAAAAACGCGTCGACCGGGCTCCTCAGGCGGGACAAAAGTTCCATCGTCTCTTCGAACTTCTCGGCTTCCAACAGTGGCGTCATGCCGGCATTGATGTCGCTCAGGCTGTCGGAGAGCTGGCGCTCGGTTCCGTCGCCGAGACCCGGATCGTAGAGCGCCGCTTCGAAGACGCGGGCGTCCTTTTTTTGTTCGATGCGCACGATGTTGCTGGCGCGCCGGTACGCCACCAGCAAATCCGCGCCGTCGTCGGTGCCGAGAAACCGGCCAAGCGCACCGACCCGCGCGAGGACGCGCACCAAATCCACTTCGCCGGCCAATCCATCCTCTCTCACCTGTTCGCTCCGTGAATTCGCGAAGACGGCGGAAATATGATCGTGGGGCACGCCGCGATCGCGAATGTGGACTTTCAGACGATCTGCGAAAAAGTCCAAGAGATCGCCGATCCCTCTTTCGTCCAGTTCCTTCGCGGTCT
This sequence comes from Rhodospirillales bacterium, assembly GCA_030746935.1. Taxonomy (GTDB): domain Bacteria; phylum Pseudomonadota; class Alphaproteobacteria; order Rhodospirillales; family JASLLV01; genus JASLLV01. Next base: position 3,044 of record JASLLV010000061.1, on the reverse strand, counting down.
TGCCATAGAGATCACGTGCCTGAACGAAGACGCTGCGAAGCGGGACCCGAAGATCGTTCTCGACGATCAGGCGGATGACACCGAGCGCGGCGCGGCGCATCGCGAACGGATCGCCCGAGCCGCGCGGTCGCTCGCCGATGGCCCAGAACCCGACCAAAGAATCGATTTTGTCGGCGAGCGCGACGGCGACGCTTAGGGAATCGGACGGACACTTGTCCCCCGGTCCCCTGGGCGCGTAGTGCCCGGCAATGGCCGTCGCGATTTCGGCGTCTTCATGGCTTGGCCCGAAAGCGGCGTAGCGGCCACCCATGGCGCCCTGCAGTTCCGGGAACTCGACGACCATTTGAGTCACCAGATCTGCCTTGCACAATAGGGCTGCGCGGCGAACGCGCATCGGGTCCGTGCCGGGCATGGCTGCGCCGACAATGGCGGCCAGTGCCTCGAGCCGGCCGGCCTTTTCGCGCATGCTTCCCAAGCGGGCGTGGAAGACGAGCTGGTCAAGCCGGGGTACGTAGTCCTCGAGGGGCCGGCACATATCCTGATCTCGAAAATACTTGGCGTCAGCGAGACGCGCTTTCAACACCCGCTCGTTGCCCGCGACGATCGCGCGGCCCCGGTCGCGTGTCCGGGTGCCCGCGACCACCAGGAACCGCGACGCCAGGTTTCCCCCTTTGTCGACGAGCGCGAGGTACTTCTGATGGTGGCGCATGACCGTGGCGAGCACCTCGGGCCACAGGTCCATGAACGCCTCATCGATCCGCCCCATCAGCACGAACGGCCATTCGACGAGGCCCGCACATTCGTCCATGAGATCGGGGTCGGGCTTGATGGTGAGCCCCTGCTTTTGGGCGAGTCTCGCGCCGTCCTTTTCGATTCTCGCCCGCCGTTCGGAGAAATCGATCAGCACGTTGGCTTTCTTCAGCTTCGCCCGGTAGTCGGCGAAGTCCCGGACCGCGAGCGACCCGGGCGCGAGAAAACGATGACCCACGGTCTTGTTCGTGAAGGGAAGGTGGATTGGTTGAACGTTCGGATTGAGCGCGGCAAATTCGACGCCACCCGGCACCGCCTTGCCATCGAAGAGGCACAAGATTCCGTGGATCGGTCTGACCCAGCGGAGCGCCGTGTTCGCCCACCGCATGGACTTGGGCCAGCCGAATCCGTAAACGAGCTCCGGCACCGAACTTGCGAGGACTTCCGCCGTGTCCTGGCCTTTCCTTTGGATCGCGGCAAAGTAGAAGGCACCCTTGGATGTCTCGCGGATTTCCAGTTGCTCGGGCGCCAGGTTGTTGGCGCCGCAAAAGCCCTGGATGGCCGCGTCCGGCGCGCCCACGCGGGGGCCGCGACGTTCTTCGGCGGCGTCGGGCTGGCGCCGGGGCACGTTGCGAACGACGCCGATCAGCCGCCGCGGTGTTGCGAACGATTGCACGTCTTCGGCGGACACCGTGGCCGCGAAGCCGCATTCGTCGGCAAGCTCGACGAGCTTTTCCCTAAGATCTTCGGCGGCGCGCCTTTGCATGCGCGCCGGAATCTCCTCCGACAGGATCTCCAGCAGCAGTTCGGGCATGAACTAGGCGCCGTCCTCTTGAGTGCTGAGCCACGCCTCGCAGCAACCCTTGGCGAGGGCCCGGACGCGGCCGATGTAGGCGGCGCGCTCGGCCACGCCGATGACGCCCCGGGCATCGAGGAGGTTGAACAGGTGGCTGGCCTTGATGCACTGCTCGTAGGCCGGCAGCGACAGCGGCGGCACGAGGGCGAGGAGAGCGCCGCACTGGGCCTCGGCGTCCTTGAAGTGGCGGGCGACGGCGTCGACGTCCGCGTGCTCGAAGTTGTAGGCCGAGAACTCCCGCTCGGCCTGGGCGAAGACGTCGCCGTAGGTCATGCCGGCGCCGTTCCAGTCCACGTCGAAGACGCTGTCGACGCCCTGGACGTACATGGCCAGGCGCTCAAGGCCGTAGGTGAACTCCACCGACACGACCTCGCACTCCATGCCACCCATCTGCTGAAAATAGGTGAACTGGGTCACCTCCATGCCATCGCACCAGATCTCCCAGCCGAGGCCCGAGGCGCCGAGGGTCGGGCTCTCCCAATCGTCCTCGACGAAGCGGATGTCGTGCATGGCCTCATCGATGCCAAGGTGGCGGAGGCTCCCGAGATAAAGGTCCTGGGAGTCGTCGGGCGACGGCTTGAGGATGACCTGGAACTGGTAATAGTGCTGAAGGCGGTTGGGGTTCTCGCCGTAGCGCCCGTCGGCGGGCCGCCGCGAGGGCTGGACGTAGGCCGCCTTCCACGGCCGCGGCCCGAGCGCACGCAACGTCGTCGCCGGATGGAAGGTGCCGGCGCCCACTTCCATGTCATAGGGCTGAAGGATCGTGCACCCCTGTTCAGCCCAGTAGTGCTGCAACTCGAGGATCAGGTGCTGGAAACTGGGCTTCGAGGCGGTGGCGCGCGCCATGGAACTGGAGAAGGTTTTGCTGCGGTGCAGCGAACTTACTGCCCGCGAAAAACGCGGTCAAGCGACCCAGGGGACGGCACCTTCACGCCCGGTAGGGACACCCGTCGCGCGGGCAATCGCTGGGGCCGGACGCGGGCGTAAATTCGCCGCAAACGGCGCAACGGACCATGTCCTCGACGTCCTCGACCCTGGTCGGAGCGCTGGTCGGGCCCGGGGTGCTGACGCCGCCTCGGCCGCGTGAGGCGCCGAGCCGGCGCACCCGCGAAAAGGCATACCAAACCGCGAACACGACGAGCGCGGTGAACAGGATTTTGGTGAGGCTGAGACCCAGCATTCGCCCTCTTTATGGGCGGCAACGTGGACGGGGTCAAGCCGACCCTAGGGACCATATCGCCGTCGGGGCGAAATCGCGTGGCCGCGATCCCGAGAGCGCGTGAATCCGGCTGCGCCATTGAATTCGTTTGGATTGACCCGCCTGATTGCAACCGCATCGTGGTTCCAACCAACCGAGATCCGCTCTAGGCTCAGGACTCATTGATTGAGATAGAAGATGACGAAAGCGGCGATGCATATGGCTGAGAAGAAAGTGTGG
>JASLLV010000060.1 GCA_030746935.1 Rhodospirillales bacterium | reverse complement strand
CCCACACTTTCTTCTCAGCCATATGCATCGCCGCTTTCGTCATCTTCTATCTCAATCAATGAGTCCTGAGCCTAATCACCTGAACTTCTCCTATGGATCAAAAGCGGACGTCGGTGCAATTGGCTCCCGGTTTATGATTACACGCCTCAGATCAGATCGTGGTCGCTCGGTTTCGCCTTGGGCGATCCGGCGCGGGCGTGGTTCGGGTCACTATTACGAAGATCGAGCTGATTCACGGGCCTGATCGCGGGTGCATCGCGGTTCCAATCAACGGCGATGCGCCCTTGGATCGAGGGCGTCCTGCAAGCCGTCACCCAGGAAATTGAACGCGATCACGGTCGCGAAGATCATGATGCCCGGGTAAAAAGCGAGCGCCGGCGACGACCAGATCAGCTCCTGGGCGTTGGTGAGAAGATTGCCCCAGCTCGGGATCGGTGGCTGGATGCCGAGCCCAAGAAAGCTGAGTACCGATTCCAAAAGGATGATGTGCCCCGCCGCAAGGGTGGTCGCGACGATGATCGGCGTCGCTAGGTTGGGGAGCACGTGCACCATCATGATCCGGGCCGCACCGGCGCCTTGCGCCTGGGCGGCAAGGACGAACGGCCGGCGGCGCAGCGCCAGCGCGCTTGCCCGTACCAGTCTTGCGACCGTCGTCCACCCCGCGAGCGCGACGATCACGACGATGCGATAGAGGCTCGCGTTTTCCGACGCCGCGCCATCGGGGGAAAACCCCAGCTTTTCCAGATCGAGCGCCGCGAGCACGATGAGGAGTGGAAGCAGCGGCAGCGCGATCACGCTGTCGGTGATCCGCATCAAAAGCGCGTCGATCCGTCCACCCAGATAGCCGGCGATCAGACCCACCAGGGTCCCGATGCAAGCGGCCGCGAGGGCCGCGGTCAAGCCGACGAAGAGCGATACCCGCCCGCCGTATAGCAGCCGCACCAGCACGTCGCGCCCCAGTTCGTCGGTACCGAGCGGATGGGCGGACGAGGCGGGCGCGAAACGTTCAAAAAGATCGACCGTCGCGGCGCTTGTGCCAAGCGCGTGCTCGACCAAGGGTGCCGCCGCCGCCGCGAGCGCGACCAGGCCGAGCATGGCGGCGCTGGCCATGGCCAAGCGGTGGCGGACAAACCGCTCGATGGCGGGCCGGAGCAGGGCGTGCGCGCTCATACGTTGGCGCTCCGGAAGCTGATGCGGGGGTCGAGCCACACATAAGCGGCGTCGGCGAGGAAGTTGCCGAACAGCGTCAGCGCGGTTGCGAACAGCAAGGCTACGAGCGCGAGGTTGAAATCGTTGCCCATGATGGCGTCGAATATGAGCTTGCCCATGCCCGGAAAGGCGAAGACGGTCTCGGTGATAAGGGCACCCGAAAAGAGGTAGCCAAACTCGAGCGCGACGATGGTCACCACCGGGATCATCGCGTTGCGCAGCGCGTGGCCGACGACCACGCGGGCGCGGCTCAAGCCCTTGGCGCGTGCCGTGCGTATGAAGTCCTGGCGCAGGGTCTCGATCATGGCGGCGCGCGCGTAGCGCGTGTGGCCGCCGATGCTGGCGAGGGTGAGGCTGGCGACGGGCAGAACGGCGAACCGTGCGCTTTCCCAGAAACCGCCGCCCGCGAGCGCCCCTATCCCGCCCGCCGGCAGGACCCCGAGCATGACGGCGAAGAGGATGATCAACAAGAGCGCGAGCCAAAAAGGCGGCACCGAGACGCCGGCGAAGGCCATCAGGTTGATGGTGTAGTCGATCGCCGAGTGGGGGCGGGTGGCGGCAACGATTCCGGCCGGAAGCCCGACCGCGAGCGAGAGTATCAGCGCCGCGCCCAGAAGCCGGGCCGTGTTGCCGAGCGCCGGCCACAACACGTCGAGCACCGGGCGCGCGTGGGTGCGCGAATAGCCGAGATCGCCCGAAAGCGCGGCCGCGAGCCAGTTGCCGTAACGCTGCAGCACCGGTTGGTCGAGGCCGTAGAGCGCCCGCAGCCTTGCGGCGTCGGCGGGCGTGACGTCGGGATCGGCGCTGATCATCAGATCGACGGGATCGCCGGGCATCAGGCCCATAAGTGCGTAGATCACGAACGACATGACCGCGAGCACGACCAGGGATTGGAAAAGCCGTCCGGTGAGGTATCGGATCATGGCGCTGGCGCCGTTCGTCGAAGGCCCGGGGGCCGCGGCCTCAGGGAGCCGTCCGCCAGGTTTCCACCCACAGCGTGGTCGGGTATTGATGCCCGGTCGGCTCGACGCCCGCGAGCCACCGCGGCAGGACGAAGGCGTTGGCCCGGAAGTAGAGCGGGATCACCGGAAGCTCGTCTACGTAGATCTCTTGCAGGCGGTGCCAGAGCCCGCGCCGCGTCTCGCGGTCGAGTTCGACCTCGATTCGTTCGACCAGCGAGTCGACCTCGGCGTTCTTGAAACCGGTGTAGTTCTGGCCGCCGTAGTTGTTCTCGGACATCGGGATGTGGGCCGAATGCAGCGTCGTTCGCGGCACGCTCTCGGGCGAGCTGATCCAGGCGAACATGGCCATCGCGCCGAACCGCCGTTCGGTCACCGTCTTGCCGAAGAAGACGCGCGCCGGCTCGTTGCGGATGCGCACGTCGATACCGCGCGCCTTCCACTGGCTCTGCAGCACCTGTTCCACCAACTCGCGGGTCCGGTTGCCGGCCGTGGTCATGATCTCGAACCTGAGCGGCGCGCCGTCGGCGTTGTGGCGCACGCCGTCCAGCATCGTCGACCATCCGGCCTCGTCGAGCAGCCGGTCGGCGCGGCCCGGATCGTACGCGTAGCGCAGGCCCTCTTCGGCGAACACCCAGTCGAGTGGATTCACGTTGGAGTGCGCCACCGGCTGGCGTCCCTCGAAGAGCTGGCGGCTAATCGCCTCGCGGTCGAGGGCGAAGACGAGAGCCTTGCGTACCCGCTTGTCGGCGAGGATCGGGTTGTCGAGGTTGAGATCGATGTGCTCGTAAATGAGACCCGGCTTGTAACGGATGTCGAAGCGCTGGCCGTGGCGCTTTTCGAAGGCGAGCGCCTGATCGATCGCGATCCCGACCTCGCCCGCGATCATGTCGATGGCGCCGGAAAGCAAATTCGCTTCCAGCGCCGCGGTGTTCTCGACCACCCGCACCATGATCCGCTTGAACCGGGGTTTGGCCCCCCACCACTTGGGGTTCGGCTCCAGCACCACGTGCGAGCCGGAGACGACGTCTGCGATCAGGTAGGGCCCGAAATAGAGGCCCGCGTTCGCGGTGTCGGTATCGAAGGTGGTGCGGTGCTTGTATTCCTGCGGATCGGCGAATTTCGCCCGGTCCAGGTGTTCCGGCACCAATGAAAGCGCGATCGCGTTGTAGTCGAAGGTGAGCTTGTCGAAGTGCAGCGTGAAGGTCTTGGAATCGTGGGCGTCAATGGAATAAAGCGAGCGGTAGAACTCGGCGTTTCCGACGCCGCTCTTGGGGTGGCGGCCGATCTGCCAGGTGAAGATCACGTCTTCTGTGGTAATCGGCTCGCCGTCGCCCCAGACCGCTTCTTCGGGGATGGTGAAGGTAACAGCGACGCCGCGCTTTCCGTCCGGCGTCGTCTCCGGGACGGCGAGCCCGTTCTCGACCGTCGGCAGCTCGACGCACAGCATGCACACCAGGCCCCAGTCCTTGTCGTAGGCGGTCAAGGGGCGGCGCGTCATGCCCAGGATGTAGGTCTTGGCCATCATCGGATCGATGTTGGGATGGAAGGTGGACGGGAACTGCGACAGGCCGATGACGAGCTCGTCATTGGCTGCGCTGGCGCCGCGTGACCCCCCGGCGAGCGCGAGCCCGACGATCACGATCAAAGCTGCGGCAAGCCTTGCTGTGGGCGCCATGTCCGCTCCTTCCCTGGGCGATGGTATCACCGAATCGGGCCGCGCCCAACGCGCCCGCCACCGGTCGGGGGATGGGCGGCGATCTATGTCATCGATTGAGAAACCGACAACGCGATGGACACACCGTGCGAATGCCTGGTGTCCGTTCAAGACCGATCGCTTTGGCGGACCGTCGTCCAGGTCCCCTTCCGGCCAAGAGCTGAAATCGTATCTTGATAAGAATTCGCTTACCAAATCGGTGCCTTCATCGTTCCAGGTTTCATCGCCGGGCTTGAATCGATCCGACACTTCTTTGCGTCGAATTTGTTGACCCAAGAGGCGAAGTCCAGCGCCTCCGCCGGACGCATTATGCACGCGTCGTTCGACCACGGGTGTCCCAGCTGAAGGAGTTGGTGACCCATCTCATGGGCCACCATGGCGCCCGCATAGGACAGGGCTTCGTCTCGCGTGTAGTTCTCGCCGTTTCGAAACTTCCTGATATGGGGATCGTCGGACAGATACGGAAACAGGGAAATCCAAACTGAGGATCCCAACCGTGACGATGGATTGTACTCGGTCGATCCCCCAGTGATGCCGCCCCGGATCGAGGTATGGACCGGGATCGGGATGTATTCGACGCTGGCGACGAGTTGGTTGGTGAGTACGATCTCGGCATCGATGCCCCGCTTCGCCATCAGGGTCCAGTAGTCCCATTCGTTGAACGGTAGGTCGGGGCGTCCAGGAACCTCTCCGATCACCGGATGGCCGTCCGCCAGTTTGGCGACGGTCCAATGGGAAAGGCGGGCCTCGAATGTTTCCACCACCGCTCGAGAGAAGGAGTCCAAGTCTTCTCCTTCCAGGGGTCGGATAAGATAAGGGCGGGCAAAATCGATTTGTTCGGCGAGCGAGTCTTTCTGTTTCTCGATCTGCTTGACGAGATTATCCCTGACGATATCCCAATCGACCTTTCCGTTGCGGAAATCGCCGATCAAATCCTTGAATTGAGGTGGCTTGTTCTCAACCAACTTGGAAAAAACGTCGTCGATATCAAGGATGGGAATATGGCTCGGGCTCTCCACCTTGATGCCGTAATGCTCATCAACCAGGGCGGCGGCGGCATGAACGACCTTCCGAAGGTCATCGGCTCCGACTCGTGGGAACCGTGGATTTTCGATGTAGATAATTCGCGGCGCCACCGCATTGTTCTCGATCTTGGGAAGCGCAACGAAGCTTGGTTCCGCGAACAAGGGCGGGGCTGTAGTCCTATTCCGCCCGCAATCATTAAAGCGGCGAAGATCACTCGCAAACCAAGTTTCGGATTCATTTCGGAACTTCCTCCCACCTCCAGCAATCACATGTTCTGTCAATTGTAGTGATCCCACGATTCAATTGCAGTAGGTCCGCTTCGGCTCAGGATCGGATCAGTGGCCTCAATGGGGATATGGCCTTCCGGAGTTCGGTTCGTCATCATAAGAATGGACAAGCGGGCAGAAACGAAATTCGGGAATCAGTCACTTGAAGAGGCGTCACGTCGATTGGAGCTGGGAGCACCCGGACGGTCAGGCGGTGTTTGTCGAGTGGGTCGGATTTCCGAACAGGGAAACGACGGCCCGTGAAGTTGATGATATCGAAAAGCTCCTGAAATTGCAGCGGACGGAAGTGATTCTGGATGTCGGTTGTGGGAACGGCAGACACGCGATAGAAATGGCGAATAGAGGTTATCGCGTCGTAGGGATAGACATCGCAGAAGCATATCTTCGTGAGGCCCAACAAGAAGCCGAACGGTCTGAGGCATCAGTTGAGTTTCGCTTACAAAGGGCCTCGAAGATCGTCGAGCAGGCGTACTACGACGTCATCATCGCCATAAATCACACGCTTGGATTCATGGACGACACGGAGCTGGCCGCCCAGTTCGAACGGTTTGCATACGCCCTTCGTCCGGGAGGAAAGCTATTGCTAACCACGGCGGGTCCGCAGTGCGTCCCCGGTGGCGATTCCCAACCGACGAAGAGTTGGGAGGAGAAAGAGGGACGTTTCATCCTCTCCGAAAAACGGATGGAAGGCAGTGTTCGAATCGAGCGCTGCGTCGTCATCGACACGGCGAAACAAGAGATCGTCGAATACCATGAAGAACAAAGAGCCTTTTTGAGGGTTGAGGTCGTCGACCTGCTGCGGAATGCAGGTTTTCAATACATCAAATGTTTAAAAGATCTTGCCGGAACGGCTGTGTCCGAAAAAGAATTCGGTGTTTATATCTGCACGACGTAACGTTCACGTACAGTGAGAAGCGACGGCGTTTTCTGTTCAACCGTGCTGGTGAAATGGAATCCCCCGATGACCGCTTCGGATCATGAGCGGCGATTCGGTGGCGTGTTTCGAAGGGTCTGGTATCGGACCGGAAGGAGACGTTCGAGTTTTGAGTTGACGCCCTAATTCTCTTTCTTGCGCGCAATGTAACGGCCCCCCGCGATGCCCTCGAAATGGGTGTCGATCTCGGGGTGGAGAACCGCCTCGTCCGAGGTGTCGGGCGCGAGGTTGCGCTCGGCAACGTAGGTGGTGATTTCGGTGCCGTGCACGAGCACATAGTACCAGGAGCGGTCCTTGGGCGGGCGCGAAGGCGGGCTCGGTGTCACGGCGGCGCAAGTGTTGGGCCAACCGGGCGAGCTCTGGGGCCGCGTGCTCGCGGGATTCGTTTAGCGTCGGCAACGCCGCTGCCCGCCGACCGCCGCGCATCACCGGCTCGATGAGGGGCGTTCCCTCGTGGCGGTCGCCGTCCGTGGTCAGCACGTCGCCCGCCATGCGCCCGGCGGAATCGATGCGCCTGAAAACCTGCTTGCGCCCCGGCCACGTGGCCTTGCCTTCCGCCGCTCGCGAAGATGCCGATGTCGGCGAGATCGCCCGCGTCAAGAATCGCACGCACCCGCCGGGCATGGTCGGCGGGATTTCGCCCGACACCCAAACGGCCTTTTGGTCTGCCGGGCATTTGTGCCACATTCGCGGCCCAGGTTCGCGGATGGGTAGGGGATCAAAAGGGTATGGCGGGAAACGCGCGTTCGGGCGGCCGGATCGTCGTCGATTGCCTGCGCCGACACGGCGTCGAGCACGTCTTCTGCGTTCCCGGCGAAAGCTATCTCGAGATCCTCGACGCCCTCTACGACACCCGCGACGAGATCGCGGTCGTCAGTTGCCGCCACGAGCACGGCGCCGCCAACATGGCCGAGGCCTACGCCAAGCTCACAGGCAAGCCCGGCGTCTGTCTGGTCACACGCGGACCCGGCGCGTGCAACGCTGCGATCGGCGTCCATACCGCCTTTCAGGATTCGACGCCGATGGTGCTGCTCGTGGGTCAGGTTCCGCGCCGCTTTCGCGGGCGCGAGGCGTTCCAGGAAGTCGATCACGACCGCGTCTTCGCGCCGCTCGCGAAGTGGGCGGCCGAGGTGATGCACGCCGACGACCTTGGCCACATGCTGGGCCGGGCGTTCCGGATCGCGCAATTGGGACGTCCCGGGCCGGTGGTGCTGGCGATCCCTGAGGACGTGCTTCGGGAATCGTCGGTGGCTGCCGATGCGGAACCGCCGGCGATCGATCATCCGCAGGTGCCCGAATCCGATATGGCGAGGTTGCGCGCGTTCCTCGAAGAGGCCGAGCGGCCCCTTGTCTACGTCGGCGGAGGCGGCTGGACCGACATCGCGCGTTCGCAATTCCGTGCGTTCGCCGAGGCCAACAACCTGCCGGTGATGTGCTCGTTCCGTCGTCACGACATCTTCGACAACGACCACCCGAATTTCGTGGGCGAAATGGGGATCGGGCCGGATCCGCGGCTGGTGGCCCGGGTCGGGGAAGCGGACCTGATCCTTGCCGTCGGCACGCGGTTGGGCGAGATGACCACGCAAGGATACCGCCTGTTCGATTCGCCGGAGCCGCGCCAGACACTGGTCCATGTGCACGCGGGCGCGGGCGAGTTGGGCCGGGTCTTCCGTCCGGCGTTCGGCATCTTTGCCGGGCCGGCGGCCTTCGCCGAGGCCGCGGCCGCGCTCGCGCCGGTCGACGGCACGCGTTGGCGCGCGTGGGTGGAGGACGCGCGCCGCAACTACGAGGACAACGCGACGCCCGCGCCGACCGCCGGCGCGCTGGATCTCGGCCAGGTCATGCAGGTTCTGGGCGGGCGCTTGGCCGCGAACGGGGTCGTCACGGTCGATGCGGGGAACTATAGCGGCTGGGTGCAACGCTACGTTCGGTTCCGGGCCGGCCAGCGCCTGATCGCGCCCACCAGCGGTGCCATGGGCTACGCGGTGCCGGCGGCGGTGGCGGCGAAGATCGCCGCGCCTGAGCGGATGGTCGTGGGATGCGTCGGCGACGGCGGCTTCGGCATGACCGGACAAGAGTTGGCCACCGCCGTCCTTTACGGGGCCGCACCCATCATCGTGATCTTCAACAACCGGATGTACGGCACCATCCGCATGCATCAGGAACGCCGCTATCCCCTTCGCACCATCGCCACGGACCTCGTCAATCCCGATTACGCGGCGGTGGCGCGGGCGCATGGCGCCCACGGCGAGGCGATCGAGCGGACCGCCGACTTCGAGCCCGCGTTCGATCGCGCCCTTGAATCGGGGAAGGCCGCGGTGATCGAATTGCGCACCGACGCCGAGCAGATCACGACGCGGGCTACCATCACCGAGCTGCGAAAGACGGCCGCCGATGGGCGCTGAGCGCCCCGCCCTTGCGTCGGCCCCATGAGCGAAGCCACCGCTCAGCCGTCCGCCACCTGGGCCTTGCTCGACGAGCGCGCGGGCAACCGCGCGCAATGCCTTGGCATCGCCCGGGCACTGGGGTTCCTGTTCGAGGCCCGCGAACTGGAATACACGCGCGCGGCGGCCGTTCCCAACCCGCTTCTCGGGGCCAGCTTCCGGGGCCTGAGCAAGCGTGCGCGGGCGCGACTCAAGCCGCCGTGGCCGGAGCTGGTGATCGCCGCCGGACGCCGGACGGCGCCTGTGGCCCGCGCGATCCGGCGCGCGAGCGGCGCCTTCATCGTCCAGATCATGTTTCCGGGCGTTGCCGGATCGGACGATTTTTCGCTGATCGCGGTGCCCCGCCACGACCGAATCCGCGAACGCGCCAATGTGATCCGGATGACCGGGGCTCCGCACGAGTTGACCCGCGCGGGGCTTGAAGAGGCGGCCCAGCGTTGGCGGGCGCGGCTCGAACACCTTCCCAGGCCCCGAATCGCGCTGATCGTGGGCGGCAGCACGCGCCGGCGCACTTTCTCTCCCGACATGGCCGCGGAATTAGGCGGATTGAGCGCGACCATGGCTCGGGAATCGGGTGGGTCCTTGATGGTTACCACGTCTCGGCGGACCGGTCGGGCGGCGGCAGCCCTGATCGAAGCTTGCGATGCGCCGCGCCACGTCCACCGGTGGGGCGACAGCGGTGAGAACCCCTACGTGGCCTACCTCGGCCTCGCCGATGCGGTGGTGGTCACCGGCGATTCAGTCTCAATGTGCTCGGAGGCCTGCGTCGCGCCGGCGCCCGTCTACATTTACGCACCGGCGACGGTGATCACACCCAAGCACGCCCGGTTCCACGCCGAGTTGTTCGAGCGTGGCTACGCCCGTCCGCTTACCGACAGGCTCGAGCATTGGAGCCACGCGCCGCTGGACGCGGCGGGCGAAGTGGCCGCCGAGATCAAGCGCCGCCTCTCGGCATGGCGCCAGGCGCGCTGAGGTTTGTCCGCTTGCGCGGAATCGGCCCACAGTCCCGCCCGGGCGCCCTAATCAACCGATACCGTGGTTTGCCGAGCAGGGATGTCGGCCGGTGCTATTCCAGAGATGCAGACGATTCTAACTCGCATTCGCGTGCCCGCTTTCGCCAACCCGCCACAACGGGCATGATGGCCGCCCGTCCAGCGCTTTCGGAGATCACGCCTTGTCCTATCGAACCATCAAGCTGACCGCGCGGCTTTATCGCTACTTGCAGGATGCCTCGCTGCGCGAGCCCGACGTGTTGCGTCGGCTTCGCGAAGAGACCGCGTCCATGCCCATGGGCGGCATGCAGATCTGCCCCGAACAGGGGCAGTTCATGGGGCTTCTGGTTCGCTTGATGGGTGCGAAGACGGCGATCGAGGTCGGGACCTTCACCGGCTACAGCGCGCTCAGCGTGGCGCTCGCGTTGCCCGACGACGGCGCGCTGTTCGCCTGCGACCGATCCGACGAATGGACCCGGGTGGCGCGGCGCTACTGGGCGGAGGCCGGCGTCGCCGACAAGATCGAACTTCGCCTCGGCAAGGGGGTGGACTCGCTTGACGCGCTGATCGCCGAGGGCCGGACCGGCACCTTCGACTTCGCCTTCATCGACGCCGACAAGAAGAACTACCAGGGCTACTACGAGAAAACCCTCACGCTATTGCGGGCCGGCGGCTTGGTCGCCATCGACAACGTCCTTTGGGACGGGAGGGTGGCGGATCCCGGCAACGACGAGGACAGTACCCGCGCCATCCGCGACTTCAACGCGATGGTGCACGAGGACGCGCGCGTTGACGTGAGCCTGATTCCCATCGGCGACGGCCTTACGCTAGCGCTGAAACGCGGGTGACGGCGGGGCGGCTCAGATCGCCTTGGCGTGGCGGGTCTCGCCCCGGTTGAGATAGGCGTCGAAGGCGGCCGCGACCAGACGTACGAACGGTCGCCCGTCCTCGGTGATGCGGATTCGCATGCGTTTGCGCTCGGCGATTCCGTCATCTACCAAGGGCGCAATCGCGGCGAAAGCACCGGCAAGCGAATCGACGGCCACGCCGTGGCGGCGGCAGGCTGCGCCCACGTCCACCTCCATGTCGCACATCAGGCGCTCGATGATCTCGCGGCGCAGCCGATCGTCGTCGCTGAGCGCGATTCCGCGCGTGATCGCGAATTGGCCGGACGAGACCGCGCGCATGTACTGAGCGATGGGTGCGGCGTTCTGCGCGTAACCTTGGGGCAGCGAGCCGATGGCCGAGGCCCCGAAGCCGAGAAGCGTCGCGGCGGTGTCGGTGGTGTAACCCTGGAAGTTTCGGTGCAGGTGTCCGCTCTCGGCGGCGGCGGCAAGGGGATCGGTGGATTTCGCGAAATGATCGAGGCCGATGGCGACGTAGCCTCGTTTCTTCAGCGCCGCGGTTGCGGCCTCGATCTGGTCCCAGCGCTCGTCCGCGGACGGTAGTGCCGCCTCGTCGATCAAGCGCTGATTGGCCTTCATCCAGGGAACATGGGCGTAGCCGAACAACGCCATCCGGCCGGGTGCGAGATCGGCTGCCATATCGGCGGTACGGGCGACGCCGAGGGCGGTCTGATGCGGCAGACCGTACATCAGATCGAGGTTGAACGCCGAGATACCGGCATCCTGAAGCCAGCCGATTACGCGCTCGGTTTCCTCGAAGCTCTGCACCCGGTTGATCGCGCGCTGAACGTGGGCGTCGAAGTCCTGAACGCCTAAGCTCGCGCGATTGATCCCTGCGCGGGCCAGTGTTTCGGCGGTCTCGGGGCGGATGTCGCGCGGATCGAGCTCGACGGCGATCTCGGTGTCGGCGCGGATCGCGAACCGTTCGCCGAGGCGGCCCATCAGCCGCAGCCAGTCGGAGCCTCGCATCAAAGAAGGGCTGCCGCCGCCCCAGTGCACGTGGCGAACGGGCATGCGTTCGCCCAAGTTGTCGGCGACGAGCGTGATTTCCCGATCCAGGGCGTCCAAGTACTTGGCGATGGGATCGTAGCGGCGCACAATCTTCGTGTGACAGCCGCAGAACCAACACAACCGATCGCAAAAGGGAACGTGCAAGTAGAGCGACAACGCCTCGGACCGGCCCAGCCCCGCCAGCCATCCGCCGTAAACGTCCGCGTCCACTTGCGGGCCGAAGTGCGGCACCGTCGGATAGCTCGTGTATCGCGGTACCCTGAGATCGTATTTCTGAACTACGTCGTTACGCATGGCGGCCAAGCTATCCGTCGATTGGCGTTCCATCCTTGAGATAGGTCAAACTTCGAGATTCGTCAAAGGCGCGCCCGATCCACGCCGGGCGGACCTGTTGTCAATTCCGGGCCGGACCGGTTAAGGTTTTTCGGTACCCGCGCATCACCAGGACAGCCACGCCATGAGAATTCTTCCCATCGCCATCCTCGCGGGTCTATTTGCGATCGCGTCCGTAGGCGACGCGGCGTGGGCCGCGGACTACCGCGGCGTCGATGTGCACGTGACCAATCGGGGCATGGAGAGCGCCACCGAAGTGCGGCTCTACGTTTACGAATGTGAGCACTTCTCGGAACAGGTCCAGATACCCATGGGCGGGGAGGCCGACGTGTCAATCGCCACTTGCCCGGCCGTCGCGGGCGAGATGGTCCTCGTGATCGTCGAGGGCTTCATCAAACTTACCGACCGCTGGGCGGAGTTCATGGGAAGCCGGGCATGTCCGCCGTCGGGGCCGAAAGGGGGACCGGCGCGGGTCGACATCACGCTCCTCGAGGTTTCCGGCCCCGAATTGCGCGTGCGCTGCACCGAATAGCCTGTGCGCCATACCCTGTGCGCCATACCCTGTGCGCCATAGCCTGTGCACCACGCGTCCCACTCTGCGTTTGCGCCTTCCGCCGCGTTGCCTGGGCGGGTGCCCCGGTTCGATGCCGTTCGCGGGGTTCCGGGTTTCGTTGCAATTTTTCAATAAATTTACGAAAAAAAGATAAAACTTAAATAAAAAATAACGTATTCGACCCGCCATCTAAATAATACTATAATATACTGATGATGATGTCGAATCTCGCTAGGTGCGGGGCGTCGTCGGCGCGCGCGCTTGGGGCCGCGCTTCGGGGACGGCGGTTTTCAGACTCGGGCGAGGCGCCGGGTGACGACGCCGGTTCGGCGGCGGTCGAGTTTGCGTTCGCGGCGCCGATCCTGATCCTCATAACAGCGGCCGCCATCGAGTTCGGGATGGCGATGCTGGTGACGACGCTCGCGGAAGGTGCCTTGCGCGACGCCGCGCGGTTCGGCGTGACGGGCCTCGAGGTCGCCGGCCAGACCCGTTTGGAGAGAATCGTCGAGATGATCTCGGAACGGACCTTCGGCCTCGTCGACATGGAAAATGCGGACGTCCAGGTTCTCGTCTATCCGGGGTTCGAGGACGTGGGTCAGGGCGAATCCTTTGTCGACGGCAACGGAAACGGGGTCTTCGACGCGGGCGAAACGTTCACGGACGACAACGCAAACGGCATCTGGGACGCCGACGTCGGCGTCGCCGAAGCCGGGGGAACCGGCGACGTGGTGGCCTACCGGTTCCAGTATGCCTGGCCGCTGCTGACGCCGCTGGGCGCCGGCGTAATCGGCGCCGACGGGCACCTGACGATCGAGGCGGGGCTGGCCGTTCGCAACGAGCCCTGGGGAGAGGCGGGGGCGCCGTGAGCGCGAACCGGTCGTGGCATATTTTCCGCGGCCTTCGCGCCGTCGCCGGCGATCGTCGCGGCGCCATCGCACTCGAGCTGGCGATGGCGATTCCCGTCATCGTGCTTCTGGTGCTATCGGGAATCGAGATCACCCGCTTCCTTCTTCTCAACCAGAAGATCGAGCGCGCATCGGCGACCATGGCCGACCTCGTTTCGCAGTCCGAGGGCCTGAGCGAAGGTGCGCTCGGAAATTTGTTCGCCGCCGCCACTCACGTCGTCGCGCCTTACGACATCGTGTCGGATGGCCGCATCCTCGTCTCTTCGCTCGCGGGCGGTGACGGGGGGGCGACGGTGCTCTGGCAGCGCACGTTCGGCACGGCATCCGGCGTCAGCACGATCGGGACGGAGGGAGGGCCGGCGAGCCTGCCGGCAGGCTTCATTCTCCGCACCGGTGAGGCCGCCATCGTCGCCGAGGTGCTTTTCGACTACCGGCCCGCCTTTTTCGACCGCGTGCTCGAGCCGAGCGAGCTTCACGCCTTCGCAATCCACCGGCCCCGGATCGGCACCCCCGCCAGTCTCGCTCCTTGAGCGCGTCGTCTTAGTGTGCGCTAAAGCGGATCGCGGCTTTGCGATTCCGACCGACCGCGAGCGCTCAAAACTCAAAGATCTGCGTCCGGCCCTACTTGGTTGGCCTCCGCGTCACCGACGCCATGATCATGTCGCCGCCCAGGCGCTTCATGCGATGGACCCAGCGGAAATAGGGTGTCGGAGAAAGGAAATAGCGGCGGTTGGTGTAGGTGTCGAAAAAGTCGCGCATCTCCGCGTAGTGGTCCGGGAACAGTTGCCACTCCTCGGTCGGTTCGGCCTTATTGAAAATGAGGGCGGTGCTGCGTTCGGGAGTTTCCTCGGACTGGATGAAGCCTGCCCGGCGGGCCAGCATGGCCAGAGTTTCGTAAGTGAAATTGTAGAGATGGCCGAAGTGGAAACGCCCGTACGGGGTGCGGTTTGGATTGGCGATGCTGGGGACCGAGAGGAACATTCGCCCCTCTGGCCCGAGCCATGAGTGAAAGCGGCGAATCGCCGCGTAGGGGTCGCGGAAATGCTCGACCACGTGGTTTGCGGTAATCACGTCGAAGCTCTCGTCCTTCAAGCGGGCGGTCTGCCACGTGGCGATCTGGATGGGCACGCCGTAGGTCCTCCGGGCATAGTCGACGAACCCTTCGTTGGGGTCGATGCCGTGGGCGTCGAAACCCTTCTCGCACATGTAGTGGACGAACTCGCCGCCCCCCGACCCCACGTCGAGCACCCGGTCGCCTGTTTTGAGAACGGGCGCGATGTGAACGTGGCGGAGAAAGGCCCCCTTTTTGGCGCGCAGAATGGCTTTTTTTCGCGGCGTGTAGGCGTTGTGGTAGGAGGTGCGGTATTCCTCGCGATAGAAGTCGGCGACCCTCTCCTCTGTGGGCATGGGGTTGACGAAAACAAGCCCGCACGCCTTGCACAAAACATTGACCAGCCGGTTGCCGTAGCGGTCGCGGCGGCCGACGACGTCGTGCTCGGCGGAGCCGCATAGATTGCACGGCACGACTTCGCCCGAAAACGGGGTGGGCCGCAGGCGGGTGAACGTGGAGACGATATCTTCGAACATTTCAGCAGATGTTCTCCAGATATCCCGAATTCTTACGCCAGCCTGCCATTCCGGCCGAACAGCGGGAAACTTTGCCAATACGGCGAACCGTTCACTTTAGCGGCTATCTCGCCGACATCGGGTTTTTAAATGTCATGGCGACGTTTATGCCCGGGTTTGGCTGAGAAGCGACATGGACGGCGGTGCGCCATGGCATCCGATCATGAACGGAAACCAGGAATTCGCGGGCCGATCCCGCCCCGTCGCCGTTTTAATTTTCACGCCTTAAACCAGATCGTGGTCGGTCAGAATCGCGACGGCGCGATCCGCAGTCCACCTGAACCCGTTCTAGCGCGAGAGCCGCAGATCGGAGTGGTTGGCCCCCTTTGAGTGGTCCAGTGTGAATGTTAGTGCATGACCGGTCTGGTCTTCCCCCATTGA